>DASPRX010000094.1:0-6373 GCA_035624235.1 Burkholderiales bacterium | reverse complement strand
CCTGCTGCTGCTCGCCGGCAACGTCATGGAGCCCTCATCGATCGTGCTCATCATGGCGCCGATCCTGTTTCCGGTCGCCATGAAGCTGGGCGTCGACCCGGTGCACTTCGGCATCATGATGGTGGTGAACATGGAGGTCGGTATGTGCCACCCGCCCGTAGGGCTCAACCTCTACGTGGCCTCCGGCATCACGAAGATGGGGATCACGGAGCTCACAATCGCCGTCTGGCCCTGGCTGCTGACCATGCTGGGTTTCCTCGTGATCGTCACCTACTGGTCGCCACTGACTTTGTGGCTGCCGCGGGCGCTCGGGATGATGCACTGACGCCGGCCCGGAACTTCCCCCGCTACGCGGCGCCTAAGCGAGCAAGCAGGTTTGACCTGCGTCAAGCGCGCGGCGCGCGTTTGCAAGAACAATAGGCCGCGATCCGATGCAATGTCCGGCCAGGCCGGGGCGGGAGGTACCTCGTGGGCGACGTCGACCGGAAAGGCCTCGCGGCGGCAGCCTCTGCCGACGAGCGTCCCGCTGATGCCTACGGCGGCTTGAAAGAGCAGCCCGATCTCCGCTACGTCAGTCACCTCACCAAGGAAACCTACGCGCTCGTGCTCGCCGGCGGCCGCGGCGCGCGCCTGCAGGCACTCACCGACTGGCGCGCCAAGCCCGCGGTGCCCTTCGCCGGCAAGTTCCGCATCATCGACTTCACGCTCTCGAACTGCGTCAATTCCGGCGTGCGGAGGATCGGCGTCGCGACCCAGTACAAGGCGCAGAGCCTGATCAAGCACCTGCAGCGCGGCTGGAGTTTCCTCGACGGGCGCATCCGCGAGTCGATCGACATCCTGCCGGCGCAGCAGCAGATCGCAGAGCGCTGGTACCGCGGCACGGCCGATGCCGTATACCAGAACCTCGACATCCTGCGCTCCGACGGCTGCAGCTACGTGCTGGTGCTCTCGGGCGATCACGTCTACAAGATGGACTACGGCCGGTTGCTCGCCCAGCACGTCTCGCGCCGCGCGGACATGACCGTCGCCTGCGTCGAGGTGCCGCTGCGCGACGCGGGGAGCTTCGGCGTGATGGACGTCGACGGCGAGGGACGCGTCACTCGCTTCGCCGAGAAGCCCGAGCGCGCCGAGGCGATGCCCGGCTCGAGCGATCATTGCCTCGCCAGCATGGGCGTGTACGTTTTCAACGCCGCGTTCCTGTTCGAGCAGGTGATCCGCGACTCCGACCTCCCCTCCTCGAGCCACGATTTCGGCAAGGACGTGATCCCGTACATCCTGCCGCGCTACCGCGTATACGCGCACCGCTTCGTCGAAAGCTGCGTGGGCATGCGCGAGGGCAAGCCTTACTGGCGCGACGTCGGCACGCTAGACGCGTACTGGGAAGCCAACATGGAACTGATCAAGGTCACGCCGGAGCTAAATCTGTACGACACGGAGTGGCCGATCTGGACCTACCAGGAGCAGCAGCCGCCGGCCAAGTTCGTGTTCGACGAGGACGGGCGCCGCGGCATGGCCGTCGACTCGATGGTCTCGGGCGGCTGCATCATCAGCGGCGCCACGGTGCGCCGCTCGGTGCTGTTCTCCAACGTGCGGGTGGAGAACCACGCCCGCGTGGAGGATTCGGTGGTGCTGCCCGACGTGCTGATCGAGCGCCGCGCGGTGGTCAAGCGCGCCATCATCGACCGCGGCTGCCGCATCCGCGAAGGCACGGTGATCGGGCTCGACCACGAGGAGGACCGCCGGCACTTCACGGTCACCGAGCACGGCGTGACCGTGGTGACGCCGGACATGCTCGGCCAGCCGCTGCACCACGTGCGCTGAGGCCGGCGCGCGCCGGGCCCCTGTAGAATCGCGCCATCTTGCGTGGCACTCCTTACCGACTAGACGTCAGGCCTTCGCTGCCGCCGCGCCTGCAGCGGCTCGAGGAGCTGGCCAACAATCTCTGGTACAGCTGGGACCGGCCGACGCGCACCCTGTTCGCGCGCCTCGACCGTGCGCTATGGCAGGTGGTCGGCCACAGCCCGAAGGCGTTCCTGCGCAGCATCGACCAGAAGCGCCTGAACGACGCGGCCGAGGATCCGGCGTTCCTGAACGCCTACCATCGCGTGCTGTCGGCCTACGACACGTATCACGGCGACCCGATCCGCGGCAACAACACGGCGCACCTGCAGCAGGGCGACGTCATCGCCTACTTCTGCGCGGAGTTCGGCCTGCACGAGAGCCTGCCGATCTACTCCGGCGGCCTGGGCATCCTGGCCGGCGACCACACCAAGACCGCGAGCGACCTGCGCATGCCCTTCGTCGGCGTCGGCCTGCTGTACCGGCAGGGCTATTTCCAGCAGACGCTGGACGGCGAGGGCCGCCAGCACGCCCTCTACAGCGCGACCGATTTCGAGCAGCTGCCGATAGAGCCCGTGCTGCGCGCCGACGGCAGCGAGCATCGCATCGCGCTCGACCTGCCCGGACGCCGCGTCCAGGTCAGGCTGTGGCGCGCGCGCGTCGGCCACGTGACGCTATACCTGCTCGACACCGACGTGGGCGAGAACGGCACGCACGACCGCGCCATCACCGACCAGCTCTACATCGGCGACCGCGCCGCACGCCTCGAGCAGGAGATCGTGCTCGGCATCGCCGGTGCGCGCGCGCTCGCGGAGCTCGACGTCCGGCCCGACTGCTGGCACGTGAACGAAGGCCATCCGGCGTTCCTCGCCTACGAGCGCATCAGGACGCTCATGGCGCAGGGGCTCGGCTTCGACGCCGCGCACGAGGCCGTCGCAGCGAACACCGTGTTCACCACGCACACGCCGGTGGCAGCGGGGCACGACCACTTCCCCGAGGCGCTGGTGCGCGCGCACATCGAGGCGGCGTGCCCCGAGCTGCGCGGCGACCTGGATGCGGCGCTCGCGCTCGGCCACTCGCCCTCGTCGCGCGATTTCAACATGACCACGCTCGCGGTGCGCGCCTCGCGCTACCAGAACGGCGTATCGCGCATCCACGGGCGTGTGTCGTCGCAGATCTGCGCCGAGCTGTGGCCGCAGATCGATGCGGACGAGAACCCGGTGCAGTACGTCACCAACGGCGTGCACGTGCCGACCTTCCTGTCGGACGGCTGGTACGAGACCTTCGACAACCACATGGGGCCGGACTGGTCGCAGCGCCTGTTCGATGCGCGCTGCTGGGAAGCGGTGCAGCGCATTCCGGACGCGCAGTTCTGGAACGTGCACCAGAGCCTCAAGGCGCAGATGCTGCACCTCGTGTGCCACCGTGCGCGCACCCAGCATGCGCGCAACCAGGGCTCGGAAGCGCACCTGGACCGCATCCTCAAGCTCGCCGACCCGGCCAACCCCACCGTGCTGACGATCGGCTTCGCGCGCCGGTTTGCGGCCTACAAGCGCGCCACGCTGCTGTTCAACAACCTCGACTGGCTGCGCGAGCTGACCCGCGACCCGAAGCGACCGCTGCTGTTCCTGTTCGCCGGCAAGGCGCACCCCGCCGACCAGCAGGGCCAGGACCTCATCCGCCGCATCGGCGAGGTGGCGCGCATGCCCGAATTCGAGTCCAAGATCCTGATGGTCGAGGGCTACGACCTGCGGCTCGCGCGCCGCATGGTCTCGGGCGTGGACGTCTGGCTGAACAACCCGGTGCACCCGCTCGAGGCGAGCGGCACCTCGGGCATCAAGGCGGCGATGAACGGCGTGATCAACCTGTCGGTGCTGGACGGCTGGTGGGGCGAAGGCTACGACGGCACGAACGGCTGGGCGATCAAGCCGGCCTCCGAGACGCTCGACGCCGCGCGCCGCGACGAGGAGGAGGCGCGCACGCTGTACGAGCTGCTGCAGGACCAGGTGATCCCGCTCTATTACGCCACCGGCCCGGCCGGCTACTCGCCCGGCTGGGTCGCGATGGCCAAACGCTCGATCTCCTCGATCGTGCCGAAGATGTCGTCGATGCGCATGCTGACCCAGTACATCGAGCGTTTCTACCGCCCCGCGACGCGCCAGTGGCAGCGCTACGCCGCGCACGATTTCCAGGCGGCGCGCGCGCTCGCCGTGTGGAAGGCGAAGGTGCGCGCGGCCTGGAGCGGCGTGCGGCTGCGGCGCGTCGACGAGCCGGTCGCGCGCCAGCCTTTCGGCGCCAAGCTGCGCATCTCGGTCGCCGCGGCGCTGAACGGCCTCGCGCCCGAGGACGTCGTGCTCGAGGTGCTGCTCGCGCGCCCCGGCACCGAGCAGGCGAGCGCGAGCGCGGCGAGCGCGCGCCTCGTCTTCGAGCGCGCGCTGCCCGACGCGGGCGAGCACCTGTTCGGGCTCGATTTCGTGCCCGAGCTGTCGGGGCGCATCGAGTACCGCGTGCGCGCGTTTCCCGGGCACGAGCTGCTGACGCACCCCTTCGAGATGGGGATGATGGCGTGGCTCTAGGCTAGCGCGGCCATGGCGCAGCGGCTGCGCGTGCTGTACGCAACGCCGGAGGCGGCGCCCTGGGCCAAGACGGGCGGCCTGGGGGACGTCGCCGAGGCGCTGCCGCGCGCGCTGGAAGCCGCCGGCGCCGACCTGCGGCTGCTCGTTCCGGCCTACCCCGCCCTGCGCCAGGCCTTTCCCAAGGCGAAACAGATCCTCGAACTGCCCGATCCGGGCGGCACGCTCGCCGCGGCCCGGCTGCTCGAGGCGCCGGGCGAACCGACGCTGTGGCTGCTCGACTGCCCCGACTACTACGCGCGGCCCGGCGGCCCCTACCAGAGCCCGCAGGGCGCCGACTGGCCCGACAACCATCTGCGCTTCGGCCTGCTGTCGCGCGTTGCCGCGCTGCTCGCTGGCGGCGCGAGCCCGCTCGCCTGGCGTCCGGACGTGCTCCACTGCAACGACTGGCAGTGCGGTCTTGCCCCGGCGTACCTCGCCTTCTCGGGCGGCGCGCATGCCGCGAGCGTCGTGACGCTGCACAACCTCGCCTACCAGGGCCTGTTCCCCGCCAAGGTGCTCGCCGAGCTGGCGCTGCCCGCGGCATCCTTCACCCCCGACGGGCTCGAGTTCTACGGCAAGATCTCGTTCCTCAAGGCAGGCCTGCGCTACGCGGACCTGCTCACCACGGTGAGCCCGACCTATGCGCGCGAGATCCAGGGGGCGGAGCTCGGCTTCGGCCTGGACGGGCTGCTGCGCCGGCGCGCCGCGGATCTCGTGGGCATCCTGAACGGCATCGACACCGAGACCTGGAATCCGGCGCGCGACCCGCTGATCGCGGCGCGCTACGACGCCGCGCGCCTGGACGCGAAAGCGGCGAACAAGGCCGCGCTGCAGCGCGCCTTCGGCCTGCCCGAGGCGTCGGACGCGCCGCTCGCGGCGATGACGAGCCGCGTGGTGCCGCAAAAGGGCGCCGACCTGGTGCCCGGCGCCGCGCAGGAGATCGCGCGCCGCGGCGCGCAGCTCGTGCTGCTCGGCACCGGCGAGCGCGAGCTCGAGGACGCCTGGCGCGCGCTCGCCGCGCGCAATCCGCGCCACATCGCCGCGCGCATCGCCTTCGACGAGCGCCTGGCGCACCTGGTCGAGGCGGGCGCGGATCTCTTCCTCATGCCTTCGCGCTTCGAGCCCTGCGGGCTGAACCAGTTCTACAGCATGCGCTACGGTACGCTGCCGCTGGTGCGGCGCACCGGCGGCCTCGCCGATTCGGTGAGCGAGCGGACCGGCTTCCTGTTCGACGAGCCGAGCGCGCAGGCGCTCGGCGCCGCGCTCGGGCGCGCGCTCGATGCCTGGCACGACCGCGCCGCGTGGCGCGCGCGGCAGCTCGCCGGCATGGCGCGCGACTTCGGCTGGCAGGAGCCGGCGCGCGCCTATCTCGCGGCCTACCGGCGCGCGCTCGCCTGAGTCACATCTCGCCCGCGGGCACGCCCGCCGGCTCGCGCGGCTCCTCGAGCTGCGCGATCATGCAGTCGGTGGTGAGCACGAGCCCGGCGATCGACGCCGCGTTCTGCAGCGCGCTGCGCGTCACCTTGCAGGGGTCGAGCACGCCCATCTGCACCATGTCGCCGTAGCCGCCGCTCGCCGCGTTGAAGCCGAAATTGCCCTTGCCCTCCGCCACCTTCTGCACCACCACCGGGGGCTCCTCGCCGGCATTTGCGACGATCTGGCGCAGCGGCTCTTCGAGCGCGCGCCGCACGATCTGGACGCCTGCATCCTGATCGGCGTTCTCGCCGCGCAGGGCGTCGAGCGCCGGGCGCGTGCGCAGCAGCGCCACGCCGCCTCCGGGCAGCACGCCCTCCTCGACCGCCGCGCGCGTGGCGTGCAGCGCGTCCTCGGTGCGGCTCTTGCGCTCCTTCATCTCGGTCTCGGTCGCCGCGCCGACGCGGATCACCGCGACGCCGCCCGCCAGCTTGGCGGCGCGCTCC
>DASPRX010000089.1:0-5935 GCA_035624235.1 Burkholderiales bacterium | reverse complement strand
AGCACCACCAGCGGCTTTCTGAACGGGCGCAGCATCTGGCGGCGCAGCAGGTGGAAGATCTGCGAGGCGTTCGACGGCACGCAGACCTGCATGTTGTGCTCGGCGCACAGCTGCAGGTAGCGCTCGAGTCGAGCCGAAGAGTGCTCGGGCCCCTGACCTTCGTAGCCGTGCGGCAGCAACAAAGTCAGGCCGCAGACCCGACCCCACTTCGCCTCGCCCGAGCTGATGAACTGGTCGATCACCACCTGCGCGCCGTTGGCGAAGTCTCCGAACTGGGCCTCCCAGATGACCAGCGCGTTGGGCTCGGCGGTCGCGTAGCCGTACTCGAAGCCGAGCACCGCCTCCTCCGATAGCACCGAGTCGATGACCACGAACGAGCCCTGGTCCTTGGAGATGTTGGACAGCGGCGTGTAAGTGCCCTGGTCCCAGCGCTCGCGGTCCTGGTCGTGCAGCACCGCGTGGCGGTGCGCGAAGGTGCCGCGGCCGCTGTCCTGCCCGGACAAGCGCACGTCGTAGCCATTCGACAGCAGGCTCGCGTAGGCGAGCGTCTCCGCCATGCCCCAGTCCACCGGGAGCTTGCCTTCGGCCATCTGCTTGCGCGCCTGCATCACCCGCTCGACGCTCGGGTGCAGCTTGAAGTCGTCGGGCGCCGACGTGACACGTTCGGCCAGGCGCTGCAGCTCGGCGAGCGGCACGTGCGTGTCCGCCGCATCGGTCCACTTGGTGTTCAGGAACGGCGCCCAGTCGACCGCGAACTTGCTCTTGAAGTTCGAGATCACCGGGTTGGCGCTCAGCCTGCCCGCGTCCAGGTCTCCGCGGTACTTCTTGATCATCTCCTCGGCTTCGCCGGCCTGGATCACGCCCTGCGCCGCCAGCCTGTCTGCGTACAGCTTGCGCGTGCCAGGGTGCTGGGCGATCTTCTTGTACATGAGCGGCTGCGTGACGAACGGCTCGTCCTGCTCGTTGTGGCCGAGCTTTCGGAAGCACACCAGGTCGATCACCACGTCCTTCTTGAACTGCCGGCGGAAGTCGAGCGCAAGCTGCGTCACGAACAACACCGCGTCGGCATCGTCGCCGTTCACGTGGAAGATCGGCGCCTCGACCATCTTCGCCACGTCGGTGCAGTAGATGGTCGAGCGCGTGTCGCGCGGATCGGACGTCGTGAAGCCGATCTGATTGTTGACGACGATGTGCACAGTGCCGCCGGTGCCGTAGCCGCGCGTCCCCGAGAGGTTGAGCGTCTCCATCACCACGCCCTGGCCCGCGAATGCGGCGTCGCCGTGGATCAGGATCGGCAGCACCTCCGCGCCGGTCTTGTCGTCGCGCCGGCGCTGGCGCGCACGCACCGAGCCCTCGACCACGGGGTTCACAATCTCCAGGTGCGAGGGATTGAAGGCGAGCGAGATGTGCACCGGCCCGCCCGGAGTCGAGATGTCCGAGGAGAATCCGTTGTGGTACTTGACGTCGCCAGCCGTGAGCTCGTGCGCCGCCTTCCCCTCGAACTCGAGGAACAGCTCCTGCGGCGTCTTGCCGAGGACGTTCACCAGCACGTTCAGCCGCCCGCGGTGCGCCATGCCGATCACGAACTCCTGCACTCCGGTCCCCCCGGCGCGCTGGATCAGCTCGTCGATCGACGGGATCAGGCTCTCGCCGCCTTCGAGGGAAAAGCGCTTCTGCCCGACGTAGCGCGTGTGCAGATAGCGCTCGAGCTGCTCGGCCTCGGTGAGCTTCTGCAGCAGGCGCTTCTGCACTTCCGGAGCGAAGCGCGGCGTGCCGCGCAGCGGCTCGACGCGCTGCTGGATCCAGTCGCGCTGGACGCGCTCGCTGATGAACATGTACTCGTAGCCCACGTTGCCGCAGTAGGTTTCGCGCAGCGCCTGGATGAGGTTCCTGAGTGTGGTGCGGTCCAGGCCGACGAAGGAACCGGCGTTCACTTCCCGGTCCAGATCCGCCTCTTTCAGGTCGTAGTAGGCGGCCTCGAGCTCGGGCGCCGCCGGGCGCGTCATGCGCTTGAGCGGATCGAGCGTCGCCCAGCGCGCGCCCGAGATGCGGTAAGCGGTGATGAGCAGGAGCGCGGAAACCTGCAGGCGCTCGTGCGCAACGTCGATCTGCGGCGCGCCGCGACCGGCCAGCTCGCCCGTACGCGCGCGCTGCACGAACGATTCGACCACCGGCGCGTGCGCCACGTCGCGCGCCGCGCCAGCCGCCCCCGGCAGCTGTTGCATCTGGTCGAAGTATTCGCGCCACTCCCCGGGCACCGACCCAGGATTGGACAGGTACTGCTCGTAGAGCTCCTCGATGAACGGCGCGTTGCCGCCGAACAGGTACGAGTTGCCGAGCAGTTCCTTCATCATGGCGCTCACCTCTTGTCGATCGGCTGCACGTCGCGGCGCGTCGCACCCTTGTACAGCTGGCGCGGCCGTCCGATCTTCTGATCCGGGTCTGCGACCATCTCGTTCCATTGCGCGATCCAGCCCACGGTGCGCGCCAGCGCGAAGATGCAGGTGAACATGCTCACCGGAACGCCGAGCGCGCGCTGCACGATGCCGGAGTAGAAGTCGACGTTCGGGTAGAGCTTGCGCGACACGAAGTACTCGTCCTCGAGCGCGATCCTCTCCAGCGCCATGGCGAGCTTGAACATCCGGTCGTTCTCCAGTCCGAGCTCGGCGAGCACCTCGTGGCAGGTCTCGCGCATGAGCTTCGCGCGCGGGTCGTAGTTCTTGTAGACGCGGTGCCCGAAGCCCATCAGCTTGACGTGCGAGTTCTTGTCCTTCACCTGCCTGATGAATTCGCCGATCTTGGAGACGTCGCCGATGTGGTCGAGCATCTGCAGCGCCGCCTCGTTCGCCCCCCCGTGCGCCGGACCCCACAGGCAGGCGATGCCGGCCGCGATGCAGGCGAAGGGATTGGCGCCGGAGGAGCCCGCCAGCCGCACCGTCGAGGTCGAGGCGTTCTGCTCGTGATCGGCGTGCAGAATGAGGATGCGGTCCAGCGCGCGCACCAGCACGTCGTTGACGACGTAATCCTCCGAGGGCACGGCGAACATCATGCGCATGAAGTTCGCGGTGTATGAGAGGTTGTTGCGCGGATACATGAACGGCTGGCCCATGTTGTACTTGTAGGCCATCGCCGCGATCGTCGGCAGCTTGGCGATCAGGCGGAATGCCGAGATCTTGCGATGATCCGGGTTCGCGATGTCGAGCGAATCGTGGTAGAAGGCCGACAGAGCGCCCACCACACCGACCAGCACCGCCATCGGATGCGCGTCGCGCCGGAAGCCGGTGAAGAAGCGGTTCAACTGGTCGTGCACCATCGTGTGCTGCGTGACAATTCCGTCGAATTCCTTCTTCTGCTGCTGGTTCGGCAGTTCCCCGTTCAGCAGCAGGTAGCACACCTCGAGGAAATCGCAGTGCTGCGCGAGCTGCTCGATCGGGTAGCCGCGGTACAGCAGCACGCCAGCGTCGCCGTCGATGTAGGTGATCGTCGAGGCGCAGCTCGCGGTGGACAGGAAGCCCGGGTCGTAGGTGAACACGCCCAGCTTGCCGTACAGCGCGCGGATGTCGACAACGTCCGGTCCGACCGATCCGGACAGGATCGGGAATTCGATGCTGCGCCCGTCGGGCAGTTTGAGGTTGGCTTGCTTGTCCACGGTCATCTCCTTGTCAACTCGCCCTGAGGCGCTGCACGACGCCGCACAGATGCGCTTCGTATCCGTCGCTGCGGCCGTTCACGATGTCCCACAGCTCGTTGTCCGCGAGCTCGAGCAGCTCGTCCAGGCGCGCCAGCTCCTCGGCGTCCAGCCGGCCCGCCTGGCCCTGCATGAACCGCTCCAGCACCAGATCGAGCTCGAGCAACCCGCGGCGGCATTTCCACTTCAGACGATCGTGCGTCAGTCGATCCATCACACTGCGCGCCGAACCATGAGCTCCTTGATCTTTCCGATCGCCAGCGTCGGATTGAGATTCTTCGGGCATGCGTCGACGCAATTCATGATCGTATGGCAACGGAACAGGCGGTACGGGTCCTCGAGGTTGTCAAGGCGCTCGGCGGTCGCCCGGTCGCGCGAGTCCGCGATGAAGCGGTACGCCTGCAGCAACCCGGCCGGCCCGACGAACTTGTCGGGGTTCCACCAGAACGACGGGCACGAGGTCGAGCAGCAGGCGCACAGGATGCACTCGTACAGGCCGTTGAGCTCTTCGCGCTCCTCCGGGGACTGCAGCCGCTCGCGCTCCAGCGGCGCGTCGTGGTTGATCAGGTACGGCTTGATCGAATGGTACTGGTCGAAGAACTGCGTCATGTCGACGATCAGGTCGCGCACCACGGGCAGTCCGGGCAGCGGGCGCAGCACGACCCGCTCCGGAAGCTCCGCGAGCCGCGTGATGCATGCCAGGCCGTTCTTGCCGTTGATGTTCATCGCGTCCGAGCCGCACACGCCCTCGCGGCACGAGCGCCGGAACGACAGCGAGTCGTCCTGCGCCTTGATGCGCACCAGCGCGTCGAGCAGCATGCGGTCGGTGGGCTCGAGGCTCACGTCGTAGTCCTGCATGCGCGGGCGCGCGTCCTTGTCCGGGTCGTAGCGGTAGATCGAGAAACGCATCAGTAGGTCCGTACCTTGGGTTCGAAAGTATCGACGGAAAGCGGCTTCAGATGCACCGGCTTGTACTCGAGGCGGTCGCCGTCCTTGAACCACAGCGTGTGCTTGAGCCAGTTCTTGTCGTCGCGCTCGGGATAGTCCTCGCGCGCCTGCGCGCCGCGGCTCTCCTTCCTTGCCTCGGCCGACACCACCGTGGCCATCGCGGTCTCGACCAGGTTGTCCAACTCGAGCGCCTCGACGCGCGCGGTGTTGAACACCTTCGACTTGTCCCCGATGGCGACGCGCTCGGCGCGCGCGGCGATGTCCTTCATCATCCTCACGCCCTCGAGCAGCAGCTCGGGGAAACGGAACACGCCGCAGTGCGCCTGCATGGTCCTGCGCAGATCGTTGGCCACGTCCGCCACGCGCTCGCCGCCCGCGGCCTTGTCCAGCCGCGCCAGCCGCGCCAGCGGTCGCTCGGCAGCGTCCTTTGGTAGATCCTTGTGCGCCGCAGGCATGGCGCGGATGTCGGCGATCGCCTGCTCACCGGCCGATTTTCCGAACACCACCAGGTCGAGCAGCGAGTTCGTCCCCAGCCGGTTGGCGCCGTGCACCGAGACGCAGGAGCACTCGCCGACCGCATACAGGCCCGGCACTACCGCTTCCGCATTGCCGCCGCGCGGCGCGACCACCTGGCCGAGGTAGTTCGCCGGGATGCCGCCCATCTGGTAGTGCACGGTCGGCACCACGGGAATCGGCTCGCGCACCGGGTCGGCGTTGGCGAACTTGATCGCGATCTCGCGGATGCCGGGCAGGCGCTGGTTGATCACCTCGGGCCCGAGGTGATCGAGCTTGAGCAGTACGTAGTCGCCCGCCTTTCCGCAGCCGCGCCCCTCCTTGATCTCGGTGGTCATCGCGCGCGACACCACGTCGCGGCTCGCCAGGTCCTTGGCGTTGGGCGCATAGCGCTCCATGAAGCGCTCGCCGTCCTTGTTCAGCAGGTAGCCGCCCTCGCCGCGCACTCCCTCTGTGATCAGCACGCCCGCGCCGGCGACGCCGGTGGGATGGAACTGCCAGAACTCCATGTCCTCAAGCGGAATGCCGGCGCGCGCCGCCATGCCGAGCCCGTCGCCGGTGTTGATGAAGGCGTTGGTGCTCGCGGCGTAGATGCGCCCGGCGCCGCCGGTCGCGAGGATCGTAGCCTTGGCCTGCAGGATCATCGCCTCGCCGGTTTCCATCTCCAGCGCCGTGACGCCCAGCACCGCGCCCTCCGCGTCGCGCACCAGGTCGAGCGCCATCCACTCGACCAGGAACTGGGTGCTCGCCCTGACGTTCTGCTGGTACAGCGTGTGCAGCATCGCG
>DASPRX010000186.1:0-16269 GCA_035624235.1 Burkholderiales bacterium | reverse complement strand
TCAGCCCTTGCGCGCCATCTCCCGGTAGAAGGCGCGGATGCGCCTGGCGTTCGCGCCCAAGTCGCCTCGGCCGACCCGCGAGGCCGAGCGGATGTCGACGCGGCTCGCCGCGCCGAGCGGCGTGATGCGGATGACGATGTCGTCCCTGAAGCCGAAGAAGGGGGTCGTGTCGGTCGCCTCGATGCGCATTGCCTTCGGATCGGCGAGCGCGATCTGCCAGCCGAGCGCGCGCGCCGCCTCGAGGCAGCGCTGGTAGGCGGCTGCGGGGTGCGCGGCGACCGCGAGCGGCAGGATGTCCGGATAGCCCTTGCGCTGCGCTTCGGCCGCCGCCGCGCCGGGGTAGGTCGCGCCGTTCGGCGAGGCGCGCCGCACCGCCGCGAGCGCGACGAACTGCGGCGGGTCCGTGGTGTCGGTGCTGATGTCGTACAGCGCCGGCGCGCCGCTCGCGGCGCGCTGCATGCTCCAGGGCACGCCGAAGCTAAGCGCGCCCGCCGCCACGCCGATCAGCAGCGCAACGAGCGCGCGGCGCTCTCCGAGGCGCGAGGCGAGCGGCAGCGCCGCGAGGCACAGGACGGCGCCGACGGCGCCGATCCAGCCGGCGGCGCGCAGCAGCGCGAAGGCGGAGCCGTAATCCAGCAGGCCGAAGCGGCTGCCCAACCCCGAGACGAGCATCGCGGCCGCTCCCGCCATCGCCGCGGCGAAGGCGAGCCATACGGCCAGGCGTGCGCTGCGGGGGCTGTTCGTCGCGTCCACCATCGGCACATGATGGACCATTTCGCCAATCGGCGGTTCGTCGTTTTGCCATGGACGCCGGCGGACCCGGGCCGCCGCCACCGGGGAAGGTAGGAAACGACGCGCCCGGGCCGCCTGGCGATCGGATGCGGTTTCCATTAGAGCTGCGCGCGCACGGCGCGTCGGTCAGAACTCGCTTGCGCCGTGAAGCGGGTCACGCGGCTGACAGTTTCTTGCGGCGCTCAGCGGCTGACGCGATTGCGGCCCGATTCCTTGGCGCGGTACAGCGCGCCGTCAGCGGCCTTGATCACTTCGGCGGGCGTGGCGAGGCGCTTGCCCGGCCCCGCCACGCCGATCGACACGGTGACCGACACGGCGTCCTCGGCGCGCCCGGCGCCGCGCCGCCTGCTTCCCTTCCTGTCGTTCTTCGGGCGGCGCTGCTCGCGCAATGCCATGCGGTAGCGCTCGATCGCCTCGCGCACCGCCTCGAGCTGCGGCAGCGCGTCTTTCGGCGCGACGTCGGGGAACAGCAACGTGAACTCCTCGCCGCCGTAGCGGAACGCGCGCCCGCCACCGCCGACTTCGGCCAGGCGCGCCGCCACCAGGCGCAGCACCTGGTCGCCGACGTCGTGCCCGTAGGTGTCGTTGAATTTCTTGAAGTGGTCGACGTCGGCCATGGCGATCGTGTACTCCGGGCCGAGCGCGCGCAGGCGCTCCTCGAGCGCGCGGCGGCTCGGCAGCCCGGTGAGCTCGTCGCGGAACGCCATGCGGTGCGACTCTTGCAGAACCGCGACCAGCAGGATCGCGCCGGCCGCCGACACGAACGCGCCGAACACTCCGTGCGCGCTCTCCCACCAGCAGGCGATCAGGAACGCGACCAGCGCGCCCGCCTTGCCGATGTCCGTCGGCGAGTGGCGCGGCCAGGCGCGCCAGGCGGCGGCGCCGAAGGCGAGCGCGAACATGACGCGCGCCGCGAAAGGCACCGGCGGCGAGCGCAGCGTCCAGTGACCGAGCAGGTGCTCCCACGAGGTGCCCGAGAAAGCGTTGCGGCCGGCGCTCGCCATCCACGCGACCAGCAGCGCTTCGGCGCCGATGAGCAGCAGCCAGCGCCAGCTGCCGTGATGCACCACGCCGCGCTCCGGCAGCGCGAGCGCCAGCAGCACGTTGAACGGCACCAGCAGCGCGAGCGCGGTGTACGTCGACCGCGCCGCGAAGCTCGCCGGCCCGAGCTGCAGCGCATAGCGGTAGCCGGCGTACGCCGCCAGCAGCGAGACCGCCGCGACGAAGGCGCGGCCGCGGTTGAACCACAGCGTCACCGCGGCGGCGAGCGCGAGCACGGCGTACGGGCCATAGTCGCTCAGGCCGGCGAGCGACGGCGGCAGCGCCGGGCCGAGCGCGAGCGCGAGCGCCGCGAGCAGCAGGATCGCCAGCGGCGCGGCGACCAGGCGCAGCGCGAACGGGAGCCCGTCTCGCATCGGCGCGGCCTATGCCCGGTGGCGCGACTCGCCGGTCGCTACGCCGCCCGCGATCAGGTGCGCCGCGCGCAGCGGCTCGGGCAGCAGCCCGTTCAGCGCGAAGCGTCGCAGGAGCGACTCGGCCTCGGCGAGCGTGAGGCCCGCGCGCTGCACCCACAGGCCTGCGGCCGGCTCCATCGGTCCGGCGCGCTCGATCAAGCGCCACTTGCGCGCCCCGCCCCGCACGTGGGCAAGCAGCGCGCTGCGGATGCGGGCCAGGTCGGGCTTTCTGCGCGCCACGGCGAGCACCGGCAGCCCGAGCGCGGCATGCAGCGCCGCCAGGTCGACCACGTTGAAGCCTGCGAAGGCGATGCCCTGCAGCAGCACCGCGTGCAGCTGGGCGCGGAAGCGCGAGCGGCGCACGCAGTCCGCGAGCGCGCGCGTCGCGTCGGCGCCGTCGCGCCGCACGCGCGTCGCAAGCACGCCCTCGAGGCGCGCGCCGGCGTACACCGCGCCCACGACCAGCACGGCGCCGCGCTTCTCGCGCGCGAACGGCGCGTCGTCGAAGCCGACCACGTGCGCGAAGCGCCGCCTCATCGCTCCTCCTCCGGCGCGCGGATGCGGCGGAACGCGCGCCACAAGAGCAGGTCGTAGCCGATCTTGATCAGCGCGCCGGCCACGAGCGGCGCCCACAGCGCGCCCGCCTGCATCGCACCTCCGGCGAGCGCGGGCGCGGCGATGCGCCCGCTCGCGCGCGCGAGCTGCGAGAGCCCAGAGGCCCACGCGCGCTCGTGCGCGGGCACGATCGCCATGAGATAGGACTGGCGCGTCGGCACGTCCATCTCCGAGAGCCCCTCGCGCACGATGAAGAGCAGCGCGGCGATCGGGAAGGTCGGCGCAAGCGGCAGCGTGAGCAGAAGCAGGCCCGAAGGCAGGTGAGTGAACACCATGGTGTTCACCAGGCCGATCCTGCGCGCGAGCCAGGCGGCGGCGAAATGCGACAGCACGGTCATGACGCGCGCTGCGAGGAACAGCGCGGCGAGCGCGCCTTCGGAAACGCCGAAGCGCAGATAGAGGAAGTAGGCGATCAGCGCCGAGCCGATGAAGCCGCCGCCAAAGGCGTCAAGCCCCGCCAGCAGCGAAAAATTGCGCACCGCGCGGCGCACCGCCTGCGGCGCGTGCAGCGCGAGCGCCGGCGGTGCCGCGGCGCCGCGCTCGGCCGTGGGGGAGAGCCGCGCGTAGGCGAGCGCCGCGCCGGCGAGCAGCAGGCTGTAGCCGAGGAGCATCGCGTCGTAGGCTTGCGCTTCGGCGACGCCGAAGCGGTCGCGCAGCAGCGCCGGCAGCGCGGCGAGCAGCGCGCCCACGGCGGTGCCGGCGTCCTGCAGCGCGTTGTACCAGGCGAATACCTGGGTGCGCTCGCTGTCGGCAGCGGTGGCCGGCAGGATCGCCTGCTCGAGCGCCTGCGCGCCGCCGCGATCGGTGCCCTGGGTGTTGAGCATGCCGAGCAGCGCCGCTGCGGCGAGCGCCCAGCGCGACTCGAGCAGCGCGAGCGCGAGCCCGCCACCCGCGGCGAGCGCGGCGAGCGCCACCAGGCTGCGGCGCCGGCCGACTCGGTCGGCGAGGAAGGTGCTGTAGGCGGTGCCGCCCGCCACGCCGACGAAGCCCGCGGTGAGCACGAAGCCGACCTCGGACTCGTCGAAGCCGCGCTTGGCGAGGTATACCGCGGCGAGCACGCTGATCGAGCCGGCCGCGAGTCCGCGCAGCAGCGCGGCGGTGTAGATGAGGACGCGGTCGCCGCGCTGCCCGCTCACGCGAACGCGTCGGGCCGGAAGCCGACGTCGCACACCCGGCCGCGCTGCGCGCGCCTGCCCTCGTAGTCCTTGAGCGCCTTCGCGTCGAGCTCGGTGCTCTTGCGCGTGCGCTTGAAGCCCGTCACCGTCAGCCTGCCCTGCGCCTCGAGCGCTGCGGCCGCGGCGAGCGTGATCTTCTCGGGCAGCGCGATCAGCTGCACGCCGACGCCTCCGTTCGGCCGCAGCGGCAGCTCGGCCATCGGAAACACGAGCAGGCGCGCGTCCGACGACAGCGCGGCGACCTTCATCTTCGCCGGCTCGCCGGCGAAGGCGACCGGCGCGCTGGCGCGCGCGCCCTCGGCGAGCGCCATGAACTCCTTGCCGGCGCGCGTCTTGGAGACGAGGTCGCCCAGGCGGCACAGGAAGCCCTGCCCGGCGCTCGAGCTCATCAGGAGCTGCCCGGCGGGATCGCCGCTCGCCATCCAGACGATGTCGTCGCCACCGCAGTTGACCAGCGTGTTCATCGGCTGGCCGTCGCCGCGCCCGCTCGGCAGGTTGGCCGCCTCGACGGTGAACGCCTTGCCGCGCGCCGAGAGGAACACTACGGGCGAGGTCGTCTTGCACTCGAGCGCCTGCAGCAGGCCGTCGCCGTCCTTGAAGCCCACCGTGGCGAGGTCGATGCCGTGCCCGGCGCGTGCGCGGACCCAGCCCTTCTTCGACAGGATCACGGTGAGCGGCTCCTCGAGCACGCTGCGCTCGATCTGCGCGCGCTCGGCGGACTCGATCAGCGTGCGCCGCTCGTCGCCGAACTTCTTCGCGTCCTCGTCGAGCTCCCTGACGACGAGCTTCCTCAGCTCCTTGTCGTCGCCGAGCAGCGTCTTCAGGCCCTTCCTCTCGGCCTCGAGCGCCTTTCTCTCGTCGTTCAGCTTCACCCCGTCGAGCTTGGTGAGCTGCCCCAGGCGCAGGTTGACGATGTCCTCGGCCTGGCGCTCGCTAAGCTTGTACTTCTTCTGCAGCTTTTCCTTCGCGTCGGGCTGATCCTCAGCCGCGCGGATCAGCTTCACGATCTCCTCGATCTTCACGTAGGCGATCAGGCGGCCCATGACGATGTGCAGCCGCTCCTCGCACTTCGCCAGACGGTGCGCGGTGCGCCGGCGCACCGTCTGCACGCGGAACTCGCCCCACTCGCGCAGCACCTCGACGATGCCCTTGGTCTCGGGCAGGCCGTCAAGGCCGAGCCAGGTGAGGTTGACCGCGTAGCGCGTCTCGAGCGAGGTCTGCACCAGGAGCGCCTTGATCGTCTCGGCCGGATCCTGGCGCGAGCTGCGCGGCTCGATCACCAGGCGCAGCTTCGCCTTGCGGTCGGACTCGTCGCGCACCGATTCGACCAGGTCGAGCACGAACTGCTTGAGGCGCTTCTGCTCCTGCGACACTTCCTTCTTGCCGGCGGCGGGCTTGGGATTGACCAGCGCCTCGATTTCTTCCAGCACCTGCCGGCACGACACGCCGTGCGGCAGCTCGTTGACCACGATGCGCCACTGGCCGCGCGCGAGCGGCTCGACGGTCCAGCGCGCGCGCAGCGCGATCGAGCCGCGGCCGGACTCGTAGGCCTGGCGCAGCTCCCCGGGCGGCGAGATGATCTGGCCGCCGCCGGGGAAGTCCGGCCCCGGCAGGCGCTCGAGCACGTCCTCCAGCTTCGCCTTCGGGTGGCGGATCACCCACGCCGCGGCGGCCGCGACCTCCTCCAGGTTGTGCGAAGGGATGCGCGTGGAGAAGCCCACCGGGATGCCGAACGAGCCGTTCAGCAGGCCGAAGGGCAGGCGCGCCGGCAGCAGCACCGGCTCGTCGAACTTGCCGTCGTAGTTCTTCTGGAAGTCGACCGTGCCCTCGCCGATCTCGGCAAGCATCAGCTCGGCGATGCGCGCGAGCTTCGCCTCGGTGTAGCGGTAGGCGGCCGCGCCGTCGCCGTCGCGCGAGCCGAAATTGCCCTGCCCGTCGATGAGCGGGTAGCGCATCGAGAACGACTGCGCCAGGTGCACCAGCGCCTCGTAGGTCGAAGAGTCGCCGTGCGGATGGTACTTGCCGAGCACCTCGCCGACGTAGCGCGCACACTTGGCGAAGCTCTGCGCGCCGCCCGGCGTGTCGGCCATCGCGTAGAGAATCCTGCGCTGCACCGGCTTCAAGCCGTCGGCGATCTCCGGCAGCGCGCGCGCCTTGACCGTCGACACCGCGTAGCCGAGGTAGGCCTGCGAGGCGTGGCGCTCGATCGGCGCGGCTTCGTCGCCGTTGTCAGGGGTGAACAAGTCCAGCGTTTGCGTGTCGTCCATCGCTTACTCGAACAAAGGTAGTTGGCGATCGGCCAGCGCGACCGCGAGCTCGACGGCCGATTTCGCCTGGTCGAGCGTTTCCGTGGCACCGGACTTGCCGGCGGCTTCCCAGCTATAGCGGCCCGTCTCGACGAGCGTCACCTTGCCGAGCTTGGCATTGCCGAGCCAATAGGCGTGTCCCTTGTAGCTGCGCTCCCAGAAGGCCTTCTGCCGCCGAGAGGATTTCCTCTTCATACGTCCGCTTCGACGCTCTTCCAGTGCTCGCGCATCCAGTTGCGCCGGCCCTCGGCTTCGCCCGAATCCATGAGCAGCTCGAAGGTCGCGCGCGCCTGCTTGATCTTGGCCGCGTCGAGCTGCATGCGCACCAGGCGCCGCGTGTCCGGATTCATGGTCGTCTCCCACAGCTGCTCGGGGCTCATCTCCCCCAACCCCTTGAAGCGCGAGATCTCCCAGCTGCCCTCGCGCAGCTTCTCCTTCCTGAGCTGCTCGAGCGTCTCCTCGAGCTCATCGTCGTCCAGGCAGTACAGGCGCCGCGCGGGCTTGCCCTTGCCCTGGCCGGGCACCTCGACCTTGAACAAGGGCGGCTGCGCGACGTACACGTGGCCGGCCTCGACCAGCCGGGGCGCGTGCATGAAAAAGAAGGTGAGCAGCAGCGCCTGGATGTGCCCGCCGTCCACGTCGGCGTCGGTCATGACGATGATCTTGCCGTAGCGCAGCCCGGAGAGGTCCGCGCTCTCCTCGGCGCCGTGCGGATCGACGCCGATCGCGGTGGCAATCGCCTGCAGCTCCTTGTTGGCGAGCACCGTGCGCGCGTCCTTCGACATGGTGTTCAGCACCTTGCCGCGCAGGGGCAGCACGGCCTGCGTCTCCTTGTCGCGCGCCTCCTTGGCCGATCCGCCGGCCGAGTCGCCCTCGACCATGAACAGCTCGTTCCTCGAAGTGTCGCCCGAGGCGCAGTCGACGAGCTTGCCCGGCAGCGTCGCGACACCCGAGGACTTCTTGCGCTCGAACTTCTTGCCCTTGGACAGGCGCGACAGCGCCTGCTCCACGGCGAGCTCGACGATCTTCTTGCCTTCCTCCGGATGCGCGCTCAGCCACAGCTCGAAGGCGTCGCGCACGCAAAGCTCCAGGAGCCGCGTGGCGTGGCGCGAGGTGAGCTTTTCCTTGGTCTGGCCGTGGAACTGGGTGCGCACGATGCGCGCCGAGAGCGTGAAGCAGGCGCGCGACCACAGGTCCTCGGCTATCAGCTTGACGCCCTTGGGCGTGAGCCCGCGCGTCTCCATGAAGGCGCGCAGCGCCTCGAAGATGCCGTTGCGGAAGCCCGCCTCGTGCGTGCCGTGCGAGCGCGTCGGGATCAGGTTGACGTGGCTGTCGGCGAACACCTCGCCCTCGGCCACCCAGCCGATCGCCCAGGCGGCGCCTTCGCCGGCCTCGATCTCGGCGCTCTCGCCCTGCGCGAAGTACCGTTCGCCGGCGAACAGCGGCGCCGCCAGCTCGCGTCCCTCGAGCATGAACTCGAAGTACTGCGCCATGCCGCGCTCGTACTTCCAGGACTTCTCCTCCCTGCCCTCGACGCGCAGCACCGTGGCGAGGCCGGGCAGCAGGTAGGCCTTCGAGCGCACCAGGTGCTCGAGCTCGGCGAGCGGGATGTTGGGCGAATCGAAGTGCTTCGGATCGGGCCACACGCGTACCACGGTGCCGGTGCCGCGACGCTCCCTGGCCTTCTCGCTCTTCAGCTTCTGCTTGAGCTCGCCGCCCTCGAAGGCGAGCGTGTGCTTCTCGCCGCCGCGGTACACCGTCACCTCGAGCCGCTTGGCGAGCGCGTTGGTTACCGCGACGCCGACCCCGTGCAGCCCTCCCGAGATGTGGTAAACCGAGTCTCCGGAGCGGTTGAACTTGCCGCCGGCATGCAGCATGCCGAAGGCGACCTCGACCGCGGGCTTCTTCTCCTCCGGGTGCATGTCGACCGGAATGCCGCGGCCCTCGTCCGAGACCTCGACCGAACCGTCCTTGAACACCGTGACGCCGATCCTCTTGCCGTAGCCGGCGAGGGCCTCGTCCACCGCGTTGTCGATCACCTCCTGCACGATGTGCAGCGGATGCACGGTGTGGGTGTACATCCCCGGCATGCGGCGCACCGGCTCGAGCCCCTTGAGGGCCTGGATCGCTGACGCGTCGTAAGCTTGCCTTGCCATGTATCTAGTATCCGGTCCTTGCCGTAACCCTACATATTGTAGTCGGCGGCGCCCGGCGGCGCTCGGGAACCCGGACTCGCGTCGCCGGTCCTAGTCTCGTGGACCGCCGCCGCGCCCTGAAATTCGCCGCCGGCCTAGCCGCCGCCGCTCGCGCTGCCCGCGCGCGGAGCATCCCTCGACCCCACCCCGGGCTGCCCGGGCAACGGCGCCACGCCGCACCAGGCCGAGGGGCCGTTCGACCTGTGGCACGCCGACGCCTCGGGCGCCTACGACAATCACGGCTTCCGGCTGCGCGGGCACCAGTTCGCCGACGCCGGCGGACGCTACCGATTCCAGACGATCTTCCCGGGACTGTACCCGGGCCGCACGCGCCACCTCCACGTCAAGCTGCGCGCCGCGGGCGCGCGGCGCGAGCTCGTCACGCAGCTGTACTTCCCAGAGGAGCCCGGAAACGCGCGTGATACGCTGTTTCGCAGCGAACTCTTGCTGCGCGTCGATCACACCACGGCGGTGGCGCGCTTCGACTTCGTCCTCGAAGTCTAGTACAAATGATTCATGTGCTAGTACGAACGTGCTATAGGTAAGAAATCGTAACGATTGTCTACACAAGCGGGGCGTAGTCGATTACGCTCCCGCCCCATGCAAACGGATCTCGCCGCGGCTGCCCTCGCGGGCCTTGCCAAGCGCCGGGTTTTGGCCGTCGCGGTGTTGCGCCAGGGGCGTATCGTCTGGGCCAGCCCTGCCCTGCTCGCCATGTTCGCGCTCGAGCCGGAGGGCGCCATCGGCAAGCGCTTCATCGAGCTGGTGGCGCCCGACGACCGGGGCACGCTCGCGGGCGCGCTGGACGAGACTCCGGGCGCGGAGGTGCCGCCGACCTCGTTTCGCGCCATGCGCCTGGACGGCAGCCAGTTCGATGCCGAGCTGACGAGCTCGGCGTTCGACCTGCCGGGCGGTCCCGGCGCGGTGGTGGCGCTGAGCGACGTCACCGAGCAGCGCCGCGCGCAAACCCAGCTCTCCTACCTCGCCTTCCGCGACCCGCTCACCGAGTTGCCCAACCGCGCGTTGTTCTTCGACCGGCTGCGCCAGGCGCTGGTCGACGCGCGCCGCCACGGCAACACCTTCGCCGTGCTGGTGAGCGACCTGGACGGATTCAAGCTGATAAACGACCGCTTCGGCCACGAGACCGGCGATGCGCTGCTGCAGGTGGCGGCCAAGCGCCTGCGCGCTGCGACGCGCGAGGGCGATACGGTGGCGCGCATCGGCGGGGACGAGTTCTCCGCGCTGCTCGCGCGCGCCGCGAGCCAGGATGACGCCGCGATCGTGGCCGCGCGCATGGTGCGCGCGCTCGACGCGCCGATCGTCGTAGGCGGTCAGCCCTGCCAGGTCGGTGTAAGCATCGGCATCGCGCTGTACCCGGTCAACGGCAAGGACATGGACACGCTGGTCGCGCACGCCGACGGTGCGATGTACGCCGCCAAGCGCGCCGGCGGGAAATGCTTCAAGTTCGCCGGCGAGCGCGACCCGGAGATCTCCGGCCCGCTGCGGTTGCCGTTCCTCGAGTGGAGCGAGGCGCATATGGTCGGCGTGCCGCTCATGGACGAGCAACACAAGCAGCTCGCGACGCTCATCAACCGGCTGGGCGAGGAGCTCAAGGCGGGCCACGAGTCGGACCGCCTGAACGAGTCGCTCGCCATGCTGGTCGATGCCGCGCGCGCGCACTTCGCCGACGAGGAGCGCCTGCTCACCGAGGCCGGCCTCGGCGCCGCCGCAGAGCGCCACAAGCAGGAGCACCGCAGGCTGCTCGAAGAGCTGCAGAGCCAGGCGGCGAAGTTCGACAGCCGCAGCATGGCGCTCACCATGCGCTACCTGAATTTCTGGCTGCTGCACCACATCGAGACCATGGACAAGCCGCACGCCAAGCTGATGCTCGAGCGCGGGCTTGTGCAGGTGCAAGGCGCCGGCCGCGCGGCGCCGGCGAGCGGCATCCTACGCCCCGCGCCGCTCGCGCCCGCGGGCTAGAAGGCGCGCCCGGGCGCGCGCGCGAGCGCGCGCCAGACTTTCTCCGGAGTGAGAGGCATGTCGATCTCGGCGACGCCGCGCTCGGCGAGCGCATCGAGCACGGCGTTCACCACCGCCGGCATCGCGCCGTGCGTGCCCGCCTCGCCCACGCCCTTGGCGCCGAGCGGATTGAGCGCGCTCGGCACCGACTCGTCGAAGCCGGTCGCCAGCTCGGGCAGCGCATCTGCGCGCGGCATCGCGTAGTCCATGAAAGAGCCGGTGAGCAACTGACCTTCGCCGTCGTATACAGACTGCTCCATCAGCGCCTGCCCGATGCCCTGCATCATGCCGCCGTGCACCTGGCCCTCGGCGATGAGCGGATTCAACACGCGTCCGACGTCGTCCACCGCCGACAGCCGGACGAGGCGCACTGCACCCGTGTCGGGGTCCACCTCGGCCTCGCAGATCTGGCAGCCGTTCGGCCAGGTTTGGCCCTTCACGGTCTCCGTGTGCGCGATGCTGATGCGCCGCTGCGGCTGCCGGCCGGCGAGCTCCGCCAGGCCGATCGAACGATCCGTGCCCGCGATGCGGTAGCGGCCGCCGGCGAACTCGATGTCGACCGCGGCGGCCTCCAGCTCCTTCGCCGCGAGCGACTTGCCCGCCTCGACGAGCGCGCGCGCGCCGACGAGCGCCGCGCTGCCGCCCACCTGCAGGCTCCTCGAGCCGCCGGCACCGCCGCCGGTCTTCGCCACGTCCGTGTCGCCCTGGATCACGCGCACCGACTCGGGGGCGACGCCGAGCAGCTCGGCGACGATCTGCGCGTAGGAAGTCTGGATGCCCTGGCCGATCTGCTGCGTTCCGGAAACGAGCGTCACGGCCCCGTCGGCGTCGATCATGACGATCACCGTCTCGCTCACGCGCGCGCTGCCGGTGATCTCGACGTAGCATCCCAGGCCGCGGCCGTACAGCCTGCCGCGGCGCGCCGCATCCGCCTTGCGCGCGGCGAAGCCCTCCCAGTCCGCGGCCGCGACCGCTTCCCGCAGCATCCTGGGAAAGTCGCCGCAGTCGTAGGTCTGCCCGGCCGGGTTCTTCCACGGCATTTGCGCGGGCTTGAGCATGTTCTTCAGGCGCAGCGCGACCGGGTCCGCGTTCAGGTCGCGCGCGGCGCGGCTCACCAGCCGCTCGAGCAGGTAGCCCATCTCCGGACGCCCGGCTCCGCGGTAGGCGTCCACCGGCGCGGTGTTGGTGAAGACCATCTTCACCTCGTGGTCGAGCAGCGCAATGTCGTACACGCCGGTCGGCGCGCGCACGCCCGACATCGCCGGCACGCAGGCGCCGAAGTTCGAAGCATAGGCGCCGATGTTGGCGAGCGTGCGCACGCGCAGCGCGGTGAAGCGCTGCTCGCGGTCGATCGCGAGCTCCGCCTCGGTGACGCTGTCGCGCCCGTGCACCTCGGAGAGGAAATTCTCCGAGCGGTCGGCGCGCCACTTGACCGGGCGGCCGAGTGCGCGCGCCGCGAAGCACAGCGCCGCGTGCTCGGGGTAGGCGTAGCCGCGCGCGCCGAAGCCGCCGCCGAGATCCGTGCAGACGATGCGCAGCCTGTCTTCTTCGACGCCGAACACCTTGGCGAGCTGGCCGCGCACGGTGTGCGTGTTCTGCGTCGGGCAATGGAGCGTGAAGCGCCCGCCCGCGGTGTCGTACTGCGCCGCGAGCGCGCGCGGCTCGAGCGGACTCGCGGTCACGCGGTTGTTGACCACCCTAAGTCTGACGACGTGCGCCGCGGCGGCGAAGGCGGCCTCAGCCGCGGCGCGGTCGCCCATACGGTAGATGGCGGCGATGTTGCCGTATTCGGGCGTGAAGGCCGGCGCCCAATGCACAGGCGCGTCGGCGCGCACGGCACGCGGCAGGTCGGCGTTCGCCGCGAGCGGCTGCCAGTCGACCTCGACCAGCTCGGCCGCGTCGCGCGCCTGGTCGCGCGTCCCGGCGACCACCATGGCGACCGCGTCGCCGACGAAGCGCGCGACGTCGGGTGTGAGCGCGTGGCGCGGCGGCACCGTCATGCCGGCGCCGTCCGGGCGCTTGTGGAGCTGCGTGAACGGAACCGGCGCGAGGCCGGCGGCAATCACGTCGGCGCCCGTGAACACCGCGAACACTCCGGGCGCGGCGCGCGCCGCCGAGACGTCGAGCGAGGCGATCCTGGCGTGCGCGTGCGGCGAGCGCACGAACGCGGCGTGCACCGCTCCGGCGAGCTGAACGTCGTCGGTGAAGCTTCCCTGCCCCGTGAGGAGCTTCGCGTCCTCGAGCCGGCGCAGCGGCTTGCCGATCCACTGGCTTGCGCCAGGCTGCATCACTTGTTCGGTCATATGGACCGATAATATGCCGTCCGGTCCGGCAAGGCGACCCATGGAACTGCCCAAATTCGAAACACTGCGCACGCAGCGCGACGGCGAGCACGTGCTCGTGGTGACGCTCGACCGCCCGCAGGTGCTGAACGCATTCGACACGCAGATGGCGCTCGAGCAGACCGCGTTCTGGACGCAGCTCGCGGCCGACCCGGGCGAGCTGCGCTGCGTGGTGCTCACCGGCTCGGGCGAGCGCGCCTTCAGCGCGGGCGGCGACCTGAAGCAGCGCGATGGCATGTCGGACGACGCCTGGCGCGCGCAGCACGAGGTCTTCGAGCGCTGCTTCGTCGCGCTGGTCGAGTGTCCGCTGCCCGTGATCGCGGCGGTGAACGGGCACGCCTACGGCGGCGGCCTCGAGCTCGCGCTGTGCTGCGACTTCGCCTATGCCGCGCCGCAGGCGCGCTTCGCGCTCTCCGAAGTGAAGCTCGGCATCATGCCCGGCGGCATGGGCACGCAGAACCTCGCGCGCGCGGCGGGCGAGCGGCGCGCCAAGGAAATGATCTTGAGCGCGCGCCCGATCGACGCGCGCCAGGCGCTCGAGTGGGGCATCGTGAACCGCGTGTGCGAGCCCGGCCGCGTGCTCGCCGACGCGCTCGAGACCGCGCGCGCGATCGCCGCCAACGCGCCGCTCTCGGTGCGCCAGGCGAAGAAGTCGGCGCACTACGGCCTTCAGATGGACCTGCTCACCGGCTACCGCTTCGAGATCGAGGCCTACAACCGTCTCGTAGCCACCGAGGACCGGCGTGAAGGCGTGCGCGCCTTCAACGAGAAGCGCCCGCCGCGCTTCCGCGGGCGCTAGCCGAGCGTCGGCATATTGAAGCCTGGCGCGGGCGTGTCCTGGTGCGGCCAGCGCCGCGTGATCACCTTGGTGCGGGTGTAGAACTTGACGCCCTCGACGCCGTGCACGTGCAGGTCGCCGAAGAGCGAGTTCTTCCACCCGCCGAAGGAGTAGAACGCGACCGGCACCGGGATCGGCACGTTGACGCCGACCATGCCGACCTGGATCTCGTTCTCGAAGCGCCGCGCCGCGCCGCCGGACTCGGTGAAGATCGCGGTGCCGTTCGCGTAGGGGTTCGCATTGACGAGCGCGATCGCCTCTTCCAGAGAGTTCTTCCTGAGAACGACGAGCACCGGCCCGAAGATTTCGTCCTGGTAGATCTTCATCTCGGGCTTGACTTGGTCGAACAGCGTCGTGCCGAGGAAGAAACCGTCCTTGGGCAGCGCCTGCGTGCGGCCGTCGAGCAGCAGCTTCGCGCCCTCCTTGACGCCCTGCGCGATGTAGCCCGCGACCTTGTCGCGGTGCTGCGCGGTGACGAGCGGCCCCATGTCGATACCGTCCGCCGTTCCCGGGCCGATCTTGATCGCGCGCGCCTTCTTCTCGAGCAGCCGCACGAGCGGATCGCCCGCGGCGCCCACCGCGACCACGGCGCTGATCGCCATGCAGCGCTCGCCCGCCGAGCCGTAAGCCGCGCCGGTGAGCGCATCGGCGGCGAACTCGAGGTCGGCGTCGGGCAGCACCACGGCGTGGTTCTTGGCGCCGCCGAGCGCCTGCACGCGCTTGCCGGTCCGCGCGCAGGTCTCGTAGATATGCCGCGCGATCGGCGTCGAGCCGACGAACGACACCGCGGCGATGCCGGGGTGCACGAGGATCGCGTCGACCGCCTCCTTGTCGCCGTGCACCACGTTCAACACGCCGTCGGGCAGGCCGGCTTCGCGGAACAGCTCCGCCATGCGGATCGAGGCCGAGGGCACCTTCTCGGAGGGCTTGAGCACGAAGGTATTTCCGCAGGCGATCGCCACCGGAAACATCCACAGCGGCACCATCGCGGGGAAGTTGAACGGCGTGATGCCGGCGCACACGCCCACCGGCTGGCGCAGCGTGTGCGTGTCCACGCCCGTGCCGACGTTCTCGGAGTACTCGCCCTTCAAAAGGTGCGGGATGCCGCAGGCGAACTCGACCACCTCGATGCCGCGCTGCACCGAGCCCATCGCATCGGGCAGCGTCTTGCCGTGCTCCTCGACAATGAGCTGCGCGATCTCCTTTTGGCTCGCCTGCATGAGCGCGAGGAACTTCTGCATCGCGCGCGCGCGCCTGAGCGGCGGCGTGTCGCGCCACCCCGGAAAAGCCGCCGCGGCGGCCTTGACCGCTGCGTCCACGGTCTTCGCGTCCGCGTAGCCGACCTTCTTCGCCACCTCGCCTGTCGCGGGATTGAACACGTCGCCGGTGCGCCCCGCCGGCGCCACCGCCTTGCCGCCGATCCACATCGGAACGGTGTGGTGCCTGATCTCCGCGGGCTTGTTCATGCGCTGCCTCCTGGTCGAGCCGAGTATTCTACGGAATGGCCTCGCGTGCCGACACCCCTTGGCTGCGCCTCGCGCTCGCGTCGCTGCTGGTCGCTCTCGGCTCGGCGGGCGCGCGCGCGGACGAGCTCGCGCTCGCGGCCGGCCCCGGACTGCTGTTCTCGAAGCACTACGGCGGCTACTTCCTCGATTACTACCGCGACGCCGCGCCAGCCGGCGGACGCAACCTGTATCTCGGGCTCTCCGCGGGCGGCTGGCCGGGCGAGGCGCATGCCTCGATCGCCGCCGCCGCCGTGGGCCTGCGCGGAACCTTCGCGCAGCACGGCTTCTGGCGCGCGAGCCTCGGCGGCGGCTATATCGACCACACGACCGAACACCTCGGCACGCACGGCGAGTTCATGGTCCAGCTGCTCGCCGGCCGCGAGCTGGGCGACTACGCCCTCGCCGCCGGCCTCGTCCACATCTCGAACGGCGACTACCTGTTCCACGACGGCAAGCCGAACGACGGCGAGAACTTCCTCGTCGCCCAGCTCGGCCTCAGGTTCTAGGGCGACGCGTGCCCGCGCCGCTCGTTCCCGCCGAGCTCGCGTTCGCCGCCGACGGCACGCCCTATTCGAGCGCCTACGGCGACGTCTACCACAGCGCCGCCGGCGGTCCCGCGCAGGCGCGCCACGTGTTCCTCGCGGGCAACGGCCTGCCGGGCCGCTGGGCCGGGCGGCGCGTGTTCACCGTGCTGGAAGCCGGCTTCGGCCTGGGCCTCAACTTCCTCGCCACCTGGGCGGCGTGGCGCACGGATCCGCAGCGCTGCGCGCGGCTGCACTACGTCTCGGTGGAAAAACATCCGTTCCGCGGCAACGATCTTGCGCGGCTGCACGCGCGCTACGCCGAGCTCGCGCCGCTCGCGGCCGAGCTGCGCGCCGCCTGGCCGCTACTCGTTCCCGGCCTGCACCGGCTGGAGTTCGACAGCGGCCGCATGGTGCTGACGCTCGCCTTCGCCGATCTCGCCGAGGCGCTGCCGCAGCTGCGCCTGGCGGCGGACGCGATCTACCTGGACGGCTTCGCGCCGGCGA
>DASPRX010000199.1:0-2834 GCA_035624235.1 Burkholderiales bacterium | reverse complement strand
AGCACCCCGCAGCCCGCGACCTGCGCGATCGCCAGGTCGATGAACACGATGCCGCGCCGGAGCACCTGCATGCCGAGCGGCACGTGGGTGGCAAGAACGAGAAGCCCCGCGGCAAACGCCGGCCAGAGAATGCTCGCGTCGAGGGCGGCCAGGTTCATTTTCCCGCCGCCTTGAGCAGGATCGAGAGCATGTCGTCGTACCAGCTGAAGAGATCCTTCGACGCTTCGTCGCCGCCGACCGAGAACGGCAGCATCACCGCCGGGATGCCGGCGCGGCCGGCGAACCACTCCGAGGCGCGCGGATCGTTGTACGAAGCGCGCACGACGACCCTGGCCGGGTTGGTCTTCTGCGCCTCGAGCAGCCGCGACATGTGCGAGATCGTCGGCTCGACGCCCGGCAGCGGCTCGAGCGCGCCCACCTGCTCGATGCCGAGCCAGCGGAACAGGTAGTCGAAGGCCTCGTGGTGCACGACGACCTTCAGCCCCTTGAGCGGCGCGCCCTCGCTCTGCCAGCGCGCGATCGCCTTCTGCCAACGCTCGTCGAAGGTCAGATAGCGCTGCTGGTACCAGGCGGCGTTCGACGAGTCGATCTGCGCCAGGCGCTCGGCGAGCGCTTTCGCGACCCTGGCGATGTTGCGCGGGTCGGTCTGGATGTGCGGATTGCCCATCGGGTGAACGTCGCCCTCGCGCCGGTCGAGACGCTTCGGGATCTCGATCAGGTTCACGTAGTGCGCCGCCTCGAAGTAGCCCGGCGCGTTCGGCTGGATGCGCGCGTTGCCGGACTCGCCTGTCAGCACCGGCAACCAGCCGATCTCGAGCTCAGCGCCGGTGCACACGACGAGGTCGGCGCGGCGCGCCGCGGCGATCAGGCTCGGGCGCGCCTGGATGTGGTGCACATCCTGCAACGCCGTGCTCGCCTCGTAGATTCTGGCGCGGTCGCCGGCGAGCTCGCGGGTGAGCGCACCCCATTCCGGCTCGCAGGCGAGCACGTTTAGCGCGGCCGCCGCCGGAGCCGCAATGGCGAGTGAAAGGACGACGAAGAGGATTCGCAGTTTCATGTCGGCTCCTACCAGGTGTGCGCGGGATGCGCGCCAAGGCTGAGGATGTATTGCAGGAAGATCTGGTCGTCGGCCACGTCCGGACGCGACTTGTCGCGCGCGAACTGCAGGCGGAACAGGCTGAATTCGCTCGGCGAATAGTCGATCATCGCGGTCTGCAAGGTCGGCGTGTACGACTGGAGAAGCGGGAAGTCAGACGCGGTCAGCGCGCCCGACTCGACCTGCCCGATCGTCACGCTGCCCGGGCTGAGGCGGTCGTAGCGCGCTCCGACGCGCCAGCGCGGCATGAACTGGTACACCGCCTGCGCGTACCAACCGGACTGGTTCGACGCGTAGTCGCCGGGAAGCGCGATGCCTGTCGTGTCGTAGGTAAGCGTGCCGCTCTCCCTGCGGCGGAAGTATTCGCCCTGCAGCTTGAAGTTGCGCCGCGTCGGGTCGCCGTTCGGCGCCCACTTCCAGACCGCGTCGGCGAGCCACAGCCTGCTGTGCCCCGTGAAGGCGTTCGTGACGCCATCCTCGTAGCTGCGGTTATCCGGCGATGTCTCGAGGTACGAGACGCCCGCGCGCCAGCTGTTCTCCACGCCGACGTCGCCGCCCACGTGGCCGAACAGCGTGCCGAGCGAAGCGCCGTTCTTGTTGCGATCGCTGCCCGGAAAATTTCGACCGCGCCCTGCTTCGCCGCCGAGCTCGACCAGCAGATCGGTGGGCGCGACCCACTTCGCCTGTACTCCGTCGTCGCCCAGCTGCCCGCCGAGGAACGCACGGTACGGCAACGGCGCGTCGATGAAGTCCCAGGCGTGCTGGTGCTGCTCGTTCAGGTAGCCGATCTTGGAGAAGAACCGTCCCGCCTTGAGCGTCCAGCCGTGCGACAGAGCGAGCGTCTCGAGGTAGCCGTTCTCGACGTCGACGCCGCCGTCGGGCGCGAGCGAAGCGATCAGCGTGCCGCTGACGTACGGGTCGGCGTTGGCCTTGAAGAAGAGCTCGGACTCGGCGAGGCTGAAGCCCCGCTTGTCCGGGCCGACATCCTGTCCGCTCGGGATGAAGCCGCCGATGCGGTACGTATTCGGGTCCTGCGACAGGTTGGCGTAGCGTCCCTGGAGAACGAGCGAGACCGCCGGGTTGAAGGCGTTGGCGCGCTGCTGCTGTGCCGCGGACCTCGCCTCCGTCTGCGCTTGGCCTGCCTGCTGCTGCGCCTGGCCGGCTTGCTGCTGGGCCTTGCCGGCCTCCGCCTCGGCTGCGGCGAGGCGCTTTTCCAGCGCGTCGATGCGCGCCTCGTACTCTTTCTTCATCTGCTCGATCTGCTGCCGGATCTGAGCAATATCGGTGCTCGCGTCGGCGCGGGCGGCGACCGGAACGGTGCACGCCAGCGCCGCCGCGACCAGCATGCCTACTGGTCGTTGCATGACTTTCTCCTCGACAAGTGAAAAGGAACCCGGCGCTCGGCCGGGCTACGGATTCATGCGCTTGGCGGGGAGTACGGCGGGGCTCGCTGCTGGTAGGCGAAGGCGCGCTCGGCGGGTCGGCCGCGCGCGACGAGGTAGATGTTCGGCGGAGCGCCGTGCACCGCCGGCTGCAAGGTGGGCGGCGCCCGCAGCGCGTGCCCCATCGCAGCATAGGCGGCGCAAATCTCGCAGGCGGGCTTGACGCCGCCGGTGCGCTTCGAATCCGCGTCGCGGGTCGATTGCGGAAGGTGCTGGAACTCGTGCACCGTTTCCGCGACGGGGGCCGCCAGCAGGCCCGCAAGCGCCGCCCACGCGACGAGCGTGCGCCGGATCGT
>DASPRX010000130.1:0-3279 GCA_035624235.1 Burkholderiales bacterium | reverse complement strand
GACGGGCGCATGCAGATCGTGCACTGGGACGGCACCGAGGCGCCCCGAGAGGCGCCGCTCGCCGAGATGCGGCGCGCAGCCTAGCCGTGCGAACGACCACCGCGGCGCAGCCCAGGAAGGATCGCGAGGGCTTCAGCCTCGCACCCGGGCTGATCGACGAGATCTTCCGTCACGCCCGGCCGCTGGGCCATCACGAGGACCGCGAGCGCCTAAACCTCGGCTTCGGCTTCATCTACTACGCGCTCGCGCGCACGCTGCGGCCGAAGCACCTGCTGGTGATCGGCTCGGGCTTCGGCTTCAGCGTCGCCTGCTTCGCCCTCGGGCTGCGCGACAACGGCGCGGGGCGGCTCTCCTTCGTCGATCCCTCCTACTCGGTGCTCGCCGACGGGCCGTTCATGACGGTCGGCGGCACCTCGCAGTGGGACGACGCGGCGAAGGTCGCGCGCCGCTTCGGCCGCTTCGGCGTGGCGGACCTGGTCACGCACTACCGCATGCGCAGCGAGGAGCTCTTCGCGCGCTACGAGACGCTCGCCCTGCCCGCGATCGATCTCGCCTTCATCGACGGCAACCACTCCTACGACAACGTGCGCGGCGATTTCCGCGGCGCGCTGCGCCGCATGCGCAGGAACGGCTATCTGCTCCTGCACGACACCAACATCTACGTGCGCGAGCTGGTGCGGCACGCCGGCGTGAAGCGCTGGCTGAAGGCGGTCAAGGCGCGCAAGGACCTGTTCGAGGCGATCGACTTCCCCTTCTCCTCGGGAGTGGCGCTGGTGCGCGTGCTCGAGGACGACGCGTGGCGGCACCTGGACAGCTCGCCACGGCGCTGAGCGCGGCGGGCGCGCTGGCGCTCGTTGGCTGGTCGTTGTGGCGCTACGTCTGGTTCTTCCGCAACCCCGAGCGCTCGGCTCCGCCCGGAGAGGGCGTCGTCTCCGCGGCGGACGGCACGGTGGTCTACGTCGAGGAGGTCGCGCCCGGCGCCGCAGTCGTGAGCATCAAGCAGGGGCGCGCGGCGACGCTCGCCGACATCGTGCGCGAGCACCTCGAGGGGCCGAAGCTCGTCATCGGCGTGTTCATGAGCCCGTTCGACGTGCACTACAACCGCGCGCCGATCTCGGGCACGGTCGACTTCGTGCGCCACCACCCGGGACGCGGCGCGAACCTGCACATGGGGCCGATGCACTGGCGCGTCCTGCGCCGCCGCCCGCCCTATTACGCGGGTAGCGGGCACATCGCACGCAACGAGCGCACCGTCACCAAGATCGACGGCGCGCTCGGCGGCGCCGCTACGAGCTGCTACGTGGTGCAGATCGCGGCGCGGACCGTGGCCGGCATCGACAGCTACGTCGCGCCCGGCGCGCGCGTCGAGCGCGGTGCGGTGTTCGGCATGATCCGCATCGGCTCGCAGGTCGATATCGTGCTGCCGCTGCGCTCAGGCCTCAGGCCCCTCGTGCGGCCGGGACAGCGCGTGCGCGCGGGCGAGACCGTGCTCGCCGGCTAGCCCGAAGCTTGCGTCGAACTGACTTTCACCCTTCGCTCCGTGCGCGTAATAAGATCCCCGCCACGAGGGAGGAGGAGAGCCATGTCCAATAACGCAAGCGCAACGATTCCGGCGCGGCTGGATCGTCTGCCGCGCTCCTGGCACGTCTGGCGGATGGTGGTGCTGATCTCGCTCGGCGGCCTGTTCGAGTTCTACGACCTGTTCTTCACCGCCTACGTCGCCCCGGGCATGATCAAGTCGGGGATGTTCTCGCCGCAGTCGCTCGGGCCGCTCGCTGGGCTGCACGTGATCGCGGTGGCGGGCTTCGGCACCTTCGTGTTCGCGACCTTCTCCGGGCTTTGGGTCGGCGCGCTGTTCGGCAGCCAGGTCGCCGACCGCATGGGGCGGCGCACGATCTTCACCTGGGCGCTGATCTGGTACATGGTGAGCTCCGCGATCATGGCGTTCCAGAGCACCGGCTTCGCGCTAAACGTCTGGCGCTTCATCGCCGGCGTGGGCCTGGGCGTCGAGCTGGTGACGATCGACGCGTACATCTCCGAGCTCATCCCGCGGCGCGAGCGCGGCCGCGCGTACTCGATCAACCAGTTCATCATGTTCAGCGCGGTGCCGATCGTGGCGTTCCTCGCCTGGCAGCTGGTGCCCATCGCTCCGCTCGGGTTCGACGGCTGGCGCTGGGTCGTGCTGATCGGCTCGGTGGGCGCGGTCGTTGTCTGGTTCCTGCGCCTCGGGCTGCCCGAGAGCCCGCGCTGGCTCCTCAAGCACGGGCGCTACGAGGAAGCCGAGCGGATCGTCGCCGCGATCGAAAAGCAGGTCGCCGACGAGACCGGCAAGCCTCTGCCCGCGCCCGGGGCCGCGGTCCCCGAGGCCGAAGGCCACGGCGCGCTCGCTGAAGCCTTCCGCCCGCCCTATCGCGCGCGCACGATCATGCTGTCGGTGTTCAACTTCGCGCAGACGATCGGCTTCTACGGATTCGCCGCCTGGGTGCCGACCCTGCTGATCGACCGCGGCATCCACGTCACCCAGAGCCTGATGTACGCGTTCATCATCGCGATCGCGAACCCCTTCGGGCCGCTGATCGGATCGCTGTTCTCCGACCGCATCGAGCGCAAGTGGCAGATCGTGCTCGCGGCGCTGGGCATGGGGTTGTTCATGGCGATCTTCTCCGGGCTGAACGACCCCACCGCGCTGATCATCGTGGGCGTGCTGTTCACGCTGTGCGCGAACACCTTGTCCTACGCTTTCCACAACTACCAGTCCGAGCTGTACCCGACCCGCATCCGCGCCCGCGCGGTCGGCTTCGTGTACTCCTGGAGCCGCATCTCGGCGGCCTTCGCCGGGCTGGCGATCGGCTACATCCTGAACGTCGCCGGCGTACCGGGCGTCGCGGCGTTCATCGGCGTGGCGATGCTGGTGGTAATGGTCTCGATCGGATTCTTCGGGCCGGCAACCCGCGAGCTGGCGCTCGAGCAAATCGCGCACTGAGGAGGGGCGGGCGGGCTCTGGGAGGGGGCCGCCCGCCCCGTGCGCCGGCGCTCGGGGAATAGCTCGCCGATCCTGCGCTCAGCGCGTATCCTTCGGGCTGCCATGCGCCGCTTCACTTCGAGACTCGAGGTCGCCGAATTTGTCGAGGGTACGGATGTCGAACGGCTGCGGGACCTCGTCCGCGGCCTCGACATCCTGGTTGCGCGAAAGCCCGTTAAGGATTTCTCGCTCGCTGACCGGCGGGTGATCATCGCATTGCGCCCCTGGCGCGCTTACTTTCGGACCGTCGTCGGCTT
>DASPRX010000090.1:0-11800 GCA_035624235.1 Burkholderiales bacterium | reverse complement strand
GGCGCTCGAGCTGGCACTCGCCCTCGGCGATGATGACCTTCAGCCCCGGGTAGTCGGTGCTCATGGCGTCCTTGAGCGTGCGGGCCACCTCGCCCACGTGATAGTTGTGCACCGTCTTCATCCAGCCCACGCCGAGACCCTCGAGCGCGCGCTCGATGCTCATGTCGGGCGCCTTCTGCGGGGTGTGCTGCGGCGAGGAGGGGATCTCCTGCGTGCCGGTCGCCGAGCTGTAGCCGTTCTTCATGATGACGAGGATGCCGTCGTCGCGATTGAACACCGCGTTGGCGACGCCCGAGGTGAGTCCGTTGTGCCAGAAGCCCCCGTCTCCCATGATCGTCACCGAGCGCCGGCCGAACATCGGCTGTACCGCCGAGTTGGAGGCGAGGCCAAGGCCGTACCCGAGCACGGTGTGGCCGATGTTGAACGGCGGCAGCGTCGAGAAGGTGTGGCAGCCGATGTCGGCCGAGACGTGGAAGTCGCCGGCATCGCGCTCGACCAGCTTCATCGCCGCGAACACCGGCCGCTCGGGGCAGCCGATGCAGAAGCCCGGCGGGCGTGTCGGCACCGGCATCCCGAGAAGCTCGGCGGCCTTCCTTTTCGGCGCAGTGAGCGTATCGAAGGCGGCGTGAATGCGGGGCGCATCGACGCCTTGCGGCGCCGCCTGCTCCACGAAGCGTGCGACCCCGGCGAGCACCACTTCGCCGGTGTACTCGCCCGCGAGCGGCAGCACGTCCTTGCCGTGCACGCGCACCGCATTCACCTCGTGGCGCCGCAGGCAGGCGAGCACCGCGTCCTCGATGTAGGCCGGCTGGCCTTCTTCGACGATCAGCACCGCGCGCTTGCCCGCGCAGAATCCGACCACCTCCTCGGGCACCAACGGGTAGGTGACGTTCAGGCAGTAGATGGGGATGCGCGCGGCACCGAACGCGTCGGCGAGCCCCAGTTGCTGCAGCGCGCGCACAGTCACGTTGTACATGCCGCCCTGGCAGATGATGCCGACCTCCGCCAGCTCGCCTGGGAACGTCTCGTTAAGCCGCTGCTCGCGGATGAAGCGCACCGCCGTCGGCCAGCGCACTTCGACCTTGTGCTTCTCCTGGGCGTAAGTCGCGGGCGGCAGGCAGATGCGGCCATAGTCGAAGTCCGGGTTCTCGAGCACGTGCCGCTTGGAGATCTGCGGCGCGCGGTTGGCGCGCGCCGCGAAGCTGCCGTGCACGTGGCAGGCGCGGATGCGCAGCTCGAGCATGACCGGGGTGCTGGAAGCCTCGGACAGCTCGAAGCCTTTCTCCACCATCTCGACGATCCTGGGCAGGCTAGGGCGCGGATCGAGCAGCCACATCTGCGACTTCATGGCGAAGGCGTGGCTGCGCTCCTGGATGATCGAAGCGCCTTCGCCGTAGTCCTCGCCGAGCACGATCAGCGTTCCGCCCTTGACGCCTGCGCTCGCAAGGTTGGAGAGCGCATCCGACGCGACGTTGGTGCCCACCGTCGACTTGAACGTCACCGCGCCGCGCAAGGGATAGTTGATCGAGGCGCCGAGCATTGCCGCCGCGCCCGCCTCGGAGGCGTTCGTCTCGACGTGCACGCCGAGCTCGTCCAGGATGTCGTGCGCGTCGTTCAGCACGTCCATCATGTGCGACACCGGTGCGCCCTGGTAGCCGCCGACGTAAGCGACGCCCGACTGCAGCAGCGCCTTGGTGACCGCGAGGATGCCCTCGCCGTGGAACACCTCGCCGTCGCCGAGTTGAAGCTTCTCGACCTCTGCCGCGAAAGAGCGCTCCATGGTTTACTCCTAGCCGAGCACGCTCGGCAGCCAGACCGCGACCGCGGGAACGAAGAACACCAGCGCCAGCATCGCCAGGCTTAGCGCCACGTAGGGCACCACGGCGCGGAAGATGTGGCTCATCCTGACTTCCGGCGGCGCCACGCCCTTCATGGTCATCAGCAGCAGCCCGTGCGGCGGCAGCAGCAGGCCGAGCTGCATGCAGATGAGGAACATTACGCCGAACCAGACACCGTCGATGCCGAACCTGTGCACCACGGGCATGAAGATCGGCAGCGTGATCAGCATCATGCTCACCTGGTCGACGAAGACGCCGAGGAAGATCAGCACCAGCATCATGCCGGCGACGATTTCGTCGCGCGACAGGTTGTGCCCGGTGATCAGCGACACCAGGCCGTCGCTCGCGCCCGAGAACGACAGGATTTGCGAGAACGTCGTGGCCCCCACGATGATGAACAGGATCATGCCCGAGATCGACATCGTGCCGCGCAGCGCCGCGAGAAGGCGCTCGCGCGTGAGCGCGCGATAGGCGAGCGCGAGCACCACCGTCGCGAGCGCGCCGACCGCGGCCGATTCGGTCGGCGTCGCCCATCCGGCGCTCATCGACGCAACCACGACGAAGAAGATCGACAGGATCGGGATCACGTACATCACCAGCGGCCTGATCCGCTCCCAGCCCCGGTGCGCGGGGAGCGGCGTCGCGGGCGCGAGCAAGGGGTTCATCTTGACGCGCAGCACGATGTACACGACGAAGATGGCCTTCAGCACCATGCCCGGGACGAAGCCGCCGATCAGGAGCCTGGGGATCGAGATGCCGGACAGGCTGCCGAGCAGCACAGCGAGCGCCGAGACCGGCATCAGCATGTCGAGCGCGCCCACGGCCATGATCGGTCCGGTCGCCATGACCGGGTGGTAGCCGCGCGCGATCATCAAGGGCACCATGAGGCTACCGAGCATGGCCGTGATGGCGATGGTCGAGCCAGAGACCGCCGAGAAGATGGTCCCGGCGACGACGGCGACCACGGCGAGCCGGCCCGGGACCCTGGTGATCAGGCGCTCGACCGCGTCGATCACCTTCACCGCCAGACCGGTGTGGAACAGCACCTCGCCCATCATCACGAACAGCGGAATCGGCGTCAACGAAAAGCTTGCCACCGAGTCGACGCAGTTGCGCGCGAGCTGCACCAGCCCGGGCGAGCCGCCCAGGAACAGGCCCGCGCCGAGCAGGTTGATCGCCAGGAAACTGAACGCCACGGGCAGGCCGGCGAGCAGGAGCAGAGTCGAGCCGCCGAGCAACAACCAGGATGCCGCCTGCCAGGACACGCGCCCGCCTAGTGAGCCGCGACGGCGTCGCCGCGCGGCGCGCGCTCGCCCTGCGCGAGGCGGACCATGCGGAACATCACTTCGATTCCGAGCAGCAGGAAGGCGACCGGCAGCGGCGCGAGCGACCACCATTCGGGCGTCACCAGCGTCTTGATGGTGAGCGCGTGCGACGCGTAGCTCGCGTAGGCCGCCTTCGCGCCGTACACGACCATCGCGGCGCAGCACGCGAAGGCGAGCGCGTCCGAGAACCACTCGAAGTACCAGCCGAGCCGCGCGGGCAGCGCCCGCAGCACGATGTCGACACGGATGTGTCGCCCTTCGCGCAGCAGCCAGGGCGCCGCGAGCAGGGTCACGAGGTAGAGCGTGTACTCGGACGCCTCGTCCGCCCAGGCCAGCCCGCGCATGTGCGGCAGCAGCGCGACGTTCCTCAGCAGCACGTCGACGCAGATCGTGAGCATCATGAGGAACAGCAGGCCGCACGCGGCGAGCGCGAGCGCCGTGAGCAGCCTGCCGAAGAGCGACTCGATGCGCCGCATGGCTCGAAGGGAGCTATTTCGACAGCAGCTGCTTCAGCTTCGGGCCGGTGTCGGGAGCCGCCTTGATGATGCCCGCCCAGCCCACCTCGTAGGCCTTGTCGAGGTACTGCTTGGCCGCCGCGCCGGTGAAGGTGATCGTCTGGATGCCCGCCTTCGCCTGGCGCTCGGTCTCCTCGGCGTTGATTTTCTTCCACTCGACGTTGCGCGCCTCGAGCGCCACGCCCTCGCGCTCGAGGAAGGCGCGCTGCGCGGCGCTGAGCTTCTTCCAGGTGTCGAGGTTGACGGTCAGCGAGACCTCGGCGTTGTAGAAGCCGGGGTCCACGCGGTACTTGGTCTTCTCCTGCCAGCCGAGGTCGAAAATGCCGTGGATCGGCCAGCCGTAGCCGTCCACCACGCCGCGATCGAGCGCGGTATACACCTCGCCGGGCGCGGTGGTCACGACCTGCGCGCCGAGCGCCTGGAAGAAGTCGCGGTATACCGGCGTGATCCGGATCTTGAGGCCGGTCAGGTCGGGCTTGTCGATCTTCTTGTTGAGGTACAGGTGGAACGGCGTATGGTCGACCATGCGCGCCAGGTACTCCATGTTCGCCTTCTTGTTCCAGACCTCGTTGATGTAGGCGTAGGCGCCGTTCTTGCGCTGCTCCTGGGCCGAGATCTGCGCGAGCTTGAGCGCGTCGGCCTCGGGCATCAGGTTGGTGTAAAAGGCGCCCGTGCTCATCGCCATGTCCACGACGCCGGTCTTCACGGCGTTGCCGACCTCGAAGGTCGGGATCGCCTTCGGGCCGCCGATGAAGTTGATGTGCACCAGGCCCTTGCCCTTCGCGTTGACCTCGTCGATCCAGGGCATCAGGTGCTTGACGTAGAGCCCGTTCTCCGGGAACGCGCTCACCAGCTTGAGCGTGGCCTCCTGGGCGCTCGCCGCAGCCGGAATGGCCAACGCGAGCGCTGCTGCAATGCGCAACACTTTCATTTTCTCCTCCTCGGTGGACGCAAGCGGCGAGCGTAGGCGGCCGGAAGGTTATTTGTCAAATTGATGGGAGGCATGGTATGAATCATCGCTGTGAATGTGAACGACGTGGATTTGAACCTGCTGCGCGTGTTTGACGCGATCCTGCGCGGACGCGGCGTCACGGCGGCGGCGGCGCGCCTCGGACTGTCGCAGCCGGCGGTGTCGAACGCGCTCGCGCGGCTGCGCACGGTCTTCGGCGACACGCTGTTCGTGCGCACCACGTCCGGCATGGCGCCGACGCCTTTCGCGAACCAGCTGGACGAGCCCATACGCCAGGCCTTGGCGCTCGTCGAGTCGGCACTTACCCACGGCGCGGCGTTCGAGCCCGCCACCTCGGACCGCGTTTTCCGCTTCTACATGTCCGACCTGGGCGAAATCTCCTTCCTGCCGCCGCTGGTCGAGCACGTGCGCCGGCTCGCCCCGCAAGTGCACCTGGAGGCCTCGGGGCTCGCGCTAGACGAAATTCCGGATGCGCTCGCGAGCGGCGCGCTCGACCTGGCGGTCGGCTTCCTTCCCGGCCTCGCCCCTCCGGTGCGGCGCCGGCGCCTGTTTCGCGATGACTACGTCTGCCTGATGCGCGCCGATCATCCGCGCATCAAGAAGCGGCTGACGCGCAGGCTGTTCGAGGAAGCGTCGCACGCGCTCGTGTCTTCGACCGGCAGCGGCCACCGCGTGATCGAGGAAGCGCTCGAGCGCCACGGGCTCACCCTGCGCATCGCGTTGCGCGTACCGCACTTCACCGTCGTACCGATGGTGCTCGAGCGCACCGACCTGCTGCTCACGCTTCCGAGCCGGGTGGCGCGCGTGTACGAGCAGGGCGGGCGCTTCAAGTCGCTGCCGCCGCCGGTGACGATTCCGCCCGCCGACGTCGGCGTGCACTGGCATGAGCGCTTCGACCGCGACCCCGGCAACCGCTGGCTGCGCGAGCTGATCCTCGAGCTGTTCGCCGGGAAGGAGTAGGGTGCGCGCATGGAGATCCTGCCCTTTCGCACGCAGCTCGGCGAATCGCCGGTGTGGGACGCGCGCTCGCGCGCGCTGTGGTTCGTCGACGTGCACGCGCCGGCCGTGCACCGGCTGGACGTCGAGACCGGGCGGCTCGACACCTGGCCGATGCGCGAGCGCTGCGGCTCGATCGGACTGTGCGAGGGCGGCCGGGTGCTCGTCTCGTTGCGCCGCGCCCTGCACCTGCTCGCGCCGGCGAGCGGCAAGCTCGAGCATTTCACCGACGTCGAGCCCGACGCGCCCGAGGGCAACCGGCTGAACGACGGCAAGGTGGCGCCCGACGGCAGCTTCTGGGTCGGCTCGATGGACGACACGCCGGCTCTGGCGGCGACCGGTAGCCTGTACCGCGTCACCGCCGACGGACGCGTGGAGAAGAAGGCGAGCGGGCTGCGCGTGTCGAACGGGCTCGCCTGGTCGGCCGACGGCCGCACGCTGTTCCACTCCGACAGCCGCGGCATCTGGATCCGGCGCTACCGCCACGATCCGGCGACGGGCGCGATTTCGCGCCAGCACGAGATCGCGCGGCCGACGCTCGAGCAGGGGCGGCCGGACGGCGGCGCGACCGACGTCGAGGGCTTCTACTGGAGCGCGGGCGTCTCGGCCGGATGCCTGAACCGTTGGTCGGCCGAGGGCGAGCTCGTGCGGCGCGTCGCGCTGCCGATGCCCAATCCCACCATGCCGTGCTTCGCGGGCGACGACCTGAAGACGGTGTACGTCACCTCGCTGGTACGCGATCCGGACGCGAACGCGGGCTGCACCGTGCGGCTCGAGCTCGGCGTGGCCGGCGTGCCGGTCGCGCGCTTTCCGCTCTGAGCTAGCGGCGGCTGCGCCGCACGAAGGGCGTGAGCGCGAGCGGCGCGAAGTACATCGGGATCTGGGTGACGCCGACGTAGAGCGAGAAGGCCGGGCCCGCAGTGCCTGCGGTGATCGCGAGCATCAATCCCATGTTGCGGTTGCCGCTCAGGAGCGCTGCGCCGTAGGCCGCCGCGGCTCCCGCGCGGCGGAAGAGCGCGAAGCCCGCGAGGTGGAGCAGCGCGGTCGAGACGCAGGCGGTGACGAACAGCACGCCGATGAAGCGCGGGTCGGCGAGCAGCCGCGCCGTCACGCCGTCCATCACCAGGATCGCGAACACGACCAGCAGCACCACGTTCAGGCCCGCGAGCAGCTCGTCGTTGCGCGCGAGGCGCGCGATTCCGATCGAGCGCCGCAGCGCAAGCGCGAGCGCGAACGGCGCGACAACCACCAGCGTCACGCGCACGAAGAACGCTCCGAGATCGACGTGGAGCCCCGTGTGCGGCAGCAGCAGCCCGACGAGCGGCGTCAGCGTGAGCGGCAGGAGCAGGGTGGTCGCCATCGTGGCGACGACCGCGAGCACGCCGTCAAGCCCGAGGATCAGCGCGAACACCGCGGCCGAGCCGATCGGCGGCGCGGCCGCCTGGAGCACCGTCACCAGGCGCAGCTCGGCCGCTAGACCAACCAAGCCCGCCGCGAACCAGACCAGGAGCGGCGAGGCGACGAGCTGCCAGAGCGCTATCCAGGCGGGCAGCGCCGGGCGCCGCGCGGCCTCGGCGAAGCGTCCCCAGTCGAGCCGCAGCAGCGCCGTGGTGAGCGTGCCGATCACCAGGTACGTGAGCAGCGGGCGCAGCAGCGCGGCCAGATCGGGCAGCGCGATGCCCACGAACACGCCCGCGGGCAGCGCCCAGCGCGCGTGCCGGCCGAGAAAACCGAGGAGCGAGCGCAAGTCGGTCGCCTACGCTTTCTTGCGCCGGTCCTTGATGCGCTTCGCCTTGAACTCGGTCTTGGGCAGCGTGTCGGGAGGCAGCACCTCCACGCCGACGCGCAGCTCGATGCGCGAGCTCACCGCGTTCTGCACCGCGGCGATCACGGCCGCGGGCTTCTGGTACTCGGCGTGCTCCACGAGGATGGTCATGAAGTCGATGCCCTCCGGGCTGGTGTCGAGCACCACTTCGTACTCGTCGCCGACGCCGGACACCGAGCGCACGCCTTCTTCCAATACCGAAGGATAGAACTTGATCGCGCGCAGGTTGATGAGGTCGTCCGCGCGTCCCTGGAAGCCGCCGATCGCGCGCACGTGGGTGCGGCCGCAGGCGCAAGGGCTCGTGTCGAACACCGTGTAGTCGCCGACCACGAAGCGAAGCTGGGACGAGCTCTCCGAATTCATGTTGGTACACACCGTGATGCCGCGCTTGCCTTCGGGCACGCGCTTGCCAGTCTCGGGGTCGATCAGCTCCCACACCTGGAAGTCTTCCATCAGGTGCGTCTGGACCTTGCCGTCCGGGCGCAGCGCGGCCGGGCAGGAATAGCCGCCGGAGTGCGGGGCGGCCTCGGTGCAGCCATAGAACTCGACCAGCTTCGCGTCCCACAGGTCTTCCAGCCGCTCGCGCGTCGCGGCGATGCCGGCGGCCGGCTCGCCGCCGGTGAACAGCGTCTTGACCGAAGTCTTGCGCGGGTCGTGGCCCATCTGCTGCATCGTTCGCCCGAGGCGCAGCAGCTGCGAGGGCAGCGTCGCGAGGATCGTCGGCTGGTAGCGCAGGATCACGTTGCAGCGCAGCTCGGCGGTGAGCCCGCCGCCCGGGATGCACGGGATGCCCATGTGCGCGAGCGCGTGCAGCACGCCCCAGGCCCACACGTGCGGGCCGAAGCCCACGACCAGGAACACCTTCTCGCCCGGCCGCGCGCCGAGCGACCACAGCGCGCGCGCATTGGCCCACTGCCACTGCTTGAGGTCGAACTTGGAATAGCGGAACACGCGCGGCAGCCCCGTGGTGCCGGAAGTAGGAAACAGCGTCCAGCCGCGCTGGTTCCATATCTCGTCGTCGTGCGTCGTGTAGGTGCCCCAGGGCGGGTTGGCCATCAGGTCCTCGGCCATCTCCTTCTTGTCGATGGGCGGCCACTTGACGAGGTCGTCAACCGTGCGCAGGTCGTCCGGCGTCATGCCGAGGCGCTCGAAGCGCCGCCGGTAGAAGCCAGAGTTCTCGCACAGGAACGGCGTCAGCGCCGCGAGCTTCTCGTCCTGCAGCCTCCGCAGCTCGTCGCGCGGCGCGCAGTCGAGCGACGGCGACCAGTACTCGGCCGAGCCGGGGCGCTCGAAGTCGCGGCGGTGCTTCTCGAGCGTCTCGAGCCACCTGCGGCGCGTTGCGTGCTTGCGGTCGGTGTCAGCCATGGCGCTCCTCCCGAGGTGGCCCATAGAATACCGTGGCCATGACCAAGCCCATCGAACCGAACGGCCGGCCGCCGTTCCGCGCCGACCACATCGGGAGCCTCTTGCGCCCCGCGAGCCTGCGCCAGGCGTTCCGCGCGCACGCCGAGGGAAAGCTCTCCGACGCCGAGTTCCGCGCCGCGCAGGACCGGGCGATCCGCGAAGTGCTGCGGCTGCAGGAGGACTGCGGCCTCGAGGTGGTGACCGACGGCGAGTTCCGCCGCACTTCCTACTGGGCGCGCTTCGTCGAGCTGACGGGCGGGCTGGAGGTCCGGTCGGCGGTGTTCCGCTTCCACGACGCGCACGGACACGAGAGCGAGTTCACCGCGCCGTACGTGACGAAGAAGGTGGCGCGCGGCGCGCCGATCACCTTGGACGAGTACGAGTTCGTGAAAGGCGCGACCCGGCGCACGCCCAAGATCACCATGCCGGCGCCTTCGACGATGCACTTCTACCGCTTCTCCGACTTCGCGGCGCCGCGCGCCTATACCGACGCCGGGGCGTTCTTTGCCGACCTCGGCAAGGTGTACCAGGCCGAGATCGCCGATCTCGCCCGGGCGGGTGCGCGCTACGTGCAGCTCGACGAAGTCGCGCTCGCCGTGCTGTGCGACCCGGCTGCGCGCGACAAGGTGCGGGCGGCGGGCGGCGACCCCGAGCGGCTGGTCGACCTGTACGTCGAGGCGATCAACGCGGCGGTCGCGAACCGCCCGCCCGGAATGCTGATCGGCGTGCACATGTGCCGCGGCAACTACAAGGGCATGTACCTCTCCGAAGGCGGCTACGACTCGGTCGCCGAGAAGCTCTTTGGCCGCGCGCGGGTGAACCACTTCCTGCTCGAGTTCGACACGCCGCGCGCGGGCGACTTCGCCCCCTTGCGCTTCGTTCCGCGCGACAAAGGCGTCGTCCTCGGCCTGGTGAGCTCCAAGACGCCGCGGCTCGAGGGCCTCGACCTGCTGAAAAGGAGGGCCGACGAGGCGGCGAAGTATGTCGATCCCGCGCGCCTCGCCCTCAGCCCGCAGTGCGGCTTCGCGAGCACCATGGGCGGCAACCCGGTGACCGACGCCGACGAACGCGCGAAATTGAAGCTCTGCGTCGACGCCGCGCGCGCGATCTGGGGCTAGGCGGAGCCCGCCGCGGCGATGAGGCGGTTCATCCAGCTAGCGGTGTGCGCGGCGCCGCCGAAGCTGAAGAAGTGCGCGCCGACGACGTTGCACGCGGCGCGCGCGAGGCAGTAGCGTGCCACGGCGACGAGCTGCTCGCGCGGGTCGGTGTGGGTGACGAGGCGCGCGATGCCCATGCCTTGCGCGCGCAGGGCGCGCAGCGAGGCGCTCACGCCGCAGCGCTGCGCGAAGCGAAGGAGCGTCGCCGCTTCGGTGGGACCGGCGACGCCGACGAACACCGGGACGCGCGGAGCGCGCGCGGCGAGCTCGGCGCAGTACTCGACCACGCGCGCCGGGGCGAAGGAGAACTGGGTGACGACGTAGGCGCCGAGCCCCTGCGCGGCGGCGAGCGCGAGCTTCTCGCTCAGCGCGCGCTCGAGCGCGGCGCGCGGGATGCGCGGGTGCCCTTCCGGGTAGCCGGCGATTCCGACCTCGCGCAGGCCGCAGCCGGCGAGCGCGCCGTCTGCAAGCAGCGCGACGCTGTCCGCCCACGGCCCGCGCGGAGTGGGATCGTCGCCGCCGATCAGCAGCACCTTCTGCACGCCCGCGCCCTGCACGGCGCGCTCGAGGAAGTCCTTCAGCTCCGCGCGCGAGGCGACGCGCCGCGCGGCGAGGTGCGGCACGGGCTCGAGGCCCGCGGCGTGCACCGCTTCGAGCGCGGCGAACGTCTCGGCGAGCGAGTGGCGCGGCAGGTGGTTGACGTATACCTTGCTGCCGGCGGGCAGCAGTTCGCCGAGCGCGCGCGCGTCCTCGACTCGATGCGCGGTCATCTCGACCGAGCCGCAGGACACCAGCTCGGCGATCGTCTCTGTCACGGCGTCCGGTGCGGCGATGAGGGTGCTCATGGCGGTCTCCTAGCGTTTCTTGCGCGACACCACGTACGACTCGTCGAGGAACCACAGGCCGCCGTGGCGCTGCAGCACCTCGCGCGTCGCCTCGAGGTAGCGCCGCTCGCCGAGCGCTCCCGCGAGGCGCTCGTCGTCGATCTGCGCGACGTACACCGCGGCGTTCCAGGCGGCGAACAGGGTCGAGGTGCCGATGCTGTCGGCGATCTCGGTGGGCAGCGTGTTCATGTCGTAGCGGAACACCGCGCGGCCGTCGGAATAGGAGTTGAAGTTGTAGTGGCGCGCATCGCGGCCCAGCTCGGCGCGCACCGCGCGCAGCAGGTCGTGGCGCCCGGTTTGGAAGGGGTTCTCGTTCGGCCACACCCGGCGCACGATCTCCAAGCCGGGATCGTTGCCGTAGCTGTGGATGCCGAGCAGGCGCCCGCCGGGACCGAGCGCGCGCGCGAGCGGCCCGATCACCCTGGACGCCTTGAACTCCGCGGGCACGCGCGCACGGTAGGGCTGCGAGGCGAGCACCAGGTCGTAGTCGGCGCGCGCCCCGCCCTGGCGCGGGACGACGTCGTGCAGGAGAAAGCGGAAATCCTCGCGGTAGATGACGAGCGCCACCGGCCGCTCGTAGATCGGGTTGCCGGTCTTCGGGCTATGGCGCGCCTGCCAGTTGCGCGCGAGGAACGGCTCGAGCGCCGCAATCTGCTCGTCGAACTCGTGCGCGGTGGTGCCGGCGAGCGCGACCTCGTGCCAGACCAGTGAGGTCGCTGCGCTCACCGCCTTCGGCGCGAGCCAGGGCGCCTCGTTGTAGTACATGTTGGTCACCACCAGCACCGTCGCCGGGTGCTCGTACAGGCGGTCGGCCATCTTGTGCAGCGACAGGCGCACGTCCTCGAGGCTCACTTCCTTGCCGACGAAATAGAACGGCATGGTGGGA
>DASPRX010000196.1:0-6065 GCA_035624235.1 Burkholderiales bacterium | reverse complement strand
GCGGGCGAGCTCGAGCACTTCGAGCTGCTCGCCGAGAGCCTCGGCAAGCTCTACGCGCTGCCCGACGTCGACGCCGGCCCCGACGCGGTCGAGATCATGACCATCCACAAGGCGAAGGGCCTCGAGTTCGAAACCGTCGTCGTGCCCGGCTTCGACCGCGCGCCGCGCTCGGGAAGAAAGCCGCTCTTCGCCTGGCGCGCCTTACCGGGAGGTCAGCTTCTGCTCGCGCCGATCGACGAAACCGGCGGCGATGCGGAGCCGCTTTACCGGTACGTCCGCACGCTCGACCGCGAGGCCGAAGACATCGAGGGCGGGCGCCTGTTCTACGTCGCCGCCACCCGCGCCGAGTCGCACCTGCACCTGCTCGGCTGCGTGAAAGTGGACGAAGACGGAGTGCTCAAAATGCCGTCGCGACGCAGCCTCCTTGGACTGGCTTGGGACGCATTGGGGGATCGATTGAGATTGCCCACCGACGCTGTCCCGATCGAAGAAACGAAAGCTTCGCTTCCCATGGGGGAATTGCGACGCTTGCCCTCCGATTTCATCCTCCCTGAGCCGCCCGGCGCGGTCGCGTGGAAAGCGCCGGAGGAGGGACGAGAAGAGGAACCGCCTCCGTTCGACTGGGCGAAGGAACCCGCGCGTCTCGCCGGCATCGTGCTGCATGGATGGCTGCAACGCATTGCAGAGGATGCGCTGCGCGGCTGGGATGAGAACCGAATCGAATCACTTCGTCCGCAATTCGTTCGCGAGCTCACCCGGCGTGGTGTCGCCACGGATCGGCTGGAGCATGCATCAGTCTTGGTTTCTTCCGCGCTCAAGTACGCCATCACCGACGAGCGCGGGCGCTGGCTGCTCGGCCCGCACCCGGTCGCGCGCAACGAATACCGCCTGCGCAGCCTCGCGCGCAGCTTCCGCATCGACCGCTACTTCGAGGACGCTGTCGGGACGAAGTGGGTCGCGGATTACAAGCTCAGCGAGCACGAAGGTGCCGGGATCGAAGCCTTCCTCGACGAGCAGCGCGAGCGCTACGCGGCGCAGCTGGACGCCTATGCCGAAGCCCTGGGCGGCGCGCATCGCGGCCTGTACTTCCCGCTGCACAGGGGGTGGCGCAGCTGGTAGTGTCCGCCGCGCTAGAGCCGCGTCCGGAACCACAGCAGCGAAAGCAGCCCGGCGGCCGCGAGCAGCGCGGCCGCGGCCGCGGCGAACAGCCCGCTCAGCTCGCGTTCCTTGTGCTCGAGCTCGAGCTGCGTGTTGAGGCTCTGGTAGACCTTGCGCAGGTCCTCGGCACTCGAGGCATGGAAGTAATCCCCGCCGGTGAAGCGCGCGATCGCCTTGAGCGTCTGCTCGTCGTAGCGCGCGAAGAACGACCAGCCCTGCGTGCCGGAGTCCTCGGCGCTCGGCGCGGCGCCGAAGCCCACCGTGTGCACCTTCACGCCGAGGTCGGCGGCGAGCTGCGCGACGTCGAGCGGATCGGGCCCGGTGGTGCGCCGCCCGTCGGTCAGCATGATGATCGCGCCCGAGGCGTAGGAGCCGGGCGGCACCGGCTTGAGCCGCGCCTTCGCCGCCTCGCTCGCCGGCTCGCCGCCGAAGAGCACCGGCTCGAGGTCGATGCCGGCGTCGGGCCGCAGCGCCGCGAGCGCCACCAGCAGTCCGCTTCCGGTGGCGGTGGCGAACTGGAGCTCGAAGTGGTCGATCGCCGCGCGCGCCAGGTCGCGGTCTTCGGTGGGCGGCTGCGCGAGCACGGCGGTGCCCGCGAACGTCACGATGCCGACGCGCACGTACTTCGGCAGCTCGGCGATGAACTCCTTGGCCGCCGCCTGCGCCGCCTCGATGCGGCTCGGCGCCACGTCGGTCGCGCGCATGCTGCGCGAGACGTCGATCGCGAGGATCAGCGTGGCGTGGCTCGAGGGCAGAGTGACCTCCGCGCTCGGGCGCGCCGCGGCGAGGAGCGCCGCCGCCATGGCGAGCAGGAAGAGAAGGGGCGGCACATGCCGCCGCCAGCCCGGCCGCGGGCCGAGGGCTTGGCGCACTAGCCGCAGGCTGGCGTAGCGCAGGGCCGCCTTCTTCTTGCGCCGCAGCATGCCGACGTAGGCTGCGACCATCAGCGGCAGCAGCAGCAGCAGCCAGAGCAGCTCGGGCCAGAGGAAGCGCATCGAACTCGTCGCGCTACTTTAGCTACTTTATACTGATCGCGGCATGAAAAGAGCGGCGCTCTACAGCAGCGCGAGCCGGCCGCGGAAAAATGCCGCGCCGCCGGCCCCGCCCGGCCCGCCGCGCACCGAGCCGCCGGTGACCCCGAGGCCCGCGCCCGCCGCCCGCCTCGCCGGCTTTGCGCGCCGGCACGACAAGGCGCTCGTCTTCTTCGCCGGCGTCGCGCTCGCCGGGCTCGCCTTCCTCGCGCGCGAAGCGCTGCGGCCGCCGGCCCCACCGGCGCTCGACCAGGAAGCCGTCGATTCGGCGGTGCTGCGCACGCTCGAGACGCACAGCCTGCCGGCCAAGGCCGCCGAGGCGGCCGAGTCGGTGCGCGAGTCCGTGGTGCGCGTGCAGAGTTTCCCCGCTGGCGCCGCAAACGCCGAGGCGAAGGGCGTCGAGATCGGCTCCGGGGTGGTGATCGTCGACGACGGAACCATCCTCACCGCCCTGCACCTCGTTCACCGCGCGGACCGCATCGTGGTCACGTTCTACGACGGCAGCGAGTCCGAGGCGGTGCTCCTCGGCACCCGGCCCGACCACGACCTCGCGGTGATCCGGGCAAAGAAGATCCCCGACGACTTGCCGTCGGCGACCGTCGGCTCGAGCGCGCGCCTGCGCCCAGGCGACGGCGTGGTCGCGGTCGGGTTTCCCTTCGGCCTCGGCCCTTCGGTGTCCGCGGGCGTGGTCTCCGGGCTCGACCGCGAGTTCCGCTCCGAGGACGGCCGCGCGCTGCTCAAGGGCCTGATCCAGTTCGACGCCGCGGTCAATCCGGGGAGCTCCGGGGGGCCGCTGGTGACGCTCGACGGCGAGGTGGTCGGGGTGGTGAGCGCGATCCTCAACCCCACGACGCGAACCTTCCTCGGCATCGGCTTCGCCACCACGATGGAGACCGCCGGCAGCGCGGTCGGAATGCCGCCGTTCTGAGCTTCGAGGCAATCGACCCAAGGAGGGTTGCGCCATGCACGACAGGACCCTGCAGCCGAACGAGAGCGCGGCGCTCATGGAGCGCGTGCTGTTCGAGGTGAAGCGCGTCGTCGTCGGGCAGGACCATTTCCTCGAGCGCGTGCTGGTCGCGATCCTCGCGCAGGGGCACCTGCTGGTCGAAGGCGTTCCGGGGCTCGCCAAGACCCTCACGGTCAATACCTTCGCGCGCGTCGTGAGCGGGTCGTTCCGGCGCGTGCAGTTCACGCCGGACCTGCTGCCCGCCGACCTGGTCGGCACGCGCATCTACAACCAGAAGACCGGCGAGTTCGGCACCGCGCTCGGCCCGGTGTTCGCCAACCTGCTGCTCGCCGACGAGATCAACCGCGCGCCGGCGAAGGTGCAGAGCGCGCTGCTCGAAGTGATGCAGGAGCACCAGGTGACCATCGCGGGCGTCACGCACAAGGTGCCCGAGCCCTTCCTCGTGATGGCGACGCAGAACCCGATCGAGACCGAAGGCACCTACCCGCTGCCCGAGGCGCAGGTCGACCGTTTCATGATGAAGGTGCTGGTCGGCTACCCGAGCGAGGAGCAGGAGTACGTGATCGTCGAGCGCATGACGGGGGAGCCGCCGCTGGCCGCCGAGGTCGCGACCACCGCGCAGCTCGCCGCCTTGCAGCGCGAGTGCCGCCGCAACTACGTCGACCCGGGGCTCATGCAGTTCGCGGTGCGCCTGTCCGCCGCGACGCGCCATCCCGCGCGCTACGGGCTCGGAGAGATCGCGCGCTACATCGCCTTCGGGGCGAGTCCGCGCGCGACCATCCACCTCGTCGAGGGCGCCCGGGCGCTGTCGTTCCTGCGGGGGCGCGACTATGTGCTGCCCGAGGACCTGATCGATCTCGTTCCCGACGTGCTGCGCCACCGCCTCGTGCTCACCTACGAGGCGCTCTCCGAGGGCGAGACGCCCGACGCCCTGATCCGCCGCGTTATGCAGGCGGTGCCGGCGCCCTCCAAGCCGCTCGCCGAGCATGTCGCGCTCGCCGGCAGCTGACCGCGATCCGGAGCGGGTGCTGCGGCGCCTCGAGTGGACGGTGCTGCGGCGGCTCGACGGCCTGCTGCAGGGCGACTACCGCACGCTGCTGCGCGGCCACGGCCTCGACCTCGCCGACCTGCGCGAGTACCAGCTGAACGACGACGTGCGCCACATCGACTGGAACGCCACCGCACGCCTGCAGACGCCCTACGTGCGCGTGTTCAACGAGGACCGCCAGATCGACTTCTGGTTCCTGCTCGACCTGAGCGCGTCGGTCGAATTCGGCTCCGGCGGCGTGCGCAAGAGCGCGCTCGCGGCCGAGCTCACCGCGGCGCTTGCGCGCCTGATGACGCGCAACGGCAACCGCGTCGGGGCGATCCTGTACCGCAACGGGGTCGACGAGGTGGTGCCGGCGCGCGCCGGCCGCCGCCAGGTGTTGCACCTGCTCGCGCGCCTGGCGCGCGACGAGGCTCAGGCGGGGCGCGAGACCGCGCTCGCCGAGCTCCTCGAGGCCGCGCACCGGATGCTGCGGCGCCGCTCGGCGGTGTTCATCGTGTCGGACTTCATCGGCCTGCCGGGGTGGGACAAGCCGCTCGGGCTGCTCGCGCGCCGGCACGAGACGGTCGCCGTGCGGTTGCTCGACCCCCTCGAGCTCGAGCTGCCCGACCTCGGGCTCGTGGTGATGCAGGACGCCGAGACCGGCGAGCAGCTGTTCGTCGACACCCGCGACGCGGGCTTCCGCGGGCGCTTCGCGCAGGCGGCGGCTGCGCACGAGCAGGCGCTGCGCGAGTCGTTCGCCGCCGCCGGAGTCGACTGCCTGGAGCTCGCCACCGACGAGCGCCTGGACGAGGCGCTGCTGCGCTTCGTTCGGCTCAGGAGCCGCCGGGGGCGTGCCGCCGCATGACGGCGCTAGCCGCGTTCCGCTCGCTCGAGTTCCACTGGCCCGCGATGCTGTGGCTGCTCGCGGCGCTGCCGGTCCTCGCCGCGCTCTACGCGCGGCGCCGGGCGGGCGCGGCGCGCGGCGCGCCGCTCGAGCCCGCCGGGCCGGCGGCGGGCGCGCTTCGCCGCCGGCTCCCCGCGGTCCTCATGTTCGCGGCGCTGGCCGTCCTGCTGCTCGCGGTCGCGCGCCCGCAGGCGAAGCTCGTGCTGCCGTCGAGCGCGCGCAAGGTCGTCGTCGCGATCGACATCTCGGGCAGCATGCGCGCGACCGACGTGAAGCCGACGCGCCTCAAGGCGGCGCAGGAGGCGGCGAAGGCCTTCGTCGCGAACCAGCCGGCGTTGGTGCGCGTCGGGGTGGTCGCGGTCGCCGGCACCGCCGCGGTGGCGCAGGCGCCGACGCGCAGCCGCAGGGACGTCGACCAGGCGATCGACCGGCTTCAGGCGCAGCGCGGCTCGGCGCTCGGCACCGGGATCGTGATCGCGCTCGCCGCGCTGCTGCCCGACGCCGGCATCGACCTGGAGGCGGCGATGGAGGGCCGCATCCTGCCGCCCGCGGGCGTCGAGCCGCCCATGGGTGCGGCGCGCGCAGACGGCGCGATCGTGCTGTTCTCCGACGGCGCGAACAACGTCGGCCCGGACCTCGAGCAGGTGGCGGCGCTCGCCGCCGAGCACGGCGTGCCGGTCTACAGCGTGGGCATCGGCACGACCGACGGCGCAGTCGTGCGCGCCGAGGGCTGGGCGATGCGCGTGCGGCTGGAAGAAGCGCCGCTCAAGAAGCTCGCCGAGCTCACGGGGGGCCAGTACTTCCGCACCGGCGACGCGGCGCGCCGGCAGCGCATCTTCGACACGCTCGGCGCGCGCATGTCGTTCGGGCGGGCCCGCACCACCGAGCTGAGCGCGCCGCTCGCCGCGCTCGGCGCGGCGCTCGCGATCGTCGCCGCGCTGCTCTCCTTGCGCTGGTTCGACCGCATCCTCTGAG
>DASPRX010000145.1:0-77317 GCA_035624235.1 Burkholderiales bacterium | reverse complement strand
GCTGCCGCACAGGGAACGCCCAAATTCCGCCGCGAAGTCTCTCGTCCGTGAGAAGAGGTGGGGCTGGAAGAGCGCCACCAGACGCCGCTCCGGGTAAACCTGTCGCGCCGCCGAGAGAGTCGCCGTGATCTCGGTCGGATGGTGAGCGTAATCGTCCACGACGCGCACTCCCCCTCGCTCGCCCTTCGTCTCGAACCGACGAACGACGCCGGAGAAGGTCGCCAAGGCCGCCGCGATCTTCGGAAAGGGAATCGAGAGCTCGCGTCCGACGGCGACGGCGGCCAGCGCATTGGACACGTTGTGGCGGCCCGGGATCGGCAGCCGCACGGTTCCCAGAAGCCAGCGTTCCCCCTCCCAGACCTCGAAGGTCGTTCCTTGCGGATCCGGCCGGATGCCTCGCGCCCGAAGGCTCGCTTCCGTCGACTCGCCGTAGGTCACCACTCGTCGCTTGACGCGAGGCAGTACGCGCGCGACCCCCGCGTCGTCCGCGCAGGCGATCACGGCGCCGTAGAACGCGACGCGCCCCGCAAAGGCGGTGAACGCGTCGACGATCTCGTCGAGATCGCGGTAGGTGTCGAGGTGATCCGCCTCGATGTTGGTGATGACCGCCACCACCGGCGTCAATTCGAGGAAGGAACGGTCGAACTCGTCGGCCTCGGCGACCAGGAAGTCGCCCTTGCCGAGCCGCGCGTGCGCATCCGCCGAGAGCAGCCGGCCGCCGATCACGAACGTCGGGTCGAGCCCGCCTTCTGCGAGGACGGAGGCGATCAGCGAAGTCGTCGTCGTCTTGCCGTGCGTGCCGGCGATCGCGATGCCCTGCTTCAGGCGCATCAGCTCGGCGAGCATCAGCGCGCGCGGCACGATGGGTATGCGCCGGTTGCGCGCGGCGATCACCTCCGGGTTGTCGCCGGCGACGGCGGTGGACACCACGACCGCGTCGGCGCCGTTGACGTTCGCGGCGACGTGCGACGCGGAGACCTTCGCGCCGAGACCCGCCAGGCGGCGCGTCGCCGCATTCTCCGACAGGTCCGAGCCACTCACCCTGTAGCCGAGGTTGAGCAGCACCTCGGCGATGCCGCTCATGCCCGAGCCGCCGACGCCGACGAAGTGGATGTGGCGCACCTTGTGCTTCACGCGCGCCCCCCTTCGGCGAGCGCCATACAGCGCTCAGCGACCAGGCGCGCGGCCTGCGGCCGGCCGAGCGCGCGCGCCTTGGCGGCCATGTCGAGCAGCCGCGCGCGGTCGAGCGAGCCGATCAGCGCGGCGAGCCGCGCGGCGCTCAGCTCCGACTGCGGCAGCAGGATCGCCGCGCCCCGCTCCGCGAGGAACTTGGCGTTGGCCGTCTGGTGGTCGTCGACCGCGTGCGGGAAAGGCACCAGCACGCTTGCCACGCCGCCGGCGGCGAGCTCGGCCACGGTGATCGCTCCCGCGCGGCAGATCACCAGATCGGCCTCGGCGTAGCGGCGCGCCATGTCCTCGATGAATGCGACCAGCTCGCCCTGCACGCCCGCCGCCGCGTAGCCCGCACGCAGCGCCTCGAGGTGCTTTTCGCCCGCCTGGTGCACGACCTGCGGCCGCTGCGCCGCGGGGACCTGCGCGAGTGCCTCGGGCAACACGGTGTTCAGCGCCTGGGCACCGAGGCTGCCGCCGACCACGAGCAGCCTGAGCGGGCCGCTGCGGCCGGCGAAGCGCTCGGCCGGGGCGGCTAGCGCGGCGATATCGGCACGCACCGGGTTGCCGGTCCACTCGGCGTTCTTGAGCGCGCCGGGGAAGGCGACCATCGCTTTGTCGGCGAGCGCGGCGAGCACGCGGTTGGCGAGGCCGGCGATAGCGTTCTGCTCGTGCACCGCGAGCGGGCGGTTCAGCAGCGAGGCCATCATGCCGCCGGGAAACGCTACGTAGCCGCCCATGCCCAGCACCACGTCGGGCCGCACACCGAACAGGGCGCGCGCGCTTTCCCAGAACGAGACCAGCAGGTTCGCCGGCAAGAGCAGCTTGGCGAGCAGGCCCTTGCCGCGCAGCGCCCGGGCGCGGATCCAGGCCATGCGGTAGCCGCGCTGCGGCACGATGCGCGCCTCCATGCCACTCTTCGCGCCCATCCAGACGACGTCCCAGCCGGCGGCACGCATCCACTCGGCAACCGCGAGGCCGGGGAAGATGTGCCCGCCCGTGCCGCCCGCCATGATCAGAATCGTGCGGCTCATGACGGCAGCCCCCGCGCGAGCTGGCGGCACTCCCAGTCGATGCGCAGGAGGACCGCGAGCGCAACGAAATTCACCAGCAGCCCCGTGCCGCCGAAGCTCATCAGCGGGAGCGTCAGGCCCTTGGTCGGCAGCAACCCCATGTTGACGCCCATGTTGATCAGGGCCTGGAAGCCGATCCAAACGCCGATGCCCTGGGCCACGAGCGCAGCGAAATGACGCTCGTGCTGGACCGCACGGCGCCCGATAACGAAGGCGCGGAACACGATCCAGGAAAACAGCCCGATCACCATCGCCACGCCCGCGATGCCGAGCTCCTCGGCGATCACGGCGAGCAAGAAATCGGTATGCGCTTCAGGCAGGTACTGCAGCTTCTCGACGCTCGCGCCGAGTCCGACGCCGAACCATTCGCCACGACCGAAAGCGATGAGCGCGTGCGACAACTGATAGCCGCTGCCGAACGGATCGGACCACGGATCCATGAAGCCAAAGATGCGCTGCATGCGGTAAGGGGACGAGAGCACCAGTCCGGCGAAGCCCAGCGCGAGCATCGCGACCAGCAGGGCGAAGTGCCTGCCGTTCATTCCCCCGAGGAACAGCATGCCGAACGCGGTGACCGCGATCACTACCAGCGCGCCAAAGTCCGGCTCGCGCAGCAGCAGCCACGAGACGAGCAGCATGACCGCCAGCATCGGCAGCAGGCCCTTGCGGAAGCTTTTCAGCACGGCGTGCTTGCGCACGGTGTAGTCGGCCGCGTACAGCACCACCGCGAGCTTCATGAGCTCCGAGGGCTGGACATTGAACACGCGCAGGCTGAGCCAGCGGCGCGCGCCGTTGACCTCTCGCCCGATGCCAGGCACCAGGACCAGGGCCAGCGTGAGCAGGGTTGCGACGAACAGCCACGGCGCCGCCTTCTGCCAGGCGCGCACCGGAACCAGGAATACGAGCAGCGCGGCGAGCAAGGCCGTGCTAAGGAAGACCCCCTGGCGCAGGAGGAAGTACGCGTAGTTGTGAGCGGTGAACCGGCTCGCCGCGGCGGTCTCGACCGACGCCGAATACACCATGACGAGGCCGCCCGCGGCGAGCAGCAGCGCAGCCCAGGCGAGCGACCGATCGTATTCCGCGGTGGGCGCGTTCTGCGCGAAGACGTAGCTAGCCACGGGCGAGCCCCCTCACCGCGGCAGCGAATACGTCGCCGCGGTGCCGGTAGTCACGGAACATGTCGAAGCTCGCGCAGGCCGGGGACAGCAGCACCGCCTCGCCGGGGCGCGCGCTACGCGCCGCGACCGCGACGGCCTCCTCGAGGGTGGCGCAGGTCTCCAGCGGCACGCCGCTCGCGGCCAGCGCGCGCGCGATGAGCGGCGCGTCGCGCCCGATGAGCAGCACCCGGCTCGCGCGCTCCGCGACGGGCTGCGCGAGCGGCGCGAAATCCTGCCCCTTGCCTTCGCCGCCTGCGATCAGCACCACCTTCTCGTCGAGGCCGCGCAGCGCGGCGATCGTAGCGCCGACGTTCGTGCCCTTGGAGTCGTCGTACCACGCCACTCCGCCGGCGAGCGCGACCCGCTCGAGCCGGTGCGGCAGCCCGTGGAAGCTGCGCAATCCCTCGACAATCGCCCCGGCTGGGGCGCCGAGCGCGCTCGCGAGCGCCGCCGCGGCGAGCGCATTGGCGGCGTTGTGCCAGCCGTGAATCGGCAGCTCTCCCGCCGCAATGAGCGTGCGCGCGCCGTGCGCGAGCCACTTGCGGCCTGCCACCGTGGCGATGCCGAAATCCTCCGCCCGCGGCGGAGCGTCCAGGCCGAACGAAATGCGTCGCCCTCCTGCGGGAGCGAGCGCCGCGGCGCGCGGATCTTCGCGATTGAGCACCTGCGTACCGGCGCCGTGGAAGATGCGCGCCTTGGCCGCGCCGTACTCGGCCAGCCCGGCGTAGCGATCGAGGTGGTCCTCAGTCAGATTTAGCAGCGCGGCGCAATCCGGCGCGAGCGACCAGGTGGTCTCGAGCTGATAGCTCGAGAGCTCGAGCACCCAGGCCGCGGGCGCCCGCCCGGCATCCAGCCTGCGCATGAGCGCGTCGAGCGCAGCCGGCCCGATATTGCCCGCCACCTCGCAGTCGACGCCCGCGCTGCGCAGCAGATGGCCCGTGAGCGCGGTGACCGTCGTCTTGCCGTTGGTGCCGGTCACCGCCGCGATCTTCGCGGCCGGGCCGCCGCGCACCTGCCAGGCGAACAGCTCGATCTCCCCCACCAGCGGGACGCCGCGCGCGAGCACCTGCTGCACCACCGGCCCGGAGAGCGCGAGTCCGGGGCTGATGCACACCAGGTCGATCCCCGCGAGCAGCCGGGCGTCGAACGGGCCGGTGACCAGCTCGCCGGAGCGCAGATCGGCGGCGCGTGGCGGCGCCGAGCGCGTGTCGGCGACGCGCACGCTGCCGCCCGAGCGCTCGACCCAGCGGGCGACCGCCAGGCCCGTGTCGCCCAGTCCGAGCACCAGCACCCGCTTTCCGGCGAGCGCCATCGGCTTCGGGCGGGGCAGCAGGCTGAAGACGGGCTCGGTCATCGACACGCTCACCTCAGCTTCAGGGTCGACAGGCCGAACAGCACGAGCATCATAGTGATGATCCAGAAGCGCACCACCACCTGCGATTCCTTCCACCCCTCGAGCTCGTAGTGGTGGTGCAGCGGCGCCATGCGGAACACGCGCTTGCCGCCGCTCGCCTTGAAGTACAGCACCTGGATCATCACCGAGAGGGTCTCGGCGACGAATACGCCGCCCATGACGAACAGCACCACTTCCTGGCGCACGATCACCGCAATGGTGCCGAGCGCGGCGCCGAGTGCGAGCGCGCCGACGTCGCCCATGAACACTTCCGCCGGATAAGCGTTGAACCAGAGGAAGCCGAGGCCGGCGCCGGCGAGCGCGCCGCAGAACACGGCCAGCTCGCCCGCGCCGGGAATGTACGGCAGGCCGAGGTACTTCGAGAAGCCGGCGTGGCCCGCCACGTAAGCGAAGATGCCAAGGGCGCTGCCGACCATGACCGTCGGCATGATCGCCAGGCCGTCCAGGCCGTCGGTCAGGTTGACCGCGTTCGACGCGCCGACGATCACCAGGTAGGTGAGCACCACGAAGCCGACCACCCCGAGCGGATAGGCGACGTGCTTGAAGAAGGGCACGATCAGCAGGCTGAGCGCCGGCGTGCTCTGCGCGATCCATGCGAGCGCCCCGGCGGCCGCGAGGCCGATTGCCGACTGCGACAGAAACTTCACTTTTGCCGACAGGCCCTTGGGATTGCGCCGCACGACCTTGCGGTAATCGTCTACCCAGCCGATCGCGCCGAAGGCAAGCGTCACCAGCAGCACGATCCAGACGTAGCGGTTGGCGAGATCTCCCCACAGCAGGGTCGTGACGCCGATCGCGAGCAGGATCAGCGCGCCGCCCATGGTCGGTGTGCCCGCCTTGGTGAGGTGCGTGCTCGGACCGTCGTCGCGCACCGACTGGCCGATCTTGTAGGCGGTGAGCTTGCGGATCACCAGGGGGCCCATGACCAGCGAAATCGCAAGCGCGGTGAGACATGCAAGCACCGCACGCAAGGTGATGTAGTTGAAGACGTTGAATACCCGCAGATCCTTCGCCAGCCAGTGAGCGATCTCGAGCAGCATCAGTGCGCTCCCTGGCGCGCCGCTTCGCCCGTGAGTGCGGCCACGACGCGCTCCATGCGCATGAAGCGCGAGCCCTTTACCAGCACGGTCGCGCCCGCGGTGGCGCGGTCGCGCAAGTCTGCGAGCAGCTCTTCGAGCGAGTCTGCGTGCGTACCCCCGGCGCCGAACGCTTCGGCCGCGCCGCGGCTCGCATCGCCCAGCGCGAGCAGGTCCGACACGCCGCGGCTGCGCGCATAGGCGCCAACCTCGCGGTGGAATTCCGGGCCGCGCTCGCCCACTTCGCCCATGTCACCCAGCACGAGCACGGTCGGCGCCGGACAGGCCGCGAGGATGTCGATCGCCGCGCGCACCGAGTCGGGATTGGCGTTGTAGCTGTCGTCGATGACGGTCGCCCCGAGCGCGGCGCGCTTGACCTGAAGCCGCCCGAGATAGGGGCGAAAGGCGGACAGCCCCGCGCCGATCGCCGCCGGCGCGACGCCCGCGGCGTGCGCGCAGGCCGCCGCCGCGAGCGCGTTGCGCACGTTGTGCAGGCCGGGGATGGCGAGCGTGGCAGGTGCTTCGCCCGCGGGCGTGCGCACGCGAATGTCGCTCGAAAGCGGCCTCAGCTCGTAGCGCGCGCCGACCGCAGCCGGACCCCCGAGCCCGAATTCGACCCTGCCGCGCAGGCCGGCCGCCCTGCGGAACACGTCGGCGTGCGGGTCGTCCGCGTTCACCACGGCGGTGCCGTCCGTCGGCAGCGCCATATAGACGCTCGCGTTCTCCTCGGCCACCTCATCGACCGAGTGCATGAACTCCAGATGCTCGCGTTGCGCGTTGTTCACCAGCGCCACCGTCGGCCGCGCAATGCCGGCTAGGTAGGCGATCTCGCCCTTGTGGTTCATGCCGAGCTCGATCGCGCAATAGCGGTGGGCGAGTCGCAGGCGCAATAGCGTCAACGGCAGGCCGATCTCGTTGTTCAGGTTGCCCGCCGTGGCGAGCACCTGGTCCTCGCCCGCGTGGCGCCGCAGAATCGAGGCCAGCATCTCCTTGGTCGTGGTCTTGCCGTTCGAGCCGGTGACCGCCACGAGCACCGGCGCGAAGCGTGCGCGCCAATGGCGCGCCAGGTCGCCGAGCGCGCGCCGCGTGTCGCCGACCGCGAGCAGCGGCAGGGGCGCGTGCCCCGCGTAGGCGCCGTCGACCATCGCACCGGCCGCACCCGCGGCTCGCGCCGCGTCGAGGAAGTCGTGGCCGTCGAAGCGCTCGCCGCGCAGCGCGACGAACAGCTCGCCGCGCTTGAGGGCACGGCTGTCGGTCGAGACGCCCGAAAAGCGCGCGTCGGGCCCCGAGTGGCGGGCGCCCAGCACGCGCGCGGCTTCGGCGAGCGTCATCATCGGGGCCGCCAGCGCGCGAGCGCAGCTTCGGCGAGCGCCGCGTCGGAGAACGGCAGGCGCCGGCCGGCGATCTCCTGGTAGCTCTCGTGGCCCTTGCCGGCAAGCAGCACGACGTCACCGGCGCGCGCTTCGCGCACCGCACGCTCGATGGCCGCCGCGCGCTCGGGCTCGACGAGCGGCGCGCCCGAGGCGCCGGCGCTAATCGCCGCGATGATCGCAGCCGGATCCTCGCTGCGCGGATTGTCCGAGGTGAGCAGCACGCGGTCCGCCAGCCGCGAGGCGATCGCGCCCATCAGCGGGCGCTTGGCCGGATCCCGGTCTCCGCCCGCACCGAACACCGCCACCAGCGCACCGCCGCGCGCGTGCGCGAGCGGGCGCAGCGCCTGCAGCACTTTCTCGAGCGCATCGGGCGTGTGCGCGTAGTCGACCACCACCAGCGGCCCACCGGGCCGCGCGAGGCGCTGCATGCGGCCCGGCACGGCGGGTAGATCGCCGAGCAGCGCCGCGGCCTCGCCGAGCGGCACGCCGTGGACGAGCAGGCAGCCGAGCACGCCGAGCGCGTTGGACACGTTAAAGCGCCCGAGCTGGTGGATGCGCGCCTCGGTCTCGCCCCAGCTCGTCACGAGCGGCACGCGCATCGCCTCGCCCTCGAAGCCGATCTCGCGCGCAGCGACGAACTCGCTCACGCTGCCGGGTGCAACCGCATCCGGCGACAGCGCGTAGCCGATGGTGCGCAGGCCGCGCACGGACAGCCGTCGCGCGAGCTGGACGCCGAACACGTCGTCCAGATTCAGCACCGCCGCGGCGAGCCCGGGCGTGTCGAACAGCATGCCCTTTGCCTCGGCATAGGCCTCCATCGTGCCGTGGTAGTCGAGGTGGTCGTGCGACAGGTTGGTGAAGAGCGCGCAATCGAAGGCGACGCCGCCGACGCGGCCCTGCGCCAGTCCGTGCGAGGACACCTCCATTGCCACGGCGCGCGCGCCCGCGTTGCGCAGCGCGGCGAGCGTGGCGTGAACCTCGAGCGCATCGGGCGTGGTGTTTACGGGCGCCGCGAGCGCGCCGGGAAAGCCGTTGCCGAGCGTTCCGATCACCCCCGCCTTCACGCCGCGCGCGCACAGCAGCGCGGCGAGCCACTGAGTGGTCGAGGTCTTGCCGTTGGTGCCCGTGACGCCACACGTCCACAGCGACTCGGACGGTCGCCCGTAGAACTCGTGCGCGAGCGTGCCGGCACGGCGCTTCAATCCGCTCACGCCGACGTTCGGTACGTTCCATTCTGCGCGCCAGGCGAACTCGGCGGACTCCCATACCACTGCGGACGCGCCGCGGCCGATCGCGTCCGCGATGTACGAACGTCCGTCGGCCGTCTCGCCCGGATAGGCGAAAAACGCCACCCCCGGCGCGCAGCGGCGGCTGTCCGAGGAGAGCCGCTCGATCATTGCTCCCTGCGAGGCGAGGTTCGTGAAAATGTCCAGTCGCGCGGATCCCACTCGTCCACCCAGCAGCCCTTGAGCCGCCAAACCGCCTCCACCACCGCGTAGATCAGGCCGCGCATCAAGTGCCCTCCTTGGCAGCGTCGCCGTCGCCCGGCGCGTCGAGCGGCTCGAGCGGCGCGTCGTACGGAACGTTCAGCATGCGCAGAATTCCCTGCATGACCTGCGCGAACACCGGCGCCGCCACGACACCGCCGTAGTAGTCGAGGCGCACGTCGGGCTCGTCGATCATGACGGCGAGCACGACGCGCGGTGCCGAGGCGGGGGCGAACCCGGCGAACGACGCGATGTACTTGTCCGGGGCATAGCCGCCGTCCTGCTCCTTGTGCGCCGTGCCGGTCTTGCCGGCGACGCTCCAGCCCATGATGCGCGCGAGCGGACCCGTGCCACCCGGTTGCACCGCGAGCTCGAGCATCTTGCGCACCTCGTGCGCGGTATGCGCCGAAATCACGCGCTCGCCCTGCACGGGCGTGTCGGTGCGCAGCAGCGTGAGCGGCACCAGGCGGCCGTCGCGCGCGAATATGGTGTACGCGTGCGCCAGCTGCATAAGGCTCACCGCAATACCGTGCCCGTAGGCCATCGTCGCCTGCTCTATCGGGCGCCAGGTCTTCCAGGGGCGCAGCTTGCCGCCGGATTCTCCGGGAAAGCCGAGCGCCGGCTGGGCACCGAAGCCGACGCGCCTGAACATGTCCCACATCTGCTCGCGCGGGAGCTGGAGCGCGATCTTGGCCGCGCCGACGTTGGAGGAGACCTCGATGACCTGCGCCACGCTCAGCATCCCGTCCTTGTGCGCATCGTGGATCGTGTATCCGCCGATGCGGAACTTGCCGCCGTCAGTCTGCAGCCGGGTCGCGGGCGTGATGCGCCCCGTCTCGAGCGCGAGCGCGATGCTGAATGGCTTGAGAGTCGAGCCCGGTTCGAAGCTGTCGGTGAGCGCGCGGTTGCGCAGCTGCGAGCCGGTCAGCCGCGCGCGGTTGTTCGGGTTGTAGGAGGGCACGTTCGCGAGCGCGAGCACCTCGCCGGTGCGCGCGTCGATCGCGACGATCGCGCCCGCCTTCGCATGGTGCGCCGCCACCGCGTCCTTCAGAGCGCCGTAGGCAAGGCTCTGGATCTTGCTGTCGATCGACAGCGTCACGTCCTTGCCGTCCTGCGCCGCGTGTACCGAACCGACGTCTTCGACGATGCGCCCGAGGCGGTCCTTGATCACGCGCCGGCTGCCCGGCTTGCCGCCGAGCATGGACTGGTAGGCGAGCTCGATGCCTTCCTGGCCGGTGTCGTCGACGCCGGTGAAGCCGACAACGTGCGCGGCGACTTCGCCCGCCGGGTAGTAGCGCCGGTACTCTTTCTGTTCATACACGCCCGGGATCCCGAGCGCGTCCACCTTCTCGGCGGTGTCGGGCGACACCTGTCTTTTGAGGTAGACGAAATCGCGGTCGGTTTCGGCGAGCTTCTTCGCCACCTCGCGCGCATCCAGCCCGAGTAGCTGCGCGAGCCTTCTCTTCGCCTGTGCGCTCGCCTCGACGTCGGCGGGGATGACCCATATCGACTTGACCGGCGTGGACACCGCGAGCGCCTCGCCGTTGCGGTCGAGCACCCTGCCGCGCGTCGCCGGAATCTCGAGCGCGCGCGAAAAGCGGGCCTCACCCTTCTCCTGCAGGAAGTCGGTCTTCATTGCCTGCAGGTAGACCGAGCGTCCGACGAGCACGGCGAATCCCGCGACAAACGCGATCAGCACGAAGCGCGCGCGCCATACCGGCAGGCGCACCACCGCTGGCGCTGCGGCGAGGCTCACTTCGTCGCTCCCGCCGGCGGCCTCACGATCACCACGCCGCGCGGGTCCGGCACGCGCATGCCGAGCGTCTGGCGCGCGATCTGCTCGACGCGCGAGTGCAGCCCCCAGGTGCTCGCCTCGAGCTGCAGCTGGCCGTACTCGACGTCCAGCTGGCGCGCGCGCTGCTCTTCGCGCTCCAGGTCGGAGAACAGCGTGCGCGCCTTGTGCTGGGAGGTGACGAGCCCGAGCGCGCAGACGACGAGAACCAGGAGGAGGAGAAGGTTCAGCTTCGCCACGCGTCGGGCTCGATTCGGTCAAAGAGCGACGGGTCGAGCAACGCACCCGTGCGCTCTGCGACGCGCAGCGTTGCGCTGCGCGCGCGGGGATTCGCCGCAATTTCGGCAGCCGAGGCGCGGATGGCACGGCCGACGATCTTGAGCGGCATTTGTGGCATTTCGCTGGCGCGGATCGGCAAATCCCGCGGCAGCTCGGCGCGCGAGGCCGCGCGCATGAAGCGCTTGACGATGCGATCCTCGAGCGAATGGAAGCTGATAACGGCGAGCCTCCCTCCGCGCGCCAGCCGCGCGATCGCCTGTGGCAGCATCAGCGACACTTCCTGAAGCTCCCGATTGACGAGAATCCGTAGAGCCTGAAAGGTGCGCGTCGCCGGATCCTGGCCCGGCTCCCGTGTGCGGACCGCCGCACCCACGATATCGGCAAGTTGCTTGGTGCGAACGATGGGTTCGCGGTCGCGAGCAGCAACAATCGTCTTTGCAATCTGTTTAGCAAACCGTTCTTCGCCATAGCCCCCTATCGCCTCCCTGATCTCCCGCTCGGTGGCGGCTGCGAGCCACTGCGCCGCCGTTTGTCCGCTGCTCGGATCCATGCGCATGTCGAGCGGCCCGTCGGCGCGGAACGAGAATCCGCGCGCCGGGTCCTCGAGCTGCGGCGAGGACACGCCGAGGTCGAAGAGCATGCCGTGCGCGTGCCGCACGCCCTGGGCGTCGAGCACGCTGGCGAGCTCGCTCAGGCGCGCGTGCACCGCACGCAGCCTTGGATCGACGATCGAGCGCGCCGCGGCGAGCGCCTGCGGGTCGCGATCGATGGCAATCAGCACGCCGCGCGGGCCAAGTCGCTCGAGGATGGCGCGGCTGTGACCGCCGCGCCCGAAGGTGCCGTCCACGTAGGTGCCGTCGGGCCGTACGGCGAGCGCCTCGACAGCCTCCTCGAGCAGCACTGCGCGATGCGTGAGCGTCTGGGCGCCCATCGTTCGCTTCCGCCGTCACAGCGAGAAGCCTTCCATTCCGGGCGGCGGATTGCCCGAGCCTGCCAGGGCGCCGGCGAGTTTCGCGCTCCACACGCCGTTGTCCCACAGCTCGAAGTAGCTTCCCTGGCCGACCATCATCGCGTCGCGCTCGAGCCGCGCATGCTGGCGCAGTGCCGCGGAGAGCAGAACGCGCCCGGAGCCGTCTGGAGCGACGTGCTCCTCGAAGCCGAGCAGCAGCCGCTTCCACCAGCTCGCCTGGGGGTTGAAGCTGGGAAACGTCTCGACCTTGGCGCGCACGGGCTCCCAGGCGCTCTCCGGGTAGATCAGCACGCAGCCTTCGGGGTGCGCCGTCAGCACGAGCGGCTTGTCGGGCTCGAGCAGCGCATCGCGATGACGCGTCGGAATAGCCAGACGGCCCTTCGCGTCGAGCGTGATGACAGATGCCCCGTGAAACGTTCCGCCCATGCCCCTTTTTTCCTCTGGTGACCGACACGCGGGGTGCGACTCCCGTGTTTTGCCACTTTTTTCTACATTTTCCCACTGTATGGGAAAGGAAGGGGCTGGTCAAGGCTCAAGGAGGCATTTTTTCTCGTTTAGACAAAGACTTAGAAGCCAATCGAAAGGGTGATTCCTGAAAGAAAAAGGGCACAAATAATCAGCCACTTAAATACTCAAGTGGAAGTTACATCTGAGATGGTCGCGAACGTCCGTCGTCCGCGAGCGACGCGCTCGAAGCCCTTCAGGCCCCGCGCGCCAACCGATCGATTGCGTCGGCGGCAACGTTCAACATTGCGCCCGCGGCGTGGATATCGCGCCAGGTGGTGGCGTCTACCGGAATGCCCTCGGAAAGGCGCCGCGCGCGCGTCTCGCGCTCCGGATCGCCCGCGAGGCGCACCTTGTCGAAGCCCGGCGCCGGCGGCGACCTTCTCACCCACGCGACGAAAGCGGCGGCCTCCCCCGCGAACGCCTGCGCGGTGCCGAGCCGGGAGGGGTCTATGAGGATCGTGAGCATGCCGTTCAGCACGCGTTTCTTCGTGCGCTCTCCCGTATGCTGCGTGCCGCCGCCGGTGAGCGCGCCGCCGAGCAACTCGCACGCCACCGCGAGACCGTAGCCCTTGTGCAGCCCCATCGTCGTGAGCGCACCCAGCGGCTCGATCACGCCGTAGCGCGGGTCGAGCGTGGGCTGGCCCTTGTCGTCGATCAGCAGTCCCGGCGCCACCCTCTCGCCCTTATTGTGCGCGACGCGGATCTTGCCCTGCGCGACGGCGCTCGTCGCCATGTCGAGCACGAGCGGCGGCTGGCCGGGGAGCGGGATGCCGATCGTGCAAGGATTGGTGCCGAAGCGCGCGTCCGAGCCGCCGTAGGGCGCGACGATCGGCCGCGAGATGACGTTCACGAAGCTTATCGAAATCAGGCTCTGCGCCACCGCCTGCTCGGCCCACTGGCCGATGCGGCAAAGATGGTGCGAGTTGGCGAGCGCCATCACCGCCACGCCATGCTGCTCGGCGCGCGCGATCGCCATGTCGGTCGCCTCCAGCCCGATCACCTGGCCGTAGCCGGCCTGGCCGTCGAGCGCGAGCAGTGCGCCGGCATCGAACTTGACCTGCGGATGGCGGTTCGGCTTCAGTCCGCCCTCCTTCAGCGATTCGACGTAGCGCGGGATCATGCCGATGCCGTGCGAGTCGTGCCCGGTGAGATTCGCGGTGACGAGGTTCTCGGCCACCAGGCGTGCCTCGCGCGCCTCGCTGCCGCCTGCGGCGACGATCGCCTCGATTGCGCGCATGAGCGGCGCGGAATGAAACACGTGCATGTCGGCCATGGAGTTGTCCGCGAAAGATGGCAAGGCGCGCAAGTGTACCGCGGCGGGGCGTTCGCTTGACAAGGCGCGGAGGCGGGCCCTAGATTCGCCCGGTGATCGACAAGATTCTTCCGACACCGCAGATGGCGCTCGCCGACGTGGCGGACGGCGCGACGGTGATGATCGGCGGGTTCGGCAACGCCGGCATGCCCGCGCAGCTGATCGACGCACTGATCGAGCGAGGCGCAAGGGAGCTCACGATCGTCAACAACAACGCCGGCAACGGCGACACCGGGCTCGCCGCGCTCATCAAGGCGCGACGCGTCCGCAAGATCATCTGCTCGTTTCCGCGGCAGGCGGACTCCTGGCACTTCGACGGCCAGTACCGCGCAGGCGAAATCGAGCTCGAGCTCGTGCCCCAGGGCACGCTCGCCGAGCGCATCCGGGCCGCAGGCGCGGGCATCGGCGCGTTCTACACGCCGACCGCGTTCGGCACGCGTCTCGCCGAAGGCAAGGAGACGCGGCGCATCGGCACGCGCGACTACGTCCTCGAATACCCGATCCGCGCCGACTACGCGCTGATCAAGGCCGACCGCGCCGACCGGTGGGGCAACCTCACCTACCGCAAGAGCGCGCGCAACTTCGGGCCGATCATGGCGAGCGCAGCGCGCTGCACCGTCGTGCAGGTGCGCGAGACCGTCGAGCTGGGCGCGCTCGACCCCGAGGAAATCGTGACGCCGGGGATCTTCGTGCAACGCGTCGTGCGGGTCGCAGCGCGCGCCGCGCTCGGCAAGGCCGCCTAGCAAACTCGATGAAGAGGCTCGACCGCAACCAGATCGCCGCGCGCGTCGCGCGCGACATCCCCGAAGGCGCTTACGTCAACCTGGGAATCGGGCTGCCGACGCTAGTGGCCAACCACATTCCCAAGGGGCGCGAGGTGATCATGCACAGCGAGAACGGCGTGCTCGGCATCGGGCCGCGCCCCGCGCCGGACCAGGAAGACGAGGACCTTATCAACGCCGGCAAGGAGCCGGTCACGCTGCTCGCGGGTGGCGCGTATTTCCACCACGCCGATTCGTTCGCCATGATCCGCGGCGGGCACATCGACTTCTGCGTACTAGGCGCGTTCCAGGTCTCGGCCACGGGCGATCTGGCCAACTGGCACACGGGCGAGCCCGACGCGATCCCCGCCGTGGGCGGCGCGATGGATCTTGCGCTGGGCGCCAAGAAGGTGCTCGTCATGATGGAGCACGTGACGAAGGCCGGCGCCAGCAAGATCGTCGAGCGCTGCAATTATCCGCTTACCGGCGTCGCCTGCGTGCACCGGATCTACACGGACCTCGCGGTGATCGACGTGGCGCCCGACGGGCTGCGCGTCGTCGAGATGGTCGAAGGCCTGTCCTTCGAGGATCTGCAGCGCCAGACCGCCGCGCCGCTCAAGCTCGCGGCGGCGGCCAAGGCCGCCTAGCTCCCCGTCACGACAGGCCGTCGCCGACCGGCACGTTCTCCGGCTGCAGCTCGAGTCCTGAGCTCTGCGCCTGCTGCAGGATGAGCGTGGCGAAATCCTGCTCGGTCATGCCGCGGCCGATCATCGCCTGCAACAAGTCGCGCGTCGCAGAGGCGAGCGGCATCGGCACCTCGAAGCGCCGCCCGGCGTCGAGCCCGAGATCCAGGTCCTTGCGCAGCAGCTTCGGGGTGAATGTCACCTTGAAGTCGAGGTTCACGAGCGCCGGCGTCTTGTAGCGCGAGAAGGTCGAGCCCATCACGCTCTGGTTGATGAAATCGAGGAAAGCGTGGCGCGGCACGCCGGCCTTCTGCGCGAGCACCGTGATCTCGGCGAGCGACTGGATCACGACGCCGAGGAACACGTTGTGGCAAATCTTGACGATGCGCGCGAGCTCGCCTTCGCCGACGTAGCTCGCCGCGGGCCCGATCATTTTCAGGAAAGGCAGCGCGCGCTCGAACTCGGCCTGCGGTCCGGAGCAGACGAACGTCAGCTTCCCCGCCTTGATCACCTTGGCGTTGCCGCTCACCGGTGCGGCGAGATAGCCGATGCCGCGCGCCGCGAGCAGCGCGCGCAGCTCGGCCGAGCTCTCGAGCGAGATCGACGAGCACTCGATCAGCGTGCGCGGCGCCTTGCCGCCCCCGGAAAGCAGCCCGCGCTCGCCCGCGATCACCTCCATCACGTCGTCCGAGGTCGCGACCATGCAAAAGACGACGTCGCAGCCGGCGAGCTCGGGCAGCGCGTGCGCGACCTTGGCGCCGTACTGCGCGAGCGGTTCGGCCTTCGCGCGCGTGCGGTTCCAGACCGTCAGGTGCGCACCGCCCTTGGCCAAGCGCGCGGCCATTTCGTAGCCCATGCGGCCAGCGCCGATCCAGCCGATCTTCATGTCAGTAGCGGTTGGCAATCGGCAGCTCCTCCGCGGGGTAGAGCGAAATGATCTGCGCGCCCTTCGGCGTCAGGATCACCTCCTCCTCGATGCGTGCGGCGGATACGCCGTCGTTCGCCGGGCAGTAGGTCTCGACCGCGAACACCATGCCGGCCTTGAGCTCGATCGGTTCGCGGAAGGAATTGAGCCGCGAGATGAGCGGCCGCTCGTGCAGTCCGAGCCCGAGCCCGTGGCAGAAGTTGAGTCCGAAAGCGTCCATCTCCGTCGCGAACCCCGCGTCCTGCGCCTTGGGCAGTTTCGCAGCCACCTTGTCCGTTGTCATGCCCGGCTTGAGCAGGTCGATCACGCGATCCATCCATTCGCGTGCCTTCATGTAGGCGGTGCGCTGGGCGGGCGTTGCCCGCCCGACATTGAAGGTGCGGTAGTAGCAGGTGCGGTAGCCCATGAACGACTGGATGACGTCGAAGAACGCCTGGTCGCCCGGCCGGATCAGGCGGTCGGTGAAATTGTGCGGATGCGGCGAGCAGCGCTCGCCCGAGATCGAGTTGATCGCCTCCACGCAGTCGGAGCCCATTTCGTACAGCCGCTTGGTGGCGAGCGCCACGATCTGCGACTCCATGACGCCCGGCTTGAGCGCCTCGGCGATGTCCTGGTAGACGCCGTCGACCATCGCCGCGGCCATGTTGAGCAGCGTCAGCTCGTCGACGTTCTTCACCTCGCGCGCCTCGAGCATCACCTGCTGGCCATCGCGCACCTCGATGCCGAGTTTCTGCAGCTCGAACAGCATAGGCGGTTCGACTACGTCGACGCCGAGCGGCATGTCGCCCATGCCCTCGGCATCCAGGATCGACTTGATCTCCCGCGCGGCTTCGCGGAACAGCGTCAGGTCTCCGCCGGTCGCGCCGCGCAGGCCGAGCAGCCCAGCGCGGCAGTGGTCGTGGTGCAGCCACGGCGCGTGCAGCTTGTGATGCCGCGCGGCCGATCCGAAGTCCCAGATGTAGGGGTCTCCATTTCCCGTGAGCAGCGAGTAGCGCGTGAGCTTGTCCCGCGCCCACTCGCCGATCACGGTGCTGGTGGTGTAGCGGATATTGTGCTGGTCGAAGGACAGCAGCGCGCCGAGCCCGGAACGCGCGAGAGCGCTGCGCACGCGCGCCAGGCGGTAGTCGTGCAGGCGGCGGAAATTGACGCGCTCCTCGAAGTCGACCTGCGTGTGCCCCGGCGCCTGCAGCGGGCGCTTCCAGTCGTGATGCGGATCGACGTCGTCCGGCCGTACCTGCCTGGGCTCCGGGCGCTTCGTGGGCTTACCGGCCATGCTCTCCTCCCCTATGGAATCGTCTTCGCAACGATAAACTGGCGCGCGGCGCGGAAGCAAGCCGCGGCTCGACTGAAATAGAATCCCCTCTCTTCATCAGCGAGGCGGCCATGCCAAAGAACAGCAAGAAACCCTCCGAACTGCGCAGCAACCGCTGGTTCGGCGCGCAGGACCTGCGCGCCTTCGGGCACCGCTCGCGCGCCGCGCAGATGGGCTACGGGCCCGGCGACTACGCCGGCAAGCCCGTGATCGCGATCGTTAATACCTGGTCGGACATCAATCACTGCCACACGCACTTCAGGCAGCGCGCCGAAGAAGTCAAGCGCGGCGTGTGGCAAGCGGGCGGCTTCCCGCTCGAAATGCCGGCGATGGCGCTCGCCGAAGTCATGCAGAAGCCCACCACGATGATGTACCGCAACTTTCTCGCCATGGAAACCGAGGAGCTGCTGCGTTCGTATCCGGTCGACGGCTGTGTGCTGATGGGTGGCTGCGACAAGACGACGCCTGCGCTGATCATGGGCGCGACCAGCATGAACATCCCGGCGATCTACCTGCCCGCGGGGCCGATGCTGAAAGGCCACTGGCGCGGTCGCACGCTCGGATCGGGCTCGGACACCTGGAAGTACTGGGACGAATTGCGCGCGGAGCGGATCACGCCGGGCGACTGGCAGGAAATCGAGGACGGCATCGCGCGCTCGGCGGGCACCTGCATGACGATGGGCACCGCCGCCACCATGATGTCGCTCGCCGAGGGCCTCGGCCTGTGCCTGCCCGGCGCCTCGTCGATTCCGGCGGTGGACTCGAACCATGCGCGCATGGCGACGCTCACCGGGCGCCGCATCGTCGAGATGGTGTGGCAGGACCTGAAGCCGCGCGACATCCTCGATGCGCGCGCGTTCGACAACGCGATTGTCACGCTCATGGGCCTCGGCGGATCGACCAACGCCATCGTGCACCTGGTGGCGATGGCCGGACGCACCGGGATCAGGCTGCCACTCGAGCGCTTCAACGAGATCTCGGCCAGGACGCCGGTGCTCGCCAACATTCGCCCCTCGGGCAGGGAATTCCTGATGGAGGACTTCTACTACGCGGGCGGATTGCGCGCGCTGCTCGCGGAGCTGCGCGACCTGCTGCAGCTCGAGTGCCCGACCGTGAACGGCCGGACGCTGGGCGAGAACCTCGCCGGCGCGCAGATCCACCACGAAGAGGTGATTCGCCGCCGCGCCAATCCAGTCAAGCGCTCCGGCGGCATCGTCGTGCTGAAGGGCAACCTCGCGCCGGACGGCGCGGTCATCAAGGCGAGCGCCGCGTCGCCCGAGCTGCTCAGGCACACCGGGCGCGCAGTGGTGTTCGAGGACTACAACGACATGGCCGCGCGCATCGACCGCGACGACCTCGAGGCGGACGCCTCGTCCGTGCTGGTCCTCAAGAACGGCGGGCCGCTCGGCGGCCCGGGAATGCCCGAATGGGGCATGCTGCCGGTGCCGAAGAAGCTGCTCAAGCAGGGCGTCAAGGACATGCTACGGGTGTCGGATGCGCGCATGAGCGGCACCAGCTACGGCACCTGCGTGCTGCACGTGGCCCCGGAGTCGTTCGTCGGCGGCCCGCTTGCGCTCGTCAGGAACGGCGACCCGATCGAGCTGGACGTCGAGCGACGCTCGCTCGAGCTCAAGGTGCCGGAAGCGGAGCTGCAAAGGCGCCGCGCGGACTGGAAGCGGCCGCCCCGCAAATACGAGCGCGGCTACGGCGCGGTGTTCTCGCGGCACATCTCCCAAGCCGATCGCGGCTGCGATTTCGACTTCCTGGAAGGCACCGCGCCGACCCCTGATCCCGAGATCCACTGAGCGGCAACGCCGCAGATCGCAGATAATCGCGTCTCGCAAACGGGGAGCCCCATGGACCTTCCGCACAACGCTTTCAAGCGCGCGCTCAAGGCCGGCAAGCCACAGATCGGGCTGTGGTCGAGCCTGTCGTCGCACTACAGCGTCGAGGTGATCGCGGGCGCCGGATTCGACTGGATCCTGCTCGACTGCGAGCACTCGCCGAACGATCTCGAGAGCCTGCTCGCGCAGCTTCAGGCGGCCGCCGCCTATCCGACGACACCGATCGTGCGCGTGCCGTGGAACGACACGGTGACCATCAAGCGCGTGCTCGACGTCGGCGCCCAGTCGCTGCTCGTCCCGTACGTCTGCAGCGCGGAGGAGGCGAAGGCTGCGGTTGCGGCGACGCGCTATCCGCCCGCGGGCGTGCGCGGCGTGGCAGGCACCACGCGCGCCTCGCGCTTCGGACGCGTCAAGGACTACGCGCGGCGCGCGCAGGACGAGCTCTGCGTGCTCGTGCAGGTGGAAACCAAGCCCGCCCTGGACAAGCTCGAGGCGATTTGCGCGGTCGACGGCGTCGACGGCGTGTTCATCGGCCCCGCCGACCTGCACGCCTCGATGGGCCATCCGGGCGAAACCGCCAATCCGGCCGTCATGCCGCTCATCGAGGAGGCCATGCGCCGCATTCGCAAGGCAGGCAAGGCGCCCGGCTATCTCTCGCCGGTCGAAGCCGACGCCAGACGGATGCTCGGCGCAGGCTGCCTGTTCTGCGCGGTGGGCGCCGACGTCGGAATCCTGGCGCGCGGCGCAGATACGCTGGCGGCGAAATTCAAGACCTGAAGAAAGAGCGCAATGAAGGCTGAAATCGTCCTCACCACGCGGATCTTCCGGCCCACACAGGCGATCCTCGAGAGAGAGTTCACCTGTCACAAGCTGCACGAGGCCTCCGACCGCGAGGCGCTGCTCAAGGAAGTCGCGCCGCGGGTGCGCGCGGTGGCGACCTTCGGCGCCGCGGGCGCCAACGCCAAGCTGATGGACGCGCTGCCCAAGCTCGAGCTGATTTCCAATTTCGGCGTGGGCGTCGACGCGATCGACCTGGAGGCCGCCAAGAAACGCGGCGTCATCGTCACCAACACGCCGGACGTGCTGAACGACTGCGTCGCCGACACCGCGCTCGCGCTCACGCTGAACGTGATGCGCAAGTACCCGCAGGCGGAAGCCTACCTGCGCTCCGGATACTGGGGCGCGCGCGGCGATTACCCTCTCACCACCTCGCTCGGCGGCAAGACCATGGGCGTGCTCGGCCTCGGCCGCATCGGTGAGTCGATCGCCAGGCGCGCGCTCGCCTTTGGCATGAAGATCCGCTACCACAACCGCCAGCGGAAGGACGTGCCCTACGCCTACGACGCCGACGCGGTGGCGCTGGCGAGGAGCTCCGACGTCCTGATGATCGCCACCCCCGGCGGCGCGGGCACCAAGGCATTGGTGGGCGCGAGCGTGCTCGACGCGCTTGGCCCGCGCGGCTACGTCGTCAACATCGCGCGCGGGTCGGTGGTCGACGAACCGGTGCTGCTCGAATACCTGCAACAGGGAAAGATCGCGGGCGCGGGGCTGGACGTGTTCGCCAACGAGCCCAGGGTCTCTCCGGCCTTCTTCGCCCTCGACAACGCGGTGATTCTCCCGCACGTCGGCAGCGCGACCAACGAGACGCGCACCGCCATGGGCAACCTGCAGATCGAGAATTTGCGCCTGCACTTCGCCGGCAAGCCAGTGCGTACGCGCGTGGTGTAACCGCCCGCGGGGGCAACGTTGGAGCAAGCCAACGCGCCGCCTACACGAGCAAGCACAGGCCGCTGGACCGGGCGGTTAGTCGTCGTCTTGTCGCCGCGTTTCGCGCTCGACCCGGTACTCGCCCTCGATCACGACGCTGCCCTCCTCCCGCACGGCGCGCCGCAGCGCCCGCGTGCGCCACCACAGCCACGCCCAGACGATGAGCGCCATACTGGCCACGACCGCGAGGATCACGGAAGTGAAGATGAACGCAGCGATGAACAGCGCGATCCCGAGGGCGGCGCCGAAGATCCGCTGCAGGAAGTCTGTCGCACTCAAGATGAAACGCCAATCTCTCACGGGCGGCTCATCGCAGCAAGTCGCGCCCTGTACAATCGGCTGAAGCGACGGGACAAGATCGTGGCCAAGGGTCCAGACACCGAGGCGCTCGCGCAGGAGCTGCTAGCGCTGCAAGAAACGGGCGGCACTGTCGCGCCGTTCAGCGAGCGCTATGCGCAGCTCTCCGCTGCCGCCGGCTACGCAGCAGCGACCCGGCTGCACGCGCTGCGCGTCGCGCGCGGCTGGCGGCCGGTAGGCCGCAAGATCGGCTTCACCAATCGAACCATCTGGCCGCGCTACGGCGTCTTCGAGCCGATGTGGGGCACGGTCTGCGACCGCACCCTAATTACCGCACAGGGCGGGAGCGCGACAGTGCCGCTCGCGGGCCTGGCACAGCCCCGCATCGAGCCGGAAATCTGCTTCGGCCTGCGCGCGACGCCGCCCGTGACGCACGACGGCGAGGCCCTTCTCGGGGCGATCGAATGGGTCGCGCACGCCGTCGAGATCGTCCAGTGCCACCACCCCGGCTGGCAGCTCAAGATCGCCGATTGCACCGCCGACAATGGCCTGCATGGGCGCCTCGTGCTCGGCACGCGCGTTCCGGTGCGCGAACTGCCCGATCTTGCGGGCCGGCTGCCCGCGCTTGAGGTCGAGCTACGCAAGGGCGGGACGATTGTGGACCGCGGCCGCGGCGTCAATGTGCTTGGCAGCCCGCTCGAGGCGCTCGCCTTCTTGGTGGAGGTGCTTGCGCGGCAGTCCGCCGCGCCCGCCCTCTCGCCGGGGGAAATCGTCACCACTGGCACGCTGACCGACGCGCATCCGGTCGTCCCTGGCGATCGCTGGAGCACCGCCCTTGCGGGCTTGCCGCTCCCAGGGCTGGTCGTCGACTTCACGTGACGCGGCCGCTCGACGGCTTTACCGTTGTCGCGCTCGAGCAGGTGATCGCCGGGCCCTTCGCCACGCGGCAGCTCGCCGAACTCGGTGCGCGCGTGATCAAGATCGAGCGCCCGGGGAGCGGCGACGCCGCTCGCGGCTACGACACTACCGTCAAAGGGCTGTCATCGCATTTCGTTTGGGTGAACCGCTCCAAGGAGAGCCTCGCACTCGACGTCAAGCATCCGCAGGCGAAGCCGATCCTCGACAAGTTGATCGCCCGCGCAGACGTGTTCTTGCAGAACCTCGCGCCGGGTGCGGTCGAGCGCCTCGGCCTGGGCGCAAAGGAGGTGCGCGCGCGGCACCCGCGGCTCATCTGGTGCGGCATCTCGGGCTACGGTCCGGCAGGGCCCTACGCGGCGAAGAAAGCCTACGACCTGCTGGTGCAGTGCGAGGCCGGGCTATTGTCGGTCACCGGCACGGAGGACTCGCCCGCCAAGGCCGGCATCCCGGTGGCCGACATCGCCGCCGGCATGTACGCCTGCACGTCGATCCTCGCCGCGCTGCTGCGCCGCGCCCGCGACGGGGACGGGGCGACCATCGACGTCACGATGTTCGAGGCCCTGGGTGAATGGATGGGCTTCCCCGCTTACTTCAGCCACTACGGCGGCAGCGCGCCGCCGCGCCGCGGGGCTTACCACGCGACTATCGTACCGTACGGGCCGTTCCAAGCGGGCGACGGCGACACGGTCTTCCTGAGCATCCAGAACGACCGCGAGTTCGCCCGCTTCTGCGAAATGGTGCTCGGCGAGCCGGCGCTCGCCGCCGACCCTCGCTTCGCGACCGGGCCGGCGCGCTACGCCAACCGCGAGGCGACCCACGCGGCGATCGAGCGGGTATTCGCGACGCTCACCGCGGCGCGGGTCATAGAGCGCCTGGAAGCTGCGGGCATCGCCAATGCACGCCTGAACACGATGGAGCAATTCTGGAACCACCAGCAGCTCACGGCGCGCAACCGCTGGTCGAAAGTGGATTCGCCAGGCGGCACGATCGACGCGCTCCTGCCGCCGTTCAACCTGTCGGAATTCGCGCCGCGCATGGACCCCGTACCTGACGTCGGGGAGCACAGCGCGGCGCTGCTCGCCGAGCTGGGCTACGACGAGGCGCAGATCGCGCGTCTCGCCGCCGAAGAGGTCGTCAGCCTTTCGGGCGGCTGACTTCGATCTTCGCGGCGCGCGCGAGATCGCGGTGGATGCGGGCCACGCGTTCCACCTCGCCCTTGGCCGCAAAGCGCTCGTAGAACCCGTCGTCGCGGAATTCGTCCACCAGGTCGCTCCAGGGTGCGAGCCGCTGCTCCCAGCGAGCCGTCCGTCCCTGCTCGGGCTCCGCATCCTCGCGCGCCAGGTCGGCGCACACCCGGATGAGGGCCTTGATGGTTACCGGCTTGGTGACCATGTAGCCCTCCTTGCCCCAGGCGTCGCCCCATGCAGCGCGCGCCGCCTTGAGGAAATCGCGAATCACCGCGTAATAGCGCGGCACCTCGTGCGCGCTCCCGCCCGAGACCTGGATGCTGCGCCAGCGGCCGCGCACCCAGCGGTGCAGCTCGTTGAACAGCTCGGCCTGCAGGATCCACTTGTCGCGCTGGCTGCGCCCCCCGAGCCGGTTGATGCGGTAGCGCAGCGGGCTGTCGCCTTCGCTGTAGAGCTTTTCGACCAGCCGCGCGGAGAACTTGCGATCCGGTGCCGCCCAGGAGACCTGCTCGTACAAGTCGACGAGGTGGCTCTTGTTGATGCGCGTGGGCGTCGAATTGATGATGACGAACATCTCGGCGGCGAAATCCTCGCTGCGGCCGTCGAAGATGATGCACGGGACATGGATCGTTTCGGCTTCCTGCGGCCTGTCCTGCAGGTAGAAATGCAGCGCCGCGAGGCGGTGCTGGCCGTCGATGATCAGGTACTTGGAGCTCGGCTCCGTCAGGCCGCCGACGCCCCCCTCGCCGCCCGGCCGGAACGCGAGCCGCTCGGAGGTGAACAGGAGCACCGTACCTGGTATCGGGGGTTGCGTGACCGCGGTCTCGTAGAAATTGCGCAGCGCCTTTACCTTGGCGCGCGACAGCGCGCGCTGGAAAGCCTCGTCCGTGCGCTCGATCTTGGCGATGAATTGCGCTACGTCGTCGTCGTGCGAGATACGCACCGGGGCGATATCCTCGCCCTCGCCGTAGAAACGGCTGATGAAACGCACCCTTGAGAGCAGCTCGCGCGCCCTGTAGCTAGCGAAGTAGAAAATGCCGTCTTTTTGCCGGATTTGCGTCGCGTGCACGACCGTTCCTCCCTCTTTTTTCTTGCTACCGCAGGCGTAGCCCGGGAATATACCCGACTAGGGGGGGATTTGAGAGGGATTGCCCCCCCGGGGTGGCGCCCTAACCCGGACAGACCGGCAGCATGAGGGCCTGCAGGATCTTTGCGCTGCGGCGGTCCTGGACGAAGGCGGCGACGCCTGCGTGCGATGCCGAGGTCCCGGCCAGCAGCGCCAGATCGCGCTTCGCCGACACGCGGCCTTCGGGCCCGAAATCCAACGGCCCCGCAAGGTCGACCACGACGAAGTCGTGGGTCAGGCTCCGGCCCTCGTTCTCGCCCCTTTGCACCCGCGAGACGAGCCGGTTGGCGTACGAGGCCAGGTAGAGCGCGACGCCAGAGGAGTCGCGTGCGCCGGTCAGCTTCGCTCGCGCCTCGACCGAAAGATCGTTCCGGCGTGTTCGCGTAAGCGACAGCCGGATCGCGGCCAGTGCAGGCTGAGCGTTGATGCGAGCTAGCTGCTTGTCAAACGCCTCGGAATCCCAGCCCCGGAAATCCTCCCCCTGCAACAGGACCTGCGGCGTGTAAACGAAGGCGGCGCGCCGAAGCGTGGCGAGCTCGCGCTGGCGCAACGAGAAACCGTGCTTGGCGAACGGGTCCCTCCAGCCGAGATAATCCCAGTAGTCCACGTGCAGCGCGAGCGGCACGACCGAGCCTGTCGGACCCGTCTTGCCGAGCGCCGATAGCCATCGGTCGGCCGGAGGGCAGCTGCTGCAGCCCTCCGACGTGTACAACTCGACCAGCGCGGTGGTACCGCTCTGCGACTGGGCGGCGCACTGCCAGGCCATTGCGGGCGCGGCCAGCGCGCAGGCAGCCAACACCGCCAGCGAGCGGGTAGTGAGGTTTGATCTCATAGACCCCAGCCGTCTGTCGGCCGAGGTCGCATCCGGCTTACAGGCGCGCCCCGTGCCTCAGTGCAGCTGTGCCGCGCCCTTGAACATGCCCGGTTCGAGCGCATGGCGCTCGAGCAAGCGGTAGAACTCCGTGCGATTGCGTCCGGCGAGCCTGGCAGCCTGCGTGACATTGCCGCTGGTGATCTTCAGGATTCGCACCAGGTAGTCGCGCTCGAAGGCGCGGCGCGCCTCATCGAGCGGCGTGAGGCTCGAGTCGCGCGCGTCGAGCGCCTGGTTGACCAGCGACGCCGGCACCACTTCCGTGGCCGACAGCGCCACCGACTGCTCCACCACGTTCAGCAGCTGACGCACGTTGCCGGGCCAGGACGCGGACACCAGACGCTGCATGGCCTCGGGCGAAAAGGCGAGCCGCGGGCGCCCGTAACGCTCGGCCATGCGCTCGAGGAAGTGGTTGGCGAGCAGCGGGATGTCTTCGCGACGTTCGGCGAGGGCCGGCAGGGAGAGCTTGACGACATTCAGGCGGTAAAAGAGATCTTCGCGGAATTCGCCGGCGGCGATGCGCTCCTCAAGCCGGCGATGCGTGGCGGAGATGATGCGCACGTCGACCGCTACTGCCTCGTTCGAGCCGACCGGCCGCACGACGCGCTCCTCGAGCGCACGCAGCAGCTTGACCTGGATCGCGAGGGGCATGTCGCCGACCTCGTCTAGGAAGAGCGTACCGCCCTGCGCGGCCTGAAACAGGCCGCGACGGTCCTGCGTGGCGCCGGTGAACGATCCCTTTCTGTGACCGAACAGCTCGGACTCGAGCAGCCCCTCGGGAATTGCGCTGCAGTTCACAGCGACGAAGGGAGCGCCGGTACGCCGGCTCGAACGGTGAATCGCGCGCGCTAGCAGTTCCTTTCCGGTGCCGCTCTGGCCGTAGATGCACACGCTCGCGTCCGATGCGGCGACCCGGCGTGCCTGCGCGAGCAGGTCCTCCATGGCGGGGGAGCGCGTGATGATTCCCGCGCGCCAATCCTCTCCCTGACCGCCGGCGGGCGGGCTGGAGAGCCGCAACGCGTCCGACACGGTATCGAGCAGCAGCTTGCTGTCAAACGGCTTGGTCAGAAAGCTGAACACGCCGCGCCGGGTCGCCGCCACCGCCTCGGGGATGGTGCCGTGCGCGGTCAGGATCACGACCGGCAGCGAGGGAGCGTGGCGATGGATAGCGTCGAACAGCGCGAGCCCGTCCATGCCGTGCATGCGCAGGTCGGTGATCACGAGCTGGGGCCGCGAGACGGCGAGGCTGGCGAGCGCGCTCTCGCCGGAATCGGCGGTCGCCACCGTATAGCCCGCCGCGGAAAGACGCATCACGATCAGCTGCAGCAGGTCCTTGTCGTCGTCGACCAGCAGGATTTTGGGGGCGTCGGAATTCATGGTTTCATCTCCGGTTGGCGCGCGGCCTCCTCGCGCCGGATTATGCCGCGTTCGATGGACTTGAATGCATCGAGTTGCTTCTGCAGCGCTTCTTCGCGCTTCTGACCCTCGCGCGCGAGACGCTCGTTCTCCTGCGCAAGGCGCTGCCGCTCGGCGATCTCGCTGGTGAGCAGTAGCGCGAAGCTGCAGTAGGGCGACCTGCTGTCCTGCGTTGCCAGCGACTTGAGCAGCGTGAGCGCGTGCGCTTCGTCGCGCAGCGGGTCCGGCAGGGTCACCAGCATGGCCGCGAGCCGCAGGCGGTTGGCGTCGCTCGGTTCGCGTCGATAGTCGCGCTTTGCGCGCTCGAGCGCCTGTCGCTGGGTGTCGGCCGCTGCCCGCGACGCTGTCACGGTCTCGGAGGTAATGCGGCTCACGTCGGTCGATTCGCGCGCCTGGGGCGACAGGAGCGCACAACCGCCGAGCATTACTGCGAGCGCTGCGGCGAGCCGCCTCATGCCGCCTCCGCGATGGCCGCAGCCGTCCTGTGCGGGAGCGTCACCCGGAAGTGACCCCCGCGTGCGCCGGCTACCACGTCGATGCGCCCACCGTGCGCCTCGACGTACTCACGCGCGATGGCGAGTCCGAGTCCGCTGCCCTCCACGCGACCGCTTGCTTGGGCGCGGCCGCGATAAAAGCTGTCGAAGATCGATTCTCGCTCCTCAGACGGCACGCCGGGCCCCGAATCGATCACTTCGATCGTGACCTCCCCGTCGCGCGCACGGGAAAGCACGGAGATGGTGCCGTCCTCGGGCGTGAACTTCACGGCATTGCCCAACAGGTTGTCGACGATGGAGCGCAACTTTTCGGCGTCCGCAAGCAGGATCACCGGCTCAAGCTCAAGCGCCAAGCGCTGGCGCTTGGCGCGGGCGGCAAGCTGATGGGCGCGGGCGGCTTCGCGCACCAGCTCTTGCAGCGCCACAGGCTTTGCGTCGAGCGAAGCCGCCGCGCGCAGCGCGCGCTGGTAATCGAGCAGGTCCTCGATCATGCGCTGCAGCTTCAGGCTGTTGTCGCGCATGATGGCGACCACCTGTCGTTGCGCCGGTGCCAATGGTCCGGCGACCTCGTCGTTCAGCAGCTCGGCACCCTCCCGAAGGGCTGTAAGCGGAGTCTTGAGCTCGTGAGACAGGTTTCGCAGGAAACGGTTCTTCTCGGCTTCCAGCTCGGTGAGCCGACGGCGCAGCCAGTCCAGCCGCTCGCCAAGGAACTGCAGGTCGGCCGGCCCGTGCACTTTGATCGGGCGCGCAAAGTCCGCCCCGCCAAGCTGCCGAATCGATGCGTCCAGCTGGGCAATGGGCCTCACGATGAAGCGCGTCAGCGCAAGCGCGGTGGCAAGCGCCAGCGCTGTGCTGAAGATCACCAGAAGGATCAGCCGCTGCTGCACCATTTCCGCGTTGGCGCGGAGGCGCTCGACCTCGCGGTCTGCCACCAGATAGCTGATGGCGAGCGTCTGATACGCATCTTCGGCGAGTTGGCCGGTCTTGTCGGCCACCACGCGTGGATCGAGCGCCGGCCGCGGGTCGGCGCTCAGCTGGTCATACAACGCCTGCTCCTCTTCGACCGTCCGATTGAGCGCGCTGACCTGCGCACGGTCCAGCGGCAGCCGCGCCAGCTCGCCTGCGACCTGCTTGAAGCTCGCATGCACCTTGGTGAAGTCATCCATCAGCTCGTTGTCCGAGGTGAGCGCAATCTGTTGTGCCAGGCGCTCGATGGATCCAATGCGATTCACGAGCGCTCGGCTCGCGCGCGCGGCCCGCGCAGCATTGAATACGGCGTTGCCGCTCTGTTGGGCGAGGCGCTCCGTGTGCCAAGCCGAGTAGGCGAGCGCACCGACGAGTGGCAGGGTCACCAGCGTGAAGCCGGCAAGCAGCAGCCCCAGAAACGAGCGCGGGTAAGGAAGCGCGGTGCCTGCGGGAGGGCCACTAGCACTCATATGCCTATAATTTCATGCAAACTTCTGCGAGGAACAGGACAGATGTCACGAACCCGAAATGATGCCCCAGTCCTCACGCGGCTCTACCTGGTCGCCGCCGTGGCGAGCAACGGCGTCATTGGAGCGGCTGGGAAGCTACCGTGGCACCTGCCGGAAGATCTAAGGAATTTCAAGGCATTGACCTCCGGGCATCCGGTCATTATGGGGCGACGCACTTGGGAGTCCCTTGGCAAGGCGCTCCCGGAGCGAGAGAACATCGTGGTGACCCGCAACCGTAATTATGAGGCTCCGGGCGCCAGCATTGCATCCTCGCTCGTCGCCGCCCTCGCGTTGTGCGCCGACGCGCCTGACGCGTTCGTGATCGGAGGCGGCGAGCTTTACACCGAGGCGCTGGCGTGCGCCGACGTACTTGTGCTCACTGAGATCCAGCGCGCCTTCGAGGGTGACGCGCACTTTCCGGAGTTCGACCGCCACGACTGGCGGGAGGTCGAGCGCCGCCCGCATACGGCAGCGGGCGGGCTGCGGTTCGACTTCGTCCGCTACGAACGAGCTTGTTAGCGCTTACTTTCTAAAATTCTCACTTCTGGAAGGGGAAAGCCGTTGAATCGGCTCGCGTACGCCGTCGTGTACGCGCCCGCATTATGCAAATAGATGAAGTCGCCTTCCTGCAGGTCGGACGGTAGCGGCTCGTCGCGCAGCACGACATCGACCGAATCGCAAGTCGGCCCGCCGACGTTCCACGGAATGTCATGACCCGAGCGATCGGTACGGATGCGGTACTTGAGGCCCTCGGTCGTCTCGATCACCCCGCCGAACATCCCTGCGTCCCAGTGCATCCAGCGCTTGCCGGCGCGCATCGCCGTGCCAAGCACGCGGCAAACAAAGTAGCCCGCGTCCGAGACCATGTAGCGGCCCGGCTCCGCGATCACCCTGACTTCCTCCGGAAACGCCTTGAGCCCCTCGTTCACCACCTCGCCGATGACTTCAATCGACGGGATAGGCTTCACGTGCCTGACCGGAAAGCCGCCACCGATGTCGAGCAGCCGCGGCTTGAGGCCGGCCTTGAGCATCGCGTCGAACGCCGCACGCGCCTTCTCGATCCCAACCCGCCAGTTGGCCGGATTGCGGCATTGCGAGCCGACATGAAAGGTGACTCCGGCAAGATCTGCGCCCATCCTGGCCGCGGCGGCGATAATCTCGCGCGTATCCGCGACGCCCGCGCCGAATTTACCCGACAAGGGCCAATCGCTGCCGATGTTCGGCGTCGCGATGCGCAAATACTGCTTGGCATCGGGCTTGACCTCGAACACCCGCCTCGATTCATCGACGCTATCGACGACGAACCACTCGACGCCCTTGGTCGCAGTATAGGCGATGGCGTCCCGCGGCTTCACCGGGTTCGAGTAGAACACTTCTGCGGCGCTCACGCCGAGGGAAAGCAGCAAATCGAGCTCGTCGGTCGAGGCGATCTCGAACCCGACGCCTTCCTGCGCCAGGACCTTCAGCACGCGCCGGTCGGGATTCGCCTTCACCGCGTAGTGGGGCCGGACGCGCGGCATGGACGCCCGGAAGCGGCGCGCCTTGTCGCGCACGATGCCGGTATCGAGGATCAGGAACGGCCGCGTGTACCTTTCGCGCGCGGCCCGGCGCACGATCTCGAAGTCGAGGCTGACTTCGGGATGGCTGTCGAAAAGATGTTCTTCTTGCGGAAGGTCGGTCTGCTTGTTGCGAGCAATGCTGCTAGGGCGAGCGCCCATTCACGTATCTCCCAATGTCACTAAGTTTCGGGAAGCGCCTGCTGGGAAACGTCCAGATGCAGCACCGAGTTCCTTTTGCCTGTCATGATGACCTCCTTCCGATCGGTCAGACGTTGGCCGAAAACTTGGGGCGATTATAGGGTCGACCCCCGCGGAGTCAAGGGCTTAGGGACGATTTTTTACGCGCGGCGGCCCGCGCGCGGCTCAGATGCGCGGCAGCGTCACGCCTCGCTGTCCGAGGTACTTCCCGCCGCGGTCCCTGTAGGAGGTCTCGCAGATCTCGTCGGACTCGATGAAGATCACCTGAGCCACTCCCTCGTTGGCGTAGATCTTGGCCGGCAAAGGCGTGGTATTGGAAAACTCCAGCGTCACGTGCCCTTCCCATTCCGGCTCGAGAGGCGTGACGTTAACGATGATTCCGCAGCGCGCATAAGTGGACTTGCCCAAGCACACGGTGAGCACATTGCGCGGAATGCGGAAATACTCCACGGTGCGGGCGAGCGCAAAGGAGTTGGGCGGAATGATGCACACGTCGCCGCGAAAGTCGACGAACGACTTCTCATCGAACGCCTTCGGGTCAACGATCGTGGAGTTGATGTTGGTGAAGATCTTGAATTCGCTGGAGCAGCGAATGTCATAGCCGTAGCTCGAGGTGCCGTAGGACACGATCTTGCGGCCGCCGAGCTCCTTCACCTGGCCGGGTTCGAACGGCTCGATCATGCGCTCGGCGAGCGCCATGCGGCGGATCCACTTGTCCGATTTGATTGTCACGGGCTCAGGCTCAGGTGTTCTGCACCACGATATTCGGAAATTTGGCGCTCATGTCCCTCTGCGACTCGGAGATCTTGACTGCGCAGCGGCGCGCAATGCGTCGGTAGATTTCGGCCACCCTGCCCTCCGGGTCCGCCACGACCGTCGGGCGGCCCGAATCCGCCTGCTCGCGGATGCTCGCGTCCAGCGGCAGCTGACCGAGAAGCTCCGTGCCGTAGTCGCGACACATCTTTTCCGCCCCGCCCGAGCCGAAGATGTGGCTTTCATGGCCGCACTGCGGGCAGATGTGCGTTGACATGTTCTCGACCACCCCAAGGATCGGAATGCCGACCTTCTCGAACATCTTGAGGCCTTTCCGCGCGTCTATCAGGGCGATGTCCTGCGGCGTGGTCACGATCACCGTCCCGGTTACCGGCACCTTCTGGGCGAGGGTCAGCTGGATGTCGCCGGTCCCCGGGGGCAGGTCGACGACCAGGTAGTCGAGCTCGCGCCAGCGCGTGTCCTTGAGCAACTGCTCAAGCGCCTGGGTCACCATTGGACCGCGCCACACCATGGGCGTATCCACGTCGATGAGGAAGCCGATCGAGATCGCCTGGATGCCGTGGCCCTCCATCGGCTCCAGGCTTTTGCCGTCCTTCGACTCTGGCCGCCCGGCGATGCCCAGCATCATTGGCTGCGAGGGCCCATAGATGTCCGCATCGAGCATGCCCACGGAGGCGCCTTCGGTCGCAAGCGCCAGCGCCAGGTTCACCGCCGTGGTGGACTTGCCGACACCACCCTTGCCGGAGGCGACAGCGATGATGTTCTTGATCCCCGGAATGAGCTTGACACCGCGCTGCACCGCGTGCGGCACCACACGCGACGTGACGTTCACCTTGACGCCCGCTGCTCCCGCCTGCTTGAGCGCCTGTACCAGTTGCCTGCGGATGGGCTCGAACTGGCTCTTGCCCGGATATCCCAACTCGATGTCAAGCGACACGTCGTCGTCCGATATCTTGACGCTCTTCACCGAGCGGGTGGACACGAAATCCTTCGTCGTGTTCGGATCGACGAGTTGCTTCAGGACCGATTGGACTTGCGCTTCGCTTATCGCCATGGCTGAATCCTCGCCCCGCACGCGGTGTGCGGGGAGAAAAGTCGGTAAGTGTACCGAATTCGGCACGCGTAAGGCGCAGTAACCATGCTCCTTTTGCTAGAATCGTGCGCTCCGTTTCAGGCCCGTCGATGCCCCGTCGCAGGATCCTCGTCACTTCAGCCCTGCCGTACGCCAACGGTGCAATTCACCTCGGCCACCTGGTCGAGTACATCCAGACCGATATCTGGGTGCGGTTCCAGAAAATGCGCGGCCACGAGGTGCACTACGTATGCGCCGACGACACGCACGGGACCCCGATCATGTTGCGCGCGGAAGCCGAGGGTATCTCGCCGCGCGAACTCATCGAACGCGTGTGGCACGAGCACAAGCGAGACTTCGACGGCTTCCACATCGGCTTCGACAATTACTACAGCACTGACTCGCCCGAGAACCGCGCGTTCTGCGAGGACATCTACGCCCGACTCAAGGCCCAGGAGCTGATCGCCATCCGCTCGGTGGAGCAGTTCTACGATCCGGTGAAGGAAATGTTTTTGCCGGACCGTTACATCAAGGGTGAGTGCCCGAAATGCGGGGCGCGCGACCAGTACGGCGATTCCTGCGAAGTATGCGGTTCGACCTACGCGCCAACCGAGCTGAAGAATCCCTATTCAGTGGTCTCGGGCGCGACACCCGAGCGCCGCGCCTCGGAACACCACTTCTTCCGGCTGTCGGATGCGCGCTGCGAGCAGTACCTGCGCCGCTTTACGCAGGGCGAGGAACGGCTTCAGCACGAGGCTGCCAACAAGATGAAGGAATGGCTTGGCGAGCCGGGCGAGCAGCGACTCGCCGATTGGGACATCTCGCGCGATCCGCCCTACTTCGGATTCCCCATTCCGGGCACGGGAGGCAAGAAATTCTTCTACGTCTGGCTCGACGCCCCGGTGGGCTACTTCGCGAGCTTCGCGCACTACGCTGCGCGCCGCCGCGCCGAAGGCGCGCCGCTCGCGCAGGATGACTTCCTTCGCCCGGGTGGCGACACGGAGATGGTGCACTTTATCGGCAAGGACATCCTCTATTTCCACGCGCTGTTCTGGCCCGCCATGCTCGAACATGCCGACTACCGCACGCCTTCGAAGATCTTCGCGCACGGCTTCCTCACCGTGAACGGCGAGAAGATGTCCAAGAGCCGCGGCACGTTCATCACCGCCGAGAGCTACCTGAAGCTCGAGCTCAATCCAGAGTGGTTGCGCTACTACTACGCCGCCAAGCTGGGGCCGACGATGGAGGACATCGACCTAAGCCTCGAGGATTTCGTCGCGCGCGTGAATAGCGACCTGGTCGGCAAGTACGTAAACATCATTAGTCGATACGGCGCGATCCTAAGCAAGCACTTCGACGGCAAGGTCTTAGACGAGGATCCGAAGGCGCTGGTAAGAACTCGCAAGTACTCGATGCTCGCGTACGCCGCGGAAGAGACAGTTTGTCAGGCCTACGAGAACCGCGAGTACGGCCGTGCGATGCGCGAGATCATGCATGCGACGGACCTGATCAATCAGCAAATCGATCAGGACAAGCCCTGGGACATGGTGAAGGACGCATCCAGGAAACAAGAGTTGCACGCGCTCTGTTCGGATTGCGTTAACGCGTTCCGAATATTGACCTACTATCTCGCGCCCGTTCTTCCGAGTACCGCAGAGCGCGCGGCGGAGCTCCTGGGACTTGAGTATCCATTCGTGTGGGCAGACCTCGATAGGTCGATCGAGAGAATTAAGCCATACAAGCACCTGATCACCCGCATTGACACCAAACAGACGGCTACCCTCGTCAACGCCAATCGGGAGAGCATTCAGCCTTCCCCCGCGCAGCAATCACAACAACGTCACGCCCAACACCAGCAGCACGCGGCCACGGAGGCAGCGATGAAGGAAACCATCTCGATGGACGACTTCAGCAAGGTCGACCTGCGCGTCGCGCGCATCGTTGAGGCCGAGCAGGTGGAAGGCGCAGACAAGCTGGTGAAACTGACGCTCGATATCGGCAGCGAGACGCGCACGGTTTTCGCCGGTATCAAGGCGGCGTACGCGCCCGATGCGCTCAAAGGACGCTATACGGTGATGGTGGCAAACCTAGCGCCGCGCAAGATGCGCTTCGGCGTGTCGCAGGGCATGGTGCTTGCGGCCTCCGGCGAGGGGCCGGGCATCTTCCTCGTTGCCGCAGATGCCGGGGCACAGCCGGGCATGCGCGTAAAATGATTCCGTCGCGGCCGCGCGCGCCGCATCGGGCGAACGCCGATTGATGGAGACATCGAGCCGCACGCTGGTCTGCTGCGTCGTATTCCTGGACATCGCCGAGTATTCCAGGAAGCCGGTGAGCGAGCAGCTGCAGCTCAAGCAGGCTTTCAACGGAATCCTGGCCGACGCCGTCGCACAGGTGCCGCCGCGCGACCGCATCATTCTGGACACCGGCGACGGTGCGGCGATCACGTTCCTCGGCGACCCCGAGGATGCCCTGTTCGCGGCGATGTCGATTCGCGACTCGAGCGGATCGCTCGCGGTGCGCATCGGGGTGAACCTCGGGCCGGTGAGGCTGCTGAAGGATCTGAACGGGCAGATGAACATCATCGGCGACGGCATAAACGTGGCGCAGCGGGTGATGGGCTTCGCGCAGCCGGGCCAGCTGCTGGTATCGCGCTCGTTCTACGAAGTCGTATCGCGCCTGTCGCGGGACTACACCAGGTTGTTCACGCACGTTGGATTGCGCACCGACAAGCACGTGCGCGAGCACGAGGTCTATGCGGTCATATCGGGCCCGACCGCGGCGCGCCGCGTCGAAGAAACGATGTCGCGTGTAAAGCGCACGCAGCGGGCGGGCGGCTGGTTCTCCGCGCCGGGACCGGCCGGTCTTCACCGCGGAGCGCTGGTCGCGGCACCGCTCGTGTTCCTGCTGTTCGCGGGCTCAGGCATCGCGTTACGCGCCGGGATGCATGGCACGAACGCGCCGCCTGCAACGACAGCCGAGAACCCCCTTGCCGAAAGCGCCCCTCCGGTCCCCAAGGCGGGGCAGGAGCCGGCGCCGGCCGCCGACGCCGTCAAGCAGGGCGCGGCGCCGCCCGCCGTCAAGGAACCCCCGAGAGCGGCGCCATCGCAAGCGCCGGCTCCCGCCCACAAGCCGACGAAGGCGAATGCAAATTCCGGCAAACAGCGGCCCCTTGCGTCGACTGAAGAAGCCCGATCGAAGGCTGCGCCGCCCCCCTCGGGTACGATTCAGCTTGCGATCAGCCCTTGGGGGGAGATTGTGGTCGACGGCACCAAGCGGGGTGTCAGCCCGCCGCTGCGCGAACTGGAGTTGCCAGCGGGAATGCACACGATTGAGATTCGCAACACTACATTCCCGGCCCGGATCGAGACCGTCACGGTTCGCTCCGGAGAGTCGATCCGCGTCCGCCATCAGTTCCGCTGACATGGTCGCGAACCGCGCACGGATCCTATGCCTGCTCGCCGCGGCGGTCATGTTGCTGCTCGCCGGGTGCCAGTCGGAGCCGGTGCGCGAACTCCAGCGCACTTTCAATGACCTTTTCGCGCACAAGGGAGAAGCGGCTCTCGCCAAGGGGCTGCGCGACTACGACGACGGCCACTACGCGCAATCGGCACGCAGCCTGCAACTCGCGCTCGAGCAGGGGCTTTCGAACGCCGACCGGGTCAAGGCGCACAAGTACCTGGCGTTTATCAACTGCGCAGACGGGCGCGTGGGGCCGTGCCGCGATGAGTTCCGCGCGGCGCTGGAAATCGATCCCTCGATGCAGCTCGCGCCCGCCGAAGCGGGTCACCCCGTCTGGGGGCCCGTGTTCCGCTCGGTGAAGGGCGGGCGCTGAGGCCGTGCCAGACTTGCAGACGCCCGCAATGGAAACGCAGTCGATTGGCCGGTACCGGATCGTCGCCGAGCTCGGGCGCGGTGCGATGGGCGTCGTCTACAAGGCCGTCGATCCGTTGCTCGAGCGCCCTGTCGCCGTCAAGACGGTCAACATGGCGCTCGAGCGCGACGGCATCGAGAGGTACGAGGCACGCTTCTACCAGGAGGCACGTGCCGCCGGGGGCCTGAGCCACCCCAACATCGTCACCATCTACGACATCGGCAAGAGCGGCGAGATCGCCTACATGGCGATGGAGTTCATCGAGGGAGCCGAGCTGCGCTCGCTGATCAGCGAGGGGCGGATATTGCCCGTCGCGCAGGCCGTCTCCATCGCGATCCAGGTTGCCGAGGGGCTCGACTACGCCCACCAGCGCGGCATCGTGCATCGCGATATAAAGCCGCCCAACATCATGATCATGTCGAACGGCATGGTGAAGATCACCGACTTCGGCATCGCACGCATGCGCGCATCCGAAGTACTCACGCAGACCGGCATGATGCTCGGCTCGCCCAAGTACATGTCTCCCGAGCAGGTGCTTGGCAAGCGCGCCGACTTCCGCTCCGACATCTTCTCGCTCGGCATCATCCTGTACGAGATGCTGGCCGGTACGGCGCCTTTTGGCGGCGACAACGTCACGGCGCTGATGTACCAGATTGTCAACCTCGCGCCACCGGCTCCGAGCGTACTCAACTTCGACGTCCCCGAGCTGCTCGACTACATCGTCGCCAAGATGCTCGCCAAGTCGCTCGACGAGCGCTACCAGAGCGCCGCCGAGCTAGCGCGAGACTTGCACGAGTGCGAGCGTCAGCTGGCGGCGCACGGCGGAGTGGCGCCGGCGCCGCAGCGTCCGATGACTGCGTTCTCCACCGGGTCGCAAGCGGCAATCGTTGGCGAGGCGGCGCGCGCCCGCATGCTCGAGCGCACGTTCGACCGTACGCGTCTCGTGGACGCGGATGCCGCGGCGCTGGGCGAGGTGCCGGCGCGCGGCATGTCGCGCAACTTCGATTCCGCCGAGGCGACGCAGCACCTCGCCGCGCTCACCGGGCTGCAGAATGAGCCCGAGACCGGCGAGCAAACGCTGACGGCGACGCAAATGCTGCGCTCGGCGCCCACGCGCGAGCGCCGCGGCTGGCGGCGACGCGACTGGCTGCTGGTGGGCGCGGCGGGCATCCTCGGGGCGCTGCTAGCGCACCGAATCGTAAGGGGCAAACGCAGTGAATAACTCCCGCGGATAGAATCTGGCCTTCGGTCAGCGATGCGCCCGTGCACTTGAGTTCGCTTGACGCCACACTCGCGCTTGCCTGCGCCTGGCTAGCGCTGGGAATCAGCGGGCTCGCAGCGCCGACGAGCATCCGGATCGCGAGCCGAGTGATCTTTCCCGCAGGCGCGCTGGTCGGTCTCGCAATTGCTGCGGTGGCGCTCTCGGCCATGTTCTTGCCGCCGCAAACGCGTGTGCTGCCCCTCGGCCTACCGGATCTGCCGTTTCACGCCCGGCTCGACTCGCTTTCGGCGTTCTTCCTGCTCATGCTCGGCGCAGTCGCCGCGGCGATCTCGATCTTCGCCTGCGGCTACTTTCGCCGCGGCGAAGGCACTGCGCCGGGGCTGCAAGCGCTCTACTACCACGCCTTCCTCGCCAGCATGGCGCTGGTGCTGGTGGCGGACGATGCCTATTTCTTCATGGTTGGCTGGGAATCGATGGCGCTTTCGTCGTACTTCCTGGTGACGAGCGACCATCGCCTGGCCGAAATCCGCCGCGCCGGCTACCTGTACCTGCTCCTCGCGCACCTCGGCGCGATCGCCATTCTGCTTTGCTTCGGTGCCCTGCAGAGCGGCAGCGGCGACTACAGCTTCGCCGGCATGCGTGCCCTGGCGCCTTCGGCGGGATGGGCTACCGCGGCGTTCCTGCTCGCGCTGGTGGGCTTCGGGGCCAAGGCGGGACTGCTGCCGCTTCACGCCTGGCTGCCGGAAGCGCACCCCGCGGCGCCGTCGCCCGTTTCCGCCCTGATGAGCGCGGTCATGCTGAAGACGGCGGTCTACGGCATGCTGCGCGTCACTTTCGACCTGGTGGGCTTTCCCATATGGTGGTGGGGCGTCGTTGCGCTCGCTGCCGGACTGGCATCCGCGCTGTTCGGTGCGGTCTACGCGGCCGTGCAGACCGACATGAAGCGACTGCTCGCGTATTCATCGATCGAGAACCTCGGCCTGATCGTCGCGGGGTTTGGCCTGACGATCCTTTTCCGCGGCTTCGGCATGAACGCGCTCGCTGCGCTGGCCCTCACCGCGACGCTCTATCACTGCCTCAATCACGCATTCTTCAAGAGCCTGCTGTTCCTCGCGACCGGCTCGGTGCTGCACGCAACGCGCGAGCGCAGTCTCGGGCGCCTGGGAGGACTGATCCATCGCATGCCCTGGGTGGCGTGGACCGCGCTCGTCGGCACCGTGGCGATCGCCGGTTTGCCGCCGCTGAATGGCTTCGTTTCGGAGTGGCTGCTGCTGCAGGCGTTCCTGTTTAGCCCGGGCCTGCCGCACTCCTATCTCAACATGCTGGTGCCGATCGCCGCGGCGTCGATCGCGCTCACGGCGGCGCTCGCCGGCTACGTGATGGTGAAGTTCTACGGCGTCGTGTTCCTGGGCCAGCCGCGTGAGCCCAAGCTGACGGATGCTCATGATGCCGGGCCCTGGGAGCGCGTCGGCCTGCTGCTGCTCGCCGCAGCATGTGTCGTGCTCGGGCTGGTGCCTGCGACGGTGATCGGCATGCTCGATCCGACGACCAAGGCGCTCACCGGTCACGGCATGGCGAGCCTCGCCGGCGGCTGGCTCTATCTCGCGCCGATCGAGCCGCGGCGCGCAAGCTACAGTCCGGCGCTGTTCTTCCTGCTCATCACGATTCTCGTGGCGCTCGCCTGGTTCTCGGTGCGCGCCTTCTATCACGGCCGCGTGCGCCGCGCCGGCCCCTGGGATTGCGGCTTTGCACCGCTCAACGCCCGCATGCAGGACACTGCCGAAGGCTTCGGTCAGCCTGTCAGGCAGATCTTCGAGCCGTTCTTTCGCGTCGAACACTCTGCACCGACGCCGTTCGACCTGCGGCCGCGCTATCGGGAACTGGTGGAGGACCGCCTGTGGCGCTGGCTCTACTTGCCGGTCGCGCGCGGCGTGGACAGGCTCACCTCGCTCGTGACGGTGCTCCAGCGAGGGCGCATATCGGTTTATCTGATGTACAGCTTCGCGACGCTGCTCTTGCTGCTGTTCCTGGTGAAATGATCAATCCCGCCGGAATCGCAGCCCAGTTTGCGGAGCTCATGCTGGCGGTGCTGCTTGCGCCGCTGCTAACTGGCTGGGTCAACCAGTGCCGCGCCTGGCTGCAGAACAAGAGCGGCCCCGACCTGTTGCAGCCGTACCGCACCCTGAGCAAGCTTTTCCAGAAGGAGGTGGTGCTGGCGCGCAACGCCAGCCCGCTTTTCCGCATCGCGCCCTACCTTATCTTCGGCAGCCTCGCGCTCGCTGCGGCGATCGTGCCCACGCTGGATACCGACCTGCCGCTGAACGCCGCTGCCGACGCGATCGCACTCGTCGGCCTGCTCGCACTGGCGCGATTGTTCGTTGCGCTCGCAGGGATGGACGTCGGCACCGCCTTCGGCTCGCTCGGCGCACGGCGCGAAATGATGGTCGGCTTCCTGGCCGAGCCGGCGCTGCTGATGGTGCTGTTCACGGCCTCGCTCATCTCGAGCTCGACGTCCCTCGCGACGATCGTGCAGACGCTCGCGCACAAGGAGTTCGTCATATATCCGAGTATGGCGTTCGCGGGCGTCGCCTTTACCATGGTCTCGCTGGCGGAAAACGCGCGCATTCCCGTCGACAATCCCGCCACCCACCTTGAGCTCACGATGATCCATGAAGCGATGGTGCTCGAGTACTCTGGACGCCACCTGGCGATGATCGAGTGGGCCGCGAGCCTCAAGCTGTTCGTCTACTCGTGCATGGGACTGGCGGTGTTCTTTCCGTGGGGCATCGCGCACGGCGGCGACTGGCTCGGCATTGTCTTTGCCCTGCCGACGTTGCTGATCAAGCTTGCGCTTGGCGGCGCGGCGCTTGCACTGATCGAGACGCTCAGCGCGAAGATGCGCATCTTCCGCGCCCCCGAGTTCCTCGGCACGGCATTCCTTTTCGCGGTCCTCGCCATGCTAGTGCACGTGCTGCTGGAAACTTGACATGCTTTCCCACTACGGTCCGCAGCTTATCAATCTTCTCGCGGCGATCCTGCTGCTGCTCGCCTTCGCGATGCTTGCGCAGCGCCGCATGTTGTCGCTGATCAATCTGTTCGCCGCGCAGGGATTCGTGCTCTTTCTCACCACGACGCTGGTCGCCACGTTGACCGGCCAGCACCACCTCTATTGGTCCGCCCTGCTGACGCTCGGCTTGAAGGTCCTGCTGCTGCCTTGGATTCTTCACCGTCTGATCCGACGGCTGAAGGTGAAGTGGGACGTGGAAACGCTGATCAATATCCCTACCACCATGCTGGTCGGCATCGTGCTGGTCGTGCTCGCATTCAATCTGGCGCTGCCAATCACCGAGCTCGCAGGCACGGTCACGCGCTCGACGCTCGGCATCGCGCTCGCTAGCGTGCTGCTTTCGTTCTTGATGATGATCACGCGCTCGAAGGCGATTCCCCAGGTGATCGGCTTTCTCTCCATGGAGAACGGCCTATTCTTCGCCGCCACCGGCGCCGTATACGGCATGCCCATGGTGGTGGAGCTCGGCGTCGGGCTCGACGTGCTGGTGGGCGCGCTGATTCTCGGCATCTTCATTTTCGAGATTCGCGAGCGATTCGATTCGCTCGATACGCGCCACCTTGAGAAGCTGAAGGAGCACTGATGGAGATGATTCTGCTCCTCGGATCACCGCTCGCGGGCGCGGCGCTGCTGGCGCTGTACGGTCACCGGGACCGTGCAGCCGAGCTAAATGCACTGTTCAGCGGACTCACCTTCCTCGGAGCGGTCGCGCTCACCGTGCGCGTCGTCGAGCGTGGCCCCATGCGCGTGCTCGGCCAGCAGTTCTTCGTCGACTCGCTGAACATGTTTCTGGTGACGCTCACCGCGTTCGTCGGCATGACCACGGCGCTCTTCTCGCGCCCCTATATGCGCATAGAGCGGGATCACGGCCGCGTTTCGGCGGCCGGCCTGCGCCTGTACCACAGCATGTACCAGTTGTTCAGCTTCACGATGCTGCTGGTGCTGACCACCAACAACCTCGGAATCATGTGGGTGGCCATGGAGGCGGCGACCCTGACCACCGTCTTGCTGGTCGCGCTATACCGGACGCACGCCTCGCTCGAAGCGGCGTGGAAGTACTTCATCCTGTGCGGCGTCGGCATCGCACAGGCGCTGTTCGGCACGATCCTCGTGTACTTCGCTGCCGAGAAGGTGCTCGGGCCAGGCGTCAATTCGTTGCTGTGGACCCATCTGGACGCGGTAAAAGGCAGCCTCCAGCCGACAGTGATGTCGATTGCCTTCGTCTTTCTGCTCGTCGGCTACGGCACGAAAGTCGGGCTGGTACCGCTGCATAACTGGCTGCCGGACGCGCACGCGGAGGGCCCGACGCCGGTCTCCGCGGTGCTGTCCGGTCTGCTACTAAACGTCGCCCTTTACGCCCTCATCCGCTGCAAGGTGATCACGGACGGGTCGCTGCACGAAGCCGGCGCGGTGCCCTTCGCCAGCTCGCTGATGATCGGATTCGGGCTGCTGTCGGTCGTGGTCGCGGCATTTTTCCTCTCCAGGCAACGCGACATCAAACGCATGTTCGCATACTCGTCGATCGAGCACATGGGCCTGATAACGTTCGCCTTCGGGATAGGCGGTCCGGTCGCGAGCTTCGCCGGGCTGCTGCACATGACCGTGCATTCGCTGACCAAGAGCGCGATCTTCTTCGCCGTGGGACATGCCGCGCAAAAAACCGGCACGCAACTGATGGAAAATATCCGTGGCCTGATCCGGGTCAGCCCGACTGTCGCCTGGGGCCTGATGCTGGGCACGGCCGCGATTCTGGGCATGCCCCCATTCGGCGTGTTCGCCAGCGAGTTCCTCATCCTCACGCAGACGATCGCGCTTCATCCCTGGGCGGCGCCGATCCTGCTCGGCGCCCTGGGCGTGGCGTTCGCCGCGATATTCGGCAAAGTCCAGCCGATGGTATTTGGCGACACGACCGCAAGGCGTCTGCCCCACCCGCCGGCGCTGTTGCCAGTGTTCACGCACCTCGCGATCGTTCTATTGCTCGGCCTTTACATGCCGCCCTATCTTGCCGAGTGGTACCGCCAAGCCGCGCGGCTCATCGGCTGAACATGCTCGCCTCGCTTCCCGGCATACCGCTTAAGCCGCTCGCCGGTGCCGTGCCGGCTTGGCGCGCGGAGCTTGATGCCCAAGCCTGGCGCGCGGCGGCGGCGTCTGCGGCCACGGCGGGAGCGCGGCTCGGCGCACTTTGGTCAAGCGACGAACGCGACCGCGGCGGCGGATTTCGCGTCTACGCGCTACTGGTCTGCTACGAAGGGCTGGCATGCCTCGAACTGAGGATGCCGGCACACCAAGCGAGCTTTCCAGACCTCTCTGATATCTTTCCTTGCGCGGGTCGCATGCAGCGCGCGGCTTACGATCTAGTCGGAACGCGCGCAATCAACGGCGCTGGGCAGCCTGCGGACCCACGCGGCTGGCTGCGGCACACCGCTTGGCCAGAGGATGTCTTTCCACTACGGCGCGACGTGGCGCGCGACGCCAGCTGGACCAGCGGCGAGGACCGCTATGCCTTCGTCACGGTGGACGGAGACGGCGTGCACGAGATTCCGGTCGGCCCGGTGCACGCGGGCACGATCGAGCCGGGGCACTTCCGCTTCTCGGTCGTCGGCGAGCGCGTGCTGCGCCTCGAGGAAAGGCTCGGCTACAAGCACAAGGGCGTGGAAAAGCGCTTCGAGCAGATGAAGCTCGACGAGGCAATTCGCATGGCAGGGCGAATCTCAGGGGACAGCAGCGTGGGCTACGCATGGGCCTACGCCATGGCACTCGAATCGATGGCCGGGGCCCGGCCGTCGGAGCGGGCGTTGCTGCTGCGGGCGCTGCTGCTCGAGCGCGAGCGCATCGCCAATCATCTCGGCGACCTTGGCTACCTCGGCAATGACGGCGGCCTGGCCTTCGGGCTGGCGCAGTTCTCCCGCCTCAAGGAGAATGTCCTGCGCCTGAACGCGAAACTCTTCGGTCATCGCTTTCAGATGGACTGCGTCGTGCCAGGCGGCGTCTGCGTCGATCTTGAGCCGGCCGGGATCGCGTCGCTGCACGACGAGGCCGTGCAGCTTGAGCTCGAAATCCAGCGCCTGCGCGCGATCTACGACGATCATGCGGGCCTGCAGGACCGCTTCGTCGCGTGTGGCAAATTGAGCGCGGAGACTGCCGCTTCACTAGGCGTCGTTGGTCTCGCGGCGCGCGCCAGCGGCCTTGCGATCGACGCGCGCGTATATCCGGCCTGTGCACCCTACGACCGACTCGAACCGCGCATGTGTACGCGTCGGCACGGCGACGTCGCTGCGCGCGTAAACGTGCGGTTCGAGGAACTGCTCGAGTCCCTCAGGATCGAGCGCCGCATCCTGGACGGGCTGCCGCCGGGCGCCGGTCGCGTCCCGGTGCCGCCCGTCGAGGCCGGTGCGCTGGGCCTCGGCTGGGTCGAAGGCTGGCGCGGCGAGATATTCGTTGCGCTCGAGTCGGGCGCCGGCGGATCCGTGCGCCGCTGCCATCCGCACGACCCGTCCTGGCAGAACTGGCCGGCGCTCGAACACGCCATTCTCGGCAACATCGTCCCGGACTTCCCGCTCATCAACAAGTCCTTCAACCTGTCTTACGCGGGGCAGGATCTCTGAGCATGCACAAGCTGCTGCGTCAGATCGCGAAAGTTGGCATCAAGACCGAAGCGCCGCCCCCGCCAGACGACGCGCTGCGCACGGTGCGCGGTCGGCTGAACGACGAAGTGCTGCGCCTGATTGGCAGGGCGCTGGCGATCCGGCACGTCGACGCCGGCTCGTGCAATGGCTGCGAGCTGGAGATTCACGCGCTCAACAATCCCTACTACAACATCGAGGGTCTAGGCATCCGCTTTGTGGCCAGCCCGCGGCATGCGGACATGCTGCTGGTGACCGGGCCGGTCTCGCGCAATATGGAAGCGGCACTGCTCCGCACCTACGACGCGGTGCCTGAGCCGAAGCTCGTGTTGGCGATAGGTGATTGCGGGTGCACCGGCGGGATCTTCGGCGAGGGCTATGCAAGCCGCGGGCGCGTCGCGAACGTGATTCCGGTAGACGTCGCGGTGCCGGGTTGCCCTCCCGCACCGGCTGCCGTCATGCAGGGGATCCTGACCGCCGTGCAGCGCGCCCGCCGTTAGCGCCCCGCAAGAGTCAAGCCTTCAGCTTCCCCCGCACGAAGCGGGCATGGCGTCGTTCGGATAACCCTTGCAGATCCAGCTCGTCTTGCCATCGCGCAGACTCGGCGTCATCGCGATTTCGATCGCGTTTTTCGCATTCCAGGCACGTATTGTCCCGTTGCCTTCGACGAGCCACTTCATCTCACCGTGCTTGGGATCGACCTTGGCCTCAATCTTTAAGCCTTGCCCCGCGCCGTCCAGTTTCCCGGACTTCTGTGCTGCCGCCTCGACCTGCTTCTTGGCACCATCTGCGCCCGCGATCAGCGCCTCGGCGGCCGCACGTGACTCCGCGCCGGACATTTGCGGCAGAACCACTGCGACGACGACGAACGCTATTAGGGCGAGCGCTGCAACAGCCAATAGCACGTTTCTCATTCATTGCCCCCCGGACGATGCACCAACGATGTTGTTCTGGCTAAACTTTATCATGCCGTCTGGCCGGCGCTCTACATAGGAACAAGGCCACGAATGAGCGACACGGTGACATTGCATGTAAGCGTCGGCGGACTGGTGCAGGGCGTCGGCTATCGCGAGGGGCTGCGCCTTGAGGCCGAACGGCTTGGCGTCACCGGTTGGGTGCGCAACCGCCGCGACGGCACGGTCGAGGCGATGATCCGGGGCCGCAGAGAGGCGCTGGACGCGCTGCTCGGCTGGGCGCGCGTCGGTCCGCCCGCGGCCCGGGTTGCACGAATGACCGTTCAGGAGGTCCCTGCTGCACTGCAACGCAACTACAGCGCCTTCGAACGCGTGCCGACGATCTAGCTCGCCTGACGTACCCCGCGCCGCTTTAGCGCGTTAACGACGGAAAACTGCCAAGGGCGGCACGCCACCAGCAAGGCGACCCCGATGCCACGGGCGGTACCCGCCCCGGCATCGACCTCTGCGAGGTCGTTGAACTCCGCTACCACGCGTTCCAGCCGGCGCCTGAGCACCGCCGCGGATTCAGCGGACATCTCGCGTGTCTCGAAACGCAGTAGTTCTAGCGGAGCGTCGAATCGGCCATCGAGGAACTCCCGCGTCACTCGCTTGCCGTACGCCTTCTTCACGGGCCCTCCGGCGCGCCAGCGAAAGTCCTTGGCCACACGCAACCGGGCGCGCTCCTCAGGGCCCCAATCGATCAGCTTCAGCCTGGCGAGGCGCGCGAAGGCGAGCGTCAATTCGTTCCGGGTGATGGAGTACGCCTCAAGGATCTCGCCGAAGCGCCACTCGTTCAGCAACAGCCAGAACACCGACAGCAGGCGCTCGTCCTTCGCGAGGGCCGTCTCCTGCCCCAGCGCAAGTTCGGCAGCGCCGTCGCGCGCGCCTCGGCTCATGCGCGCAACCTCGAACAAATCCATCTCGAGCAGATCGAGGATTTCCTCGATTCGTCTGAGGGTAAAGGTGCCGCGCGAGAACATGCGCTTCACGCTCGGCTCCGACACCCCTAGCGCGCGCGCCACATCGGCGTAGGTCATGCCACGTACCCGCAGGCATTTCTTAAGCGTGTCGACGAGGCGAGCACTCTGCAGCATGCGCCGCAAAGTATCATATTTTGATACTTTGCGCGGACGTATTGCGATCTACGAAGCGCCGCAACAACAATTCGCCGCGACTTACGACCAGGGAGGACGCCATGCTCGCGACGCTTTCGCTGCCTTCGCTGCCAGAACCCGCTCCGCCCGCGCCGCCACGCACGTTCAGGGTCCGCTCGGCGGACGAATTGCGCAGCGCCATGCGCCAGCCCGAGCCAGGTGCCATCGGCGTGGACCGCACTGCCCTCGACCGCGTGCTGCGCTTTGACACGGCACGCCAGCTGGTCGAGGTGCAAGTCGGCACGCCATGGCGAGCGCTTTGCTCTTACCTCGCCGAGCACGCTTCCGACCTGCAATCCTTCGCCGAATGCGGCGACATGCCGCCCAGCATCGGCGAATGCGTCGCCGCCAATGCTGCCGGCCCGGACGGGCGCCCCATGGTCGCCCACGTCGAATCGCTCGCCCTCGTCACGCCCGATGGGTCGCTACGGCGCGCCAGCCGGTTCGCGAACAAAGAGCTCTTCGTGCTGGCCATCGGCGGCCACGATCTGTTCGGCGCGCCGTACAGCATCACGCTCAGGGTCGACTCGCTGCTGCGCAGTGCGCGCGATTCACAGCCTGCCGCGATCCTCGAGATACCGGAAAACGAATACGGCGGCGAGCATTGCTCGCTCGGTCTGCTCGTGCCGCCGCACCGACTGGAGGGCGTGCTGGCGCAGGTGCGCGAACGCTGCGCGGACCGGCGAATTCCGATCTGCGGCATGCGCGTGCGCCGCGTTCTTCCGGAAGACGAAACCATGCTTCGCTGGGCACGCTGCGAGTGCGCGGAGGTGACGTTGCTGCTTGCATTGCCGCCGGCCATCGGCGGGACCGTGCGGGCCGTGCAACTGCGGCGCGAGCTGATCGACCTTGCGCTTGCCGCCGGCGGAGGCTTTCCGATCGCCAGCACGTTTCACGCTTCGCGCGAGCAAACCGAGGCCTGCTATCCCGCGCTGAAGTCGCTACTCGCGGAGAAAAGGCGCCGCGATCCCGACGAGCGCCTGGACAATTCGTGGTATCGACACTACCGAGGACTGCTCGCGAGGGACCTGTGCCCGGTGCGCTGGTCGCGCGGCGACTAGACTGAGTTTGCGTACACCAGGTGCACGTTCTCGGGCGTGAGCCACGCCTCCAGCTGTTCGAGAAGTTCGCCGTCCGGGCGCACGCGCCAAGCCTCGCCGAGCGCGACGTCGCAGGATGCGACGCCATTCTCATAGTGCACCAGGACCGAACAACTGCCGTCGCCGCCCGCGCGGAACGGCGCCAGCAACTGAGCAAGTCGCCTTGCGTCTGCCTGACCATTCATTTCGATCCGCAAGCGCGCCGCGAAGCGCTGGCGCACTCCCGCAAGGTCGAGCAACTCCTCCGCCGTGACGCGCATCCCTCCGGAAAAATCGTCGCGCTGCACCTTGCCATTCACTACCAGCGGGGCGTCCTCCTTCAGTTTGTCGCGATGCTTCTCGAACAGCTCGTTGAAGACGGTGACCTCGAGCTGCGCGCTGCCGTCGTCGAGAATTACGATCATCATGCGGCCACGCCGCGTCATTTGGCTGCGCGCGGAGGCGACAACGCCCGCCAGCCAGACGCGTCCGTCCGAGGGCTGGACGCGCGCCAGCGGGACGCGCGGAAAACCGGCCAGATCGCGCTCATAAACCGAGAACAAGTGGCCGGAAAGACAGAAACCGAGCGCCGCCTTCTCCTCCGTGAGCTTCTGCCTGAGATCCCACGGCTTCGCCTCAGCCATCGGCAGCGCCTGAGCACGCGCAGCGTCAGCTTCGCCGAACAGGCTCACCTGCGCGGCCTGTCGCTCGGCCTGCTCGGCGGCCTCGATGGCGCGCCCGACGCTCGCTAGAGCGCTAGCGCGGTTCGCATCGAGCGAGTCGAACGCGCCGGCCCGGACCAGGGCTTCGATAGCGCGGCGGTTGACCACGCGTTTATCGACGCGTGTGCAGAAATCGAACAAATCTCGGAACGGCCCCGCCTCGCGCACGCGAACGATCTCCTTCGCGGCCGATTCGCCGGTGCCGCGAATCGCGCCCAGCCCGTAGCGGATCGTCTTTGCGTCGACCGGAACGAAACGGTACGCCGACGTATTCACGTCCGGCGGCAGCACTGTGAGGCCGTTCAGGACACTATCGTCGTGGAGCCCGCGTATCTTGTCCGTATCGTCCATCACCGCAGACAAGTTGGCCGCCATGAAAGCCGACGCGTGATGCGCCTTCATGTACGCGGTCTGGTAAGCGATGAGCGCGTAAGCCGCCGCGTGGGACTTGTTGAAGCCGTAGCCGGCGAACTTCTCCATGTGGTCGAAGAGCTGCGTCGCGCGGCCGCGCGACAGTCCGCCCTTTTCGGCGCCCGCGACGAAGATGTCCCGATGCTCGGCCATCTCCTCGGGCTTCTTCTTGCCCATCGCGCGGCGCAGCAGGTCCGCGCCCCCCAGCGTGTATCCGCCGATTACCTGCGCGATCTGCATTACCTGCTCCTGATAGACCATGATGCCGTAGGTCGGCCCAAGGATCGGCTCGAGCCGCGGGTCGAGGTATTCGACAGGCGCCTGGCCGTGCTTGCGCGCGATGAAATCCGGTATCAGGTCCATCGGCCCGGGCCTGTAGAGCGCGACCAGCGCGATGATGTCCTCGAAGCGGTCCGGTTGCGCACGCTTGATGAGGTCGCGCATGCCGCGGGATTCAAGCTGGAACACGGCCGTCGTATTGCCCGACGCAAGCAGCGCGTAGGCGCTGCGGTCGTCGAGTGCGATGCGATCTAGGGCAAAGCCCTCGTCCCCAAGCGCACGCACGTAACGCTCGGCCCAGTCCAGAACCGTAAGCGTCGTCAGGCCGAGAAAATCGAACTTCACGAGGCCTACTGCCTCGACGTCGTCCTTGTCGAGCTGGGAAATGACGTTCGTGGTGCCTTCCGCCGCGTACAGGGGGCAATAGTCCGTGAGTCGCCCCGGAGCAATCAGCACCCCACCCGCATGCATGCCGACGTTGCGCGTCAGGCCTTCGAGCTTTCCGCCGAGCTCTAGAAGCTCGCGCACCTCGTCTTCGTTGCGCTCGCGTTCGGCGAGCAGCGGCTCCATTTGGCGCGCATCCTGCAGAGTGATCGTCTTGCCGGGCTGCACCGGAATGAGCTTGGCAATCTGGTCACAGAAGTTGTAGCCCAGGTCGAGCACCCTGCCACAATCGCGCACGACGGCGCGCGCGGCCATCGTACCGAAGGTCGCGATCTGCGACACGCTCTGCTCGCCGTAGCGCGCGCGTACGTAGTTGATGACCTTGTCGCGGCCGTCCTGGCAGAAATCGATGTCGAAATCCGGCATCGATACGCGCTCCGGATTCAGAAATCGCTCGAACAGCAAATCGTATTTGAGCGGGTCGAGGTCGGTGATCCCGAGCGAGTAGGCGACTAGCGAGCCGGCGCCGGATCCGCGTCCCGGGCCGACGGGCACCTCGTTGGACTTTGCCCAGTTGATGAAGTCGGCCACGATGAGGAAATAGCCCGCGAATCCCATGTGCACGATCGTTTCCAGCTCGAACGCCAGGCGCTCGCGATATTGCGCTGCCCGCGCCGCGCGCATCGCCTCCTCGCGATACAGCTTCACCAGGCGCCTCTCGAGTCCAGCCTCGGCTTGCTCCCGGAGGTACTGCTCCAGCGTGATTCCCGGCGGCGTCGGAAAAGCAGGCAGCCGGTTCTTGCCCAGCTCGATTTCCAGATTGCAGCGGCGCGCGATCTCGATGGAGTTCACGAGCGCTTGCGGGACGTCTGCGAACAGTTGCGACATCTCGGCCTGAGACTTGAAGTACTGATCGGGCGTGAATAGGCGCGGCCGGCGCCTGTCGCCGAGTACGTAGCCCTGCGCAATGCACACGCGCGCCTCATGCGCCTTGTAGTCTTCAGGGGCGAGAAACTGCACCGGATGCGTCGCTACGACAGGGAGGTCGAGCCGCGTCGCCAGTTCGACCGAGCGCGTCACCAGCGTTTCGGCCTGTGGCAAGCCGGCGCGCTGCAGCTCCACGTAGAAACGCCCCCGAAACAGGCTTGCCCAACGGCGAGCGACCTTCTCCGCGAGGCCTGCGTTACCGGCAAGGAGTGCCTGGCCGAGATCCCCGGATGGTCCTCCAGAGAGCGCGATCAGGCCCTCGGTGCCGAGCTCCTCAAGCCATGAGTGCCCGAGCTCGGCGCGCGCCCGATGCTGGTTCCTCAGCCAGGCGCGCGAAAGCAGTTCGGACAGTTTCAGGTAGCCCGCACGCGAGGCGCACAGGAGCAGCATCCGAAACGGTTTGTCGCGGTCCGCGTCGTTCTGGATCCAGCAGTCCGCACCAACGATCGGCTTAACGCCGGCGGCGCGCGCCGCCCTGTAGAACTTCACCATGCCGAAGAAATTCGCCGCGTCCGTCATCGCGAGCGCTGGCATCTCGTCCCCAGCGGCGCGCGCGACGGCCTCGTCGATGCGGACAATTCCATCCGTCACCGAGTACTCGCTGTGCAGCCGAAGATGGACGAAGCGAGGTGCGGCCATGAGCGAGAAAAATTCTAGCACTGCGTCGCGCCGCGCATGACGTCGCGTGCTGCGGTTATCATCCACGACCCCATGCACTCGCCTGCCGCTCCCGCCAGGCCCGCTGCGCCGGGCATGGCGCTCGTCGCGCTCATGCTCGGTGCGACCTGCATCGCGCTGTCGCCGATCTTCGTGCGCGTGTCGGAAGCCGGTCCGACGTCCACTGCCTTCTGGCGCGTCGCGATCGCCGTTCCGGCGCTCTGGCTGGCGTGGCTGCTCGCTCCGGCTGCGGCCCGCGTCCAGTCGCCGACGCGCCTCTGGCCGCTGCTCGCCGCCGCGGGCTTTGCCTTCGCCGGCGATCTGGCCTTCTGGCACACGTCGATCAAGCTGACTTCTGTTGCGAATTCCACGCTGCTTGCGAACCTTGCGTCGATTTTCGTCACCTTGGCCGCGTGGATGATCTGGCGGCAAAGACCAAGCGGGCTATTCCTCGTCGGACTCGCCGCCGCGCTCGCCGGGGTGGCGTTGCTGGTGCGCGCGAGCGTCGCCGCGTCCTCGACCGGATTGGCGGGCGACACTCTCGGCGTCGTCACCGCTGTCTTCTACGCCTGGTACCTGCTGGCGGTGAAGGGCCTGCGCGACCGCGGCGCGACGACCTTGCGCCTGATGGCAGTCACCACCAGCGTCACCGCGCTGGTCCTGCTTCCCGTAGCGCTCGCATCCGGCGAGCCGTTTCTTCCCCACTCGGGCGGCGGCTGGCTGAAACTCGTGGGGCTTGCGCTGGTATCGCACGCTGCCGGTCAGGGGTTGATTGCCTACGCTCTTGCCTCACTGCCTGCGGCGTTTTCTTCGGTGAGCCTCCTGTTGCAGCCGGTCATGGCCGCGGCCTTTGCCTGGGCGCTGCTCGGCGAGCGCCTCGCGCCGCTGCAGATCGCTGGGGGCGCCGTGGTTCTCGGCGGGATCTACCTCGCGCGCCGCGGCTCGCTCTAGTACACGACTGCCTGTGCTTCGCCCGGGGCACAGGGCTCGATAACGCCAATTTCGTACGCGGTCTCCCCCGCTGCTTGAAGCAGCCGCACCGCACTCGCCGCGTGTACCCGCGCCACCACCGCAACCATGCCGATGCCGCAGTTGAACACACGGTACATTTCATCTTCGCTCACGCCGCCCAATTCCTTCAGCCAGGCGAACAGGGGTGGCCGTGGCCACGCGGCGGCGCGTATGGCAGCACGCAGGCCCGCCGGCAGGATGCGGGGCACGTTCCCGGTGATGCCTCCGCCCGTGATATGCGCCAGCCCCTTGAGCGGCTGTTGCTGCATGAGTGAAAGCACCGGCTTCACGTAGATCCGCGTCGGTGCGAGCAGCGCCTGGCGCAGCGGCACTCCGCCCAGGTTGGCGTCCAGGTCCGGTTTGGCACGCTCGAGGATCTTGCGGACGAGCGAATATCCGTTCGAATGCGCGCCGCTCGAGGCGATCCCGATCAGCGCATCGCCCGCCGCAATCGAGCGACCGTCAAGGATTCGCTCGCGCTCGACGACACCGACACAGAAGCCGGCGAGGTCATACTCGCCCAGCGCGTACATGCCGGGCATTTCCGCGGTCTCGCCGCCGATCAGCGCGCATCCGGCCAGCTCGCAGCCGCGCGCGACTCCGCCAATCACCTCCGCGGCGACGCGCGGCTCGAGGTGCCCGCAGGCGAAATAATCGAGGAAGAACAGCGGCTCTGCGCCCTGCACGAGCACATCGTTCACGCTCATTGCCACCAGGTCGACCCCTACGGTGTCGTGGCGCTCGAACTCGAACGCGAGCTTGAGCTTAGTGCCGACACCGTCAGTTCCCGAGACTAGGACGGGTTGGCGGTACTTCTTCGGAATCTCGCAAAGCGCGCCGAAGCCGCCGATTCCGGCCAGGACCTCCGGACGCATGGTCCGCTTGGCGAGCGGCTTGATCGCCTCGACGAGCGCGTCGCCCGCATCGATGTCGACGCCCGCGTCGCGATAGGTAAGACTGTCCGGCATATCCTTGGAAGGCGCGGCGGCGCGCCGCGACAGCGTGATAAAGTTTCGCGTTCTGCGGGATTCTACCCTGCAACGGAAATACCCGTGCGCGGGTTCCGCGTCCTGAAACCTTCGATGGAACAGCTGCCTCTCGCGATCGCTCCTACGCCGGAGCCCACTTTTGAGAATTTCGTCGCGGGAGCGAACGCCGAAGCTCTGATTAGCGTGCAGGAGCTCGCCGGCGGGCGCCTGCGCGAAACGATCGTGTACCTGTGGGGCGGTCCAGGCTGCGGCAGATCGCACCTGCTGCACGCCGCGACGCGCGTAGCGCGCGCGTGCAACGCTCTCACCGTAGCCGACGACGTGGACGCGCTCGGAGAGGCGGCGCAAGCTGCGCTTTTCAACGCCATCAATTCCGCACGCGACGGTCATGGTGCCGTGCTCGCGGCCGGGAACGCGCCGCCGTCCGCCCTCGTGCTGCGCGCCGACCTGCGTACGCGCCTCGCCTGGGGTCTGGTCTATCACCTGAAACCCCTGTCCGACGAGGACAAGCGGCGTTACCTGAGCGCGCAGGCCGGCGCCCGCGGTCTGCAGCTTGGCGAGGACGTCCTTTCGTATCTGCTCACCCGCCTGCCGCGCGATCTGAAGTCGCTCACGGCGGTGATCGCGCTGCTCGATCAATATTCGCTCGCCAGGCAGCGCCAAATCACTCTGCCGCTCGTGCGCGAAGCGCTCAAGGCACGCGAGCGATGAACCTGACATTGTTCGATCTGGACAACACCCTACTGGCTGGTGACAGCGACTACGAATGGGGGCAGTTCCTAGTCGATCGGGGAGTGCTCGAGCGTGCAGCCTACGAGGCGCAGAACCAGCAGTATTACGATCAGTACGTCGCGGGCACGCTCGACATCCACGAATACCTGGGATTCGCTCTGCGGCCGCTCGCCGAGCACACGCCCGACGAGCTGCAGCGCTGGCACGCGGCGTTCATGCGCGAACGCATCCTGCCGATGATCGGCACGCCGGCGCGTGCGCTCGTGAAGCGACACCTGCAGGCCGGCGACCTTTGCGTGATCGTCACCGCGACCAACAGCTTCGTGACTGCGCCCATCGCCCGCGAATTCGGAATTGTGGATCTGATCGCCACAGAGCCAGAGTCGCGCGATGGACGCTTCACCGGTCGTCTCGCGGGTACACCCTGCTTTCGCGAGGGCAAGATTCGCCGCCTCGAGGAATGGCTCGCCGCGCGAGGGCGCGCGCTGCCGGACTTCGCGGTCAGCAGCTTCTACAGCGATTCACACAACGACCTGCCGCTACTCGCACGCGTCACCCGCCCGGTGGCCGTGGATCCCGATGCGCAGTTGGCGAGCGAGGCAGCGCGCCGCGGTTGGGCGATGATCTCGCTCCGCGGGTAAAATTTCGCCCCTCGATGATCAAACGGTTCATCCGCCGCGTACTCGGGCTCCCCGCGCAGGGACCGCTGCGCGTGCCGGTCCAGAAGCATGGCCTGGCGCGCAGCCAGCTGAGCGCGGGCGCGCTAAAGGTCTGCGACGTTCTGCGCGCGGCGGGATTCTCTGCGCACGTCGTGGGGGGTGCGGTGCGCGACCTCCTGCTCGGGATCGAGCCGAAGGACTTCGATGTCGCGACCGACGCTCGTCCCGAGCAGGTCAAGCCGCTGTTCCGCCGCGCGCTCATCATCGGCCGACGCTTCCGCCTGGTGCACGTGATCATCGGCCAGGAAACGGTCGAGGTCTCGACATTCCGGGCGACCGATACGGAAACGGCGCAGAAGGACGAGCACGGCCGAGTCCTGCGCGACAACGTGTTCGGCTCGCAGGAGGAAGACGCGCTGCGCCGCGACTTCTCGATCAACGCCCTGTACTACGATCCCGCGACAGAGGAGGTCGTCGACTACCACGGCGGGCTCGCGGACTTGCGCAAGCGCGCCCTGCGCATGATTGGCGATCCGGAGATCCGGTTCCGCGAAGACCCGGTGCGCATGCTGCGCGCCGTCCGGCTCGCCGCCAAGCTTGGGCTGACGCTCGATGCGAGCACGCGTGCGCCCATCCGCAGGCTCGCTCCGCTGCTCGAAGTCGTGCCGCCTGCGCGCTTATTCGACGAAATGCTCAAGCTGCTACTCTCTGGCCACGCAAGCGCCTGTCTGCGCCAGTTGCGCGAAGAAGGCCTGCATCACGGCGTGCTGCCACTCCTCGACGTCATACTCGAGCAGCCGCTCGGCGAGCGCTTTGTAACGCTTGCGCTCGCACAGACCGACGAGCGCGTGAAGACGGACCGTCCCGTGTCGCCCGCGTTCCTTTTCGCGGCGCTGCTCTGGCACCAGGTACTCGCTGCGTGGAAAGCGCGCGAGGGGCGCGGCGAGCGCACACTGCCCGCAATCGAGGCCGCGATGGACGAGGTTCTGGACGCGCAATGCGAGAAACTCGCGATCACACGCAAGCTGACCGCGACCATGCGAGAGATCTGGGCCATGCAGCCGCGCTTCGAGCAGCGCTCCGGGCAGCGCCCCTATCGGCTGCTCGAGACGCCGCGGTTTCGCATGGCATACGATTTCCTTGCGCTGCGCGCGGCGAGCGGCGAGGCAAGCGCCGATCTCGAAACCTGGTGGCGCGCATTCCAGTCCGCCGATCCCGATAGCCGTGCAGCGATGCTGGTGCCCGGCGCAGCGCCGCGCAAGCGCCGCCGCCGGCGCCGCAAGAAACCGCCGGAAGCGGCCGGGGCGCATGAGGCCACGTGAGCGCGACGACGGCATACGTGGGGTTGGGTTCCAATCTCGACGGACCGCGTGCGCACGTTATGCGTGCGCTCGAGGAGCTCGCGCGGCTCCCCGGCACGCGGCTGGTGCGCCGCTCGGCCCTTTACCGGAGCGCGCCGCTGGCATCCACCGCGCAGCCCGATTACGTCAACGCCGTGGCACAGCTCGAGACCGTGCTCGACCCGCGGCGCCTTCTTGAAGAATTGTCGGCGATCGAGGCCCGCCACGGCCGCGAGCGCCCGTTTCCGAATGCGCCGCGCACGCTCGATCTGGACCTGCTGCTCTACGGCCAGACTGTGCTTGCCTCGCCGGAGCTGACGCTGCCGCACCCGCGCATGCACGAGCGCGCGTTCGTGCTGGGGCCCCTGGCCGAGATCGAGCCCGGCGCGCTGATCCCCGGGCGCGGCCGTGTCGACGAGCTGATGCGCGCCTGCCGCGGCCAGCATATCGAGCGCATCGCGTGAGCGCGCGCTATCGCTACATTGTCGTCGAAGGCCCCATCGGCGCGGGCAAGACATCCCTTGCCAAGCGGCTCGCCGCCCGGCTGGGGTCGGATTTGCTGCTCGAGCAGCCCGGGGCCAATCCGTTCCTCGCGCGCTTCTACCAGGACATGCCGCGCTACGCGCTGCCCACCCAGCTGTTCTTCCTGTTCCAGCGCGCCAAGCAGATCGAGCCGCTGGCGCAACCTGACATGTTCTCGCGCGCCACGGTATCGGACTTTCTACTCGACAAGGATCCTTTGTTCGCACGCATCACGCTTACGGGCGATGAGCTGGCGCTGTACGATCGCATCTACCAGGCACTGCGTCCGCACTCCCCTACGCCCGACCTTGTCGTTTATCTGCAGGCGCAGCCCGATACTTTGATCGAGCGCGTCAGGCGGCGCGCGGAGCAATTCGAGCGCGGCATCAGCGAGGAGTACCTGGCGCTGCTCGCGGAAGGCTACGCACGTTTCTTCTACCACTATACGGCCGCGCCTCTCTTGATCGTGAATTCCGAGAACCTGAATTTCGTGGACCGTGAAGCGGACTTCGAGCTTCTCATCGAGCGCCTGCGCGCCATGAAGAGCCGCCGCGAGTACTTCAATCTGGGCTGAGGCGCGCCATGCGCATCGTGTACGACATTGCCACCTTGCGCCGCGAGCGAGGGCAACAGTCACTCGCCTTCGTGCCGACCATGGGCGGCCTGCACGAAGGTCACCTGGCGCTGGTGCGCATCGCACGCTCGCGGGCCGCCTGCGTCGCCGTAAGCATTTATGTCAACCGGTTGCAGTTTGCGCCGGGTGAGGACTTCGAGCGCTACCCGCGCAGCCTGGAGAGCGACTGCGAGAAGTTGCGGGCCGAGAACGTGGATCTCGTGTTCGCGCCGGCCGAGGAGGAGCTCTATCCCGAGCCGCAGCGCTATATGGTTGAGCCGCCGCCGATCGCCAACGAGCTGGAGGGGAGATTTCGGCCGCGGTTCTTCCACGGCGTCGCCACCGTCGTTCTCAAGCTTTTCAATTGCGTGCAGCCGACGATCGCCATCTTTGGCAAGAAGGACTACCAACAGCTGGTCGTCGTGCGAGGCATGGTTCGGCAATTCGACCTGCCCCTGGAGATCGCCGCCGGCGAAACGGTGCGCGAAGGCGACGGCCTGGCGATGAGCTCGCGCAACGTCTATCTCTCGGCAGCAGAGCGCGCAGAAGCGCCGACGCTGAATCGCACGCTGCGCGGCATTCAGGCACGGATCAGCGCCGGCGAGCGCGACTACGGCGCGCTCGGCGCGCAGGCGATGCGCGCGCTCGCCGCTGGGGGTTGGGCGCCGGACTATGTCGAGGTACGCGAGCGGCGCACGCTCGCTCCGCCCACGCCCGACCACCGGAATCTCGTAGTACTCGCCGCGGCGCGTCTCGGCGCGACGCGACTCATCGACAACATCGAGGTGTGATCAGCTCGGATAAGGCTCGAAGGTGATCGCCTCGACAGGGCAGCCCATCGCGCTCGCAAGCCTGTCCATGACTTCGTCGGTGAGGCGAACAGTCAGAAACTCGCCTTCCGCGCCCTTAGAGGCGATGAAGGTCTTCGCGGAGGCCTCGGTGTTCCAGGTGACCACCGGGTCCGGGGATACACCCGGCACCTGCCGGCATACCGGAAAGCCGTCGGCCTTGTAGACGATCGCGTACATCCTGCCCCCTTCCAAGCCTTTGCGCGCGAAGCGGTCTGCGCACGAATGTATCGCATACCTTCTCGATCTGCCACATCACGCTTTCGTGGGCGCGACAGAGAGGAGCGCGCAGAGAACGGCATTAGCTGACGAGTGCCCCTCAGGATGACGAACAGCTTATGCAGCGCGGACCCTCCGTCGCCACGTACACGTCCAGTCAGTCGTGGCCTCACGCGCACGCGGATTCAGTGTGAATTAATTCACACTTGCGCTCCGCAGCCCTGCATAAGCGCGCCTTAGAAGGTACGTCAAAGGGCCTGCGCGGCGCGAATTTCCTGTGTTTGGCAACCCCAACGCGCAGCGCGACCTTCCGCTGCAACGCAGCAAGCCCCGAACTAGGGGATCGAAACGGTCTCAGGTTTTAGGACAATAAGCCTAATTTGTCACACTTTTCCCCCCTGCGAAACATTGCACAGCTTAACGAACCGGCGTCTAATGGCCACGGGAGGTTCGGACGGGGTGCTTGCCCCGGCAGAGCCGAAAGTGAATCAGGCTCCCGGCTCCGGGAGCCTTCAATCGGGGAAGGGAGGAACAAATGAGCAACCTGCGCGACGCAATCGGGCTTCGTTTGCCCTACGGGAATAGCAAGACGCAGTTCCAGACCGAGTTCGAGCCCGCGAGTGGCACGCTGTGGGGCTTCTTCAACCCGAAGGGGACTGCCTGCTTCAGTCTCGGCCTATTGAAGGATATCCGCGCCCACGACAGCGCGCTCGCCGTCAACGGAGGGCATGTCGAGGTCGACGGCGTTTCGAGCAAGGTCAATTACTACGTTCTTGGCTCGCGCACGCCGCGCGTGTTCAACCTGGGTGGCGACCTTGCGCTCTTCGTGCTCCTTATCAAGGCGCGCGACCGCGATGCGCTCGCGCACTACGCGAAGCTCTGCATCGACAATCTGTACCCTCGCATTCAGAACTTCTACAGCTCGACGCTCACGACAATTTCTCTGGTGCAGGGCGACGCACTGGGTGGCGGCTTTGAGTGTGCCCTCGCGTCCGACATCGTCGTCGCAGAGGAAAGCGCACAACTGGGACTGCCTGAAATCCTCTTCAATCTGTTCCCGGGGATGGGCGCCTACAGTCTTCTGGCGCGACGCGTCGGCACGCGTGCGGCGGAAGAAATGATTCTTTCGGGCCGTGTTCGGCCGGCCAAGGAACTGCATGAGATGGGTGTAATCGACGTCCTGGCGAAGGACGGCGAAGGTGAGAGTGTTGTTCGTGAATGGATTTCGAAGAACTCCAAGCGCCGCAACGGTACACAGGCAGTCTACAAGGCGCGTAAGCTCGTCCAGCCCATAACGCGCGAGGAGCTGGATGCGATCACCGAGACCTGGGTCGACGCGGCGATGCGTCTCGAGGACCGCGACCTGAAGATGATGAGCAGGATCGTACGCGCCCAAATGCGTCGCATGGAGTGCGGCGACGTGACCAACGTGACGGCGGAGGCGCTTGCGATGTCGGCTTGAGTCCTTCGCCCGGCCCCAGTAATCGCTGTCACCGCCAGGCCATTTAGCCTGCGATGAGCGAGGCGAATCCACCCTCGCCGAACATGTGGCTAAATTGGTAGAAGTTGACGCGGGTTGAATTGATGATTGCGGACTGCGCGATCGGGTCGTCGATCGTCTTCACCAGCTTGTTCAGCTTCGCCATGTGATCGACGTCCATGGTTGCGTGCGAGGATAGAAATTTGAATCCCCCGCCGTTCACATCGCGCCCGAGGGCACGCGCGATCGAGTCCGACACCCTGCCGCCGTAGACGGATGAGACCACCTCGAGCATGTAGAGCATTCCGAGAACTGAGCAGGGGTGGACGCGCTCGGCGCTATAGTAGTTGAAGGCGATCAACGCTTGCACCGGGACACTAGGTGCCGCCGTGCGCGCCGCACGCACATCGCCCCCCACGGACTCGATGTCGTCCAGCACCCACGTCTCGTGGTTCTTTTCCTCCTCGATCCTCTCGTATAGCTCGTAGCGCACTCCTCGGAAGTTGTCGTCGCAACGCGCCGCGGCAGCGGCCATCACCGGGCAGAAGTGCCACACGATGTGATAGAGGTCGTGCAGGAAAGCGCGATATTCGGCAAGCGTAAGTCCATGATGGATCATCGAGTGGACTTTCGGCACGTTCTCCAGTTCGCGCCGGTTGGCGTCGGTCATTTCGACGAGGGTAATGAAAAAGGACATGCTGATAAATCTCCTGGTCCAGCCTAGTGAAAAGCGGTGTGCGCGCGTGCCGCGCGATTGTAGCGCGATCGACTAACCGATCGACTGTTGTCGGTTCCGCAGAAAGACTTCAAGCTCCGCTCGCGCGGCGGAGAGCTCGGCGCTAACTGACTTAAATAGTCCGGGCGCCTGCAGCCGCAGCTCGGCATCGCTCAGTCTTCCGAGTTGCGAGCAAAGTGCGGTCAGGCGGTCCGTCCCCATGCTGGCCGAAGATCCCTTCAACGCATGAAGGTGAGAGCGGAACTCCTGGACATTTCGGCTCGCAAGCGCCGTATCGACCTTTGCGAGCAGCGCGGCGCTGTCGGTCAGGTATACCCCAATGAGTTTTTCGAGGAACGCCGGCGAAGAGCCGAGCGCCTCCAGGTGCGCAATCGTTTCGGCATTGACGACCGGTTCGGACCCGAAGGCGAACCCTGCACCGCTCGTCGCCCGCAACGACACCTGTTCGAGTGCGGGTTGCGGCGTATCCGTAAGGGACTTGCCAACGACCAGGCCCTGAATCTGCTCGAGCAATCGAGCCGCCTCGACAGGCTTAGATAGGTACGCATCGGCTCCTGCGTCAAGGCACTCGCTACGTACCTCAGGAGTCACGTCCGCCGATAGGATCACGATCGGCAAGCGGGCGCTGGGCCCGGAAAGTAGCCGCATTGCTTGCAACGCTTCGAGGCCACCCATGATGGGCATGTTGCGATCTAGCAGCACGATATCGAATTGTTCACGCTCTGCAGCGTCGAGCGCCTGTTCACCGTCCGCCACGAGCGTCGCCTCGTGGCCGCCTCTTTCGAGGATCTTGCCGAGCACTTCGCGGTTGGTTGGATTGTCGTCGGCGACCAGTACGCGCAGCTTGCGCGCGTTCGCGTTGCGACGCGCGTAGTCCTGCAGCCGTACGACCCCTTCGTGTGCCTCGTCGCCAGCGCTTACCGAGTGGAGAACATTGAACAGCTGCCGTTTGTCGAAGGGCATCTCGAGCACGGCAGCAAAGCCGGAAGACAATGCCGCAAAGCGCGGCACGCCAGCTTCGCGCAGAACAGCAAGCACCAGCGGCGGCGCCGGATCCGGTGCTACGCGCCGGAAGCGCAGTGCGAGCTGGCCGTCTTCGCCGTGCGCATGAAGCAGCGCGCTGTGATACGGCCTCGCCAGGCTTATTTCCGCCACGAGGCGTGCGCCGGCGTCGACCACGTCCGCCGCGGCAACGGCCGTCGCCCCCCAACCAGAAAGCGCTTGCTCTAGTGCATCGCGCTCCGCCTGCGGAAACCCGATCAGCATGATGCGCGCGCCGGATAGCTCGCCATGCGTGACGCCAACCTGCTCGGCCTGCTTCTCAAGCGAGACTTCGAACCAGAACGTGCTGCCCAAGCCCACTGAGCTTTCCATGCCGATGCGCCCGCCCATCAGCTCGACCAGCTGCTTGGCGATGGTCGTGCCGAGGCCCGTGCCGCCGAAGCGGCGCGTCGTCGATTGATCGGCCTGCGTGAAGCTCTCGAAGATGCGCGCCTGAGCCTCCGCGGGAATGCCGACGCCGGTGTCGCGCACCGAAAACTTGAGACGCACGTCCGAGGTCGTCTCCTCCTGGGCACTCACGTGCACGGTTACGCTACCGCGCTCGGTGAACTTGACGGCGTTACCGGCCAGGTTGATCAGCACCTGGCGCAGGTGGTGTGCGTCGCCGCGCACCGCCGGGGGGACTTCGGGCATGATCGAGACGACGAACTCGACTCCCTTGGCCGCTGCTTGCGCGGCGATGATCCGACACGTGCTGTTCACCAAGGCGTGCAGGTCGAAATCCGAACGTTCCAGCAGCAGCTTGCCGGCCTCGATCTTTGAGAAATCGAGGACATCCTCGACCAGCCCGAGCATTACGCGCGAAGAACCCCGCAGCGTCTGCAGCATATCGGCCTGTTCTCGGCTGAGCGGCGTATCCCGCAGCAGGTCCGCCATCCCGATGATCGCGTTGAGGGGCGTACGCATCTCGTGGCTCACCACCGAGATGAAGCGGCGCTTGGCCTGGTTCGCCGCCTCTGCACGCGCAAGCGCGTCGAACATGCGCTTGACGAGCGAGAGCACGTACAGGCTCAGGGCGACCAGACCTATCGCCAGGCCGATGCCCAACGAAAGATGGCTCTGCCAGAAGTCGCTCGTCATCAGCACCGCGGAGAAACCCGCCACGCTGAGGCTCAGAGCGATGATGAGGTAGCGGGCGCCGAAGCGGAAGCCGTTAGCCAGTGTGATCCAGACGTAGAAGAGAAACATCGGCGCCGCACGCTGGTCCAGAAACATCATGCACCATGTGATCGTGCCGATATCCGCCAAGGCGGCCAAAATGCGGCGCAGATGCGACTCACCGGGTGAAGCGAGAATTCGCAGGAGCAAGAGCGCCGCAACCACGAGATAGGCGAGCATCACCGGCAGCGTCGGCTCCGGTCGGTTATGCAACGCGTCTGGCAGCAGATAAATGACGATCAGCGCGCCCACGACCAGGCGCACGATCGCTTGTTCGTGCTCGGTGTCGGGGCGCGCGGCCAGTCGCGCGCGCAGATCCCGGAAAACGTCCAGCAGGGCGTTCATCAGATCTCGTCAGCCTCTTTGGCCGGATCGCGCCACTCGTTTTGCACGCGCTCGACGTCCGCGCGCACGCCGATGAACGCGTCGACCAGGCGCGGATCGAAATGCCCGCCGCGCTGGGCGCGCAGGTATTGCAGTGCGTCTTCGGTCGGCCAGGCCTTCTTGTATGGACGCACCGACGTGAGTGCGTCGTAGACGTCCGCCACCGCCACGATGCGCGCGCACAGCACGATGTGCTCGCCGACGAGGCCGTTGGGGTATCCCGAGCCGTCGTACTTCTCGTGGTGACCGAGCGCGATCAAGGCGCCCATGCGCACGTACTTGGAAGCGCTGCCCTTCAGGATCTCGTGGCCGATCACCGGATGACGGCGCATCACCTCCCACTCGCCCTCGTCGAGCCTGTCGGGCTTGAGCAGAATCTGGTCCGGAATGCCGATCTTCCCGATGTCGTGCAGCGGCGCGGCGAGCTCGACCGTTTCGCACTCGTCGCGGTCCAAGCCGATCGCTCCGGCGATCAGGCGCGAGTAGCGCGCCATGCGGATAAGGTGGTAGCCCGTCTCGGCGTCGCGGAACTCGCCGGCGCGCGCAAGACGCAGCAGGGTTTCCTTTTCGCGCTCGCGCACTTCGCGCGTCGCCTCCTCGACCATGCCTTCCAGGAGCCGTTTGCGATCTTCCAGCGCCAGCTGCTGGCGCCGCAGCGTGAGCAGGTTTCTGCAGCGCGCGAGGCATTCGCGAGCGTCGACCGGCTTGGTGAGGAAGTCCGTGATCCCTGCGTCCAGAGCGGCATAGCGCACCTTGCGGTCGTCGTGCACCGTCACCATGACGATCGGGATGTGCTCGTAACCGGGCAGCGCTCGCAGCCGCTTGACGAACTCGATACCGTCCATGTCCGGCATCATGTAGTCGACGAGCACGAGATCCGCCACGTGGCGCGTCGCCCACACCACCGCGTCCACGGGGCGCGCGAAGCCCTCGACGACGACACGCTGATCGAGGCTGCGAACGACCTGTTCCAGAATCGCGCGGCCGGTCGACTGGTCGTCGACGACCATCACGGTATTGCGGGCCATCGGCAGCACCCTTAGCTGCGCCTGGGCCATGTCTCCCCTTCCCCCCGTGTCCCTTCAGACTCGGGAGCGTACGCTCCGAGAGTCCGAATGTCCACCGAAACCCCCTTGAAAATCAGGGCTGACTGGTGATATTCCTCACACGGTGTACGAAGACCTCCGGTGGGTCGAGCGGCCTTCATGGGGTGGTGCCGGAAGTGGGACTCGAACCCACACGCTGTCACCAGCACCGGATTTTGAGTCCGGCGCGTCTACCAGTTCCGCCATTCCGGCGCCTCGGGGCCGGATTATCCCGTAGTTCCCATGCAGCGGAAAGCGTCCCTACGAGTGCCGCCCCTATAATTCCCGCGCCATGCGCGTCGCCGACTTCGACTATGCGCTGCCCGAAGAGCTGATCGCGCAGCGCCCTGCGGCCGCGCGCACGGACAGCCGCCTGCTGCACCTCGACGGGGCGAGCGGCGCGCTCGAAGACCTCGCCTTCACGGATTTCCCGGCGTTGATCCGCGCACGCGACGTGCTCGTGCTTAACGACACCCGCGTCATTAAGGCGCGCCTCGTCGGGCGCAAGAGCACGGGCGGGCGCTTCGAGCTCTTGGTCGAGCGCATCCTGGAGGCGCGGGAGGCACTCGCCCTGGTGCGTGCCAGCCATCCCCCCGCGACGGGCAGCGCGCTGCTCGTCGGCGACGACCTGCGCATCGACGTGCTCGCGCGCGAGGACGACCTCTACCGGCTGCGCTTTCGAGACACGAGCGTCGCCGACGCGCTCGAGCGCCACGGGGCGATCCCGCTGCCGCCTTACATTGCGCGCGCACCCGAGCTGTGCGACGCGGAGCGATACCAGACCGTGTACGCGACGCACCCGGGAGCGGTCGCGGCGCCCACGGCCGGACTGCATCTCGACCGGGCGATGCTGGCCGCGCTGGCGCAGCGCGGCGTGCGCATCGCCCGCGTGACCCTGCACGTGGGCCTGGGCACGTTTCAGCCCGTGCGCGCCGAGCGGGTCGAGGAGCACCGCATGCACCGCGAGCGCTTCGAGGTGTCGCCGAGCGCGGTCGAGGAAATTGCCGCGGCGCGCGCCGCCGGTGGGCGGGTGCTCGCCGTCGGCACGACCGCGCTGCGCGCGCTCGAGAGCGCCGCGCGCGGCGGTCGTCTCGAAGCGACCTCCGGCGACACGGACCTGTTCGTCTATCCCGGATTCCGCTTTCGCGTCGTCGACCGCCTGCTCACCAACTTCCACTTGCCGAGGTCGAGCCTGATGATGCTGGTGGCGGCCTTCGCGGGCCTCGATCACATCCTGCGCGCCTACGCCCATGCGGTCGAGCGTCGCTACCGGTTCTTCAGCTACGGCGATGCGATGCTGATCGAGAGGGCCCATTGAGACTCACCGTCACGCACCGCGACGGGGCGGCGCGCCGCGGCCGGCTGACGCTGGCGCACGGCGCGGTCGACATCCCAGCGTTCATGCCCGTCGGCACCTACGGCTCGGTGAAAGCGATGTCGCCGCAGGAGCTCACCGAGATAGGCGCCCAAATCGTGCTCGGCAACACCTTCCATCTGTGGCTGCGTCCAGGCCTGGATGTCATCGCCGCGCACGGCGGCCTGCACCGCTTCATGGGTTGGAGCGGGCCGATTCTCACGGACTCGGGCGGCTTCCAGGTGTTCAGCCTGGGCGCATTGCGCAAGGTAAGCGAGGAGGGCGTGAGATTCGCCTCGCCTGTGAATGGCGACCGACTTTTCCTCACCCCGGAGGAATCGATGCGCATCCAGCGCGTGCTCGACTCCGACATTGCAATGGTGCTCGACGAGTGCACGCCACATCCGGTCGCGCAGAGCGAAGCCGAGAGCTCGATGCGACTGAGCCTGCGCTGGGCGGCGCGCTCGAAAGCGGCGTTCGCCGGCTCTTCGAACCTGCTGTTCGGAATCGTGCAGGGCGGCGTCTACGAGTCGCTGCGCGAGCAGTCGCTCGCGGGCCTCGTCGACATCGGCTTCGACGGCTACGCTATCGGCGGACTGGCGGTCGGTGAACCGAAAGCCGACCGCAGCCGCGTTCTCGCTCACAGCGCACCGCGGCTGCCGGATGACAAGCCGCGTTACCTGATGGGCATGGGCACGCCGGAAGATATCGTCGAGGCCGTCGGCGTCGGCGTGGACATGTTCGACTGCGTTCTGCCGACGCGCAACGCGCGCAACGGCTGGCTGTTCACGCGCTGGGGCGACGTCAAGATCCGCAATGCTCGCTACCGCGACGACACGCGTCCCCTCGACGCGAGCTGCGCATGCTACGCCTGTCGCAATTTCTCGCGCGCCTACTTGCACCATCTGCACCGGGCCAACGAGATCCTCGGCGCGCGGCTCAACACCCTGCACAACCTGCACTACTATCAGCAGCTGATGGGCGAGCTGCGCGCGGCGATCGAGCTCGGCCGGCTGCGCGAGGTGAGCGACCGAATTCTGCTGGAGCGCCGCATGCCGGTGCTATAATTCGCGGCTTTTCCCGCCACAGCAAGGAGTTAGACGTGTCGATCTCCTCCGTATTCGCGCAAGCCTCGGGAGGCGGTGCCGGCGACTCGGGGCTCATCGGCCTGCTGCCGATCATCCTCATGTTCGGGCTGCTGTACTTCCTGATGATCCGGCCGCAAATGAAGCGCGCCAAGGAGCAGCGGCAGATGGTTGAAGGCCTGCAGAAAGGCGACGAGGTCGTGACCTCCGGCGGCATGGTCGGGCGCATCACGAAGCTCGCGGACGCGTACATCACGCTCGAGATCGCACCCAACACCGAGGTGCACGTCCAGAAGGCGGCAGTATCGACCCTGCTGCCCAAGGGAACCCTCAAGACCATTCAGTGAATCGCTTTCCCCTCTGGAAGTACGCGATGATCGCGATTGCGATCGTCGTTGCCTTCGTCTACGCCCTGCCGAATCTGTACGGCGAATCGCCGGCGGTCCAGGTTTCGAGCACCAAGGCGACCGTGAGCGTCGATGCCGCCCTGATGTCGCGCATCGAGGCGGACCTCAAGGCTGCGGGCATCCCGTACACCGGGGCGGTGCTCGATTCCAACGGGCTGCGCATCCGCTTCAGCGACACCGACACGCAGCTCAAGGCGAAGGACCTGATCGAGAAGGCGATCAACGAGCCGTCGAACCCCAGCTACGTCGTCGCGCTGAACCTGCTGTCCTCCTCGCCGTCGTGGCTCACCGCGATACACGCCCTGCCGATGTACCTCGGCCTCGACCTGCGCGGCGGCGTGCATTTCCTGCTGCAAGTCGACATGCAGGCAGCGATCACCAAGCGGCTCGACAGCGTGGCAAGCGACCTGCGCACGGCGCTGCGCGACAAGAACGTGCGCCACCTCGGCGTTACGCGCCAGGGCGACACGCTGCGCGTACGCTTCAGCGACCCGGCGATGCGCGACCGTGGCCGCGATCTGATCGCCAGCACGCAGCCCGATCTCGCCGTGACCGATCGCGACGAGGGCAGCGATTACCTGCTGGTGTGCAGCCTGAAACCGCAGGCGCTCAGGCGCACTCAGGAATATGCGATCAAGCAGAACATCACCACGCTGCACAATCGGATCAACGAGCTCGGCGTGGCCGAGCCTGTGATCCAGCAGCAGGGCGCCGACCGCGTCGTGGTGGAGCTGCCGGGCGTACAAGACACTGCCCGCGCTAAGGAGATCCTCGGACGCACCGCCAGCCTCGAGATCCGCATGGTCGACGAGGAAAGGATGCGTCCCGACATCCTCGCCGCCGCGGCCAAGGGCGAGGTGCCCTTCGGCGACGACTACTACGTCGACCGCAACGGCCAGCCGCTGCTCGTCAAGAAGCAGGTCGTCCTGACTGGCGACCGGCTGACCGATGCGCAACCCGGCTTCGACTCCCAGACAAACGAGCCGGCCGTGCACCTGCAGCTGGACGGCGCCGGCGCGCGCATCTTCCAGCAGGTCACGCGCGAGAACGTCGGCAAGCGCATGGCGATCCTCCTGATCGAGAAGGGCAAGGGCGAGGTCGTCACGGCGCCGGTGATCCGCAGCGAGATAGCGGGCGGCAGGGTTCAAATCTCCGGGCACATGAGCACGGTCGAAGCGAACAACATCGCGCTGCTGCTGCGCGCTGGCGCGCTCGCCGCGCCGATGGAGATCGTCGAGGAGCGCACGGTCGGCCCGAGCCTCGGGCGCGAGAACATCGACCAGGGTTTCAACTCGACCAAGTGGGGCTTCGGCATCATCGTCGTGTTCATGTCGATCTACTACCTGGTGTTCGGCCTGACTTCGTCCGTTTCCCTGGCGATCAACCTGCTGTTCCTGGTCGCGCTGCTATCCCTGCTGCAGGCGACGCTTACCCTGCCCGGCATCGCGGCCATCGCGCTCACGCTGGGCATGGCGATCGACGCCAACGTGCTGATCAACGAGCGCGTCCGGGAGGAGATCCGCGGCGGGGCGACGCCGCAGGCCGCCATTCACGCGGGCTACGAGCGCGCCTGGGGGACGATCCTCGATTCGAACATCACCACGCTGATCGCCGGCCTCGCGCTGCTTATCTTCGGCCAGGGGCCGGTGCGCGGCTTCGCCGTCGTGCATTGCCTCGGGATCCTCACGTCGATGTTCTCGGCCGTTACTGTCTCGCGTGCGATGGTGAACCTCATCTACGGGCACCGCCGGCGCGTGGCCAAGCTGTCGATCGGCAATACCGCGTGGAAATAGCCGACAAGGGATAGATCCGGATGGAGTTCTTCAAGATCCGCCGCGTCATACCGTTCATGCGGTATGCGCTGATCTTCAACGTCATATCGCTGATCACGTTCCTCGCCGCGGTCTTCTTCCTCGCCACCAAGGGTCTCAACCTCTCGATCGAGTTCACCGGCGGCACGCTGATCGAGGTGAACTACGCGCACGCCGCAGACGTGCAGAAGATCCGCGACACGCTCAAGCGCGCCGGCTACGAATCCGAGGCGCAGACCTTCGGCTCCTCGCAGGACGTGCTCATCCGCATGCCGATTAAGAAGGGGCAGTCGAGCTCCGACCTGTCGCAGAAGATCTCGACGCTGCTCAAGGCACAGGATCAGAGCGCCGACGTGCGGCGCGTGGAGTTCGTCGGCCCGCAGGTGGGGTCGGAACTGGCCCAGTACGGCGCGCTCGCGCTGATGGTGACGGCATTGGGAATCGTCGCCTATCTCGCGCTCCGTTTCGAGTGGAAATTCGGCCTGTCGGCGATCATCGCCAACCTGCACGACGTGGTGATCATCCTGGGCTTCTTCTCGTTCTTCCAGTGGGAATTTTCGCTGCCCGTGCTTGCCGCGGTGCTGGCTGTGCTGGGCTACTCGGTGAACGAGTCGGTGGTCGTCTTCGACCGGGTGCGCGAGAACTTCCGCAAGATGCGCAAAGCCCCGACGCCGGAAGTGATCGACGCGGCCATCACAGGCACCATCTCGCGCACCGTGATCACGCACGGCAGCACTCAGGCGATGGTGACCACGATGCTCATCTTCGGCGGGCCGGCGCTGCATTACTTCGCGCTCGCGCTGACGATCGGCATCCTGTTCGGGATCTACTCGTCGGTGCTGGTGGCGAGCCCGCTGCTCATGTGGCTGCGGGTGACGCGCGCGCAGTTCATCAAGCCCAAGCGCGAGCGCCGTGACGAGCACGAAGGCGCCGTCGTCTGACGGGGCGCCTCAGATGCGCCGGGCGAGCTCGGCCGCGCGCCCGACGTAGGTCGAGGGCGTGAGAGCGAGGAGGCGCTTCTTGGCCGCGTCCGGAATCGGCAGCCGCCGGATGAAGGCGGCGAGCCGGCGCCGCTCGAGGCGCCTGCCGCGCGACAGGGCCTTCAGCTTCTCGTATGCGCCCGGCACGCCGTACCGGCGCATTACTTGCTGCACCGGCTCGGCGAGCACTTCCCAGTTTGCATCGAGATCCTCGGCCAGGCGCCGCGCGTCCGCTTCGAGCTTGCCCAGGCCGCGCAGGCAGGAGCCCCAGGCGAGCAGCGTGTGGCCGAGCGCGCTGCCCGAATTGCGCAGTGCGGTCGAATCCGACAGGTCGCGCTGCCAGCGCGATACCGGCAGCTTCTCGGCGAGGTGCCTGAGCAACGCGTTCGCCACGCCGATGTTCCCCTCCGAGTTCTCGAAGTCGATCGGATTCACCTTGTGCGGCATGGTCGACGAACCGACCTCGCCCGCCTTGGGCCTTTGCCGGAAGTAGCCGAGCGAAACGTAGCCCCAGATGTCGCGGTCCATCCCGAGCAGCACGCTGTTCGCGCCCGCGTAGGCGTCGAACAGCTCGGCGAAGCAGTCGTGCGGCTCGATCTGGGTGGTGTAGGGATTGAATGCCAGCCCCAGCCGCTCGACGAAACGGCGGCACAAGCGCTCCCAGTCGATCCCCGGATAGGCGATCACGTGCGCGTTGTAGTTGCCGACCGCGCCGTTCACCTTGCCGAGCAGGGCGACCGCGGCGATGCGCTCGCGTGCGCGCCGCAGGCGGTGCACGAAATTGGCCATCTCCTTGCCGAGCGTGGTCGGCGAGGCCGGCTGGCCGTGCGTGCGCGACAGCATCGGCAGACGCGCGTAGCGGTGCGCCATGGCCGCGAGCGCGGCGATCAGTTCGTCCAGGCTTGGCAGCATCACCTCGGCGCGCGACTCGGCGAGCATCAGCGCGTACGACAGATTGTTGATGTCTTCCGAGGTGCAGGCGAAATGGATGAATTCGAGCGAGCGCTGCACCTCCGGATTGTTGCCGAGCCGGCCCTTGAGCCAGTACTCGATCGCTTTAACGTCGTGGTTGGTCTGGGCCTCGATGTTCTTGATGTGCTCGCCGTCGCGCTCGGAGAACTCGGCGACCAGGCGCCGCAGCGCCGCCGCGGTCGTCGGCGAAAACGGCTTCAGCTCCCTGATCGCGGGCTCCGCGGCAAGAGCGCGCAACCACGCGATCTCGATCCGCACCCGGGTGCGGATCAGGGCATGCTCGCTGAAGAAGGGCCGCAGCCGATCGGCGGAGCTTGCGTACCGGCCGTCGAGCGGTGAGAGCGCGGTGAGCGGCGAGGGCATCGGGCGGCGCGGTTCGTCCTTGAGGCCGTATTATAAGGCCCGTGAAGGTATAATCCGCCGCGGTCGCCGCACTCGCCAAGCATGAAACTCCTCGTCTCGCTCCCCAGTCCCTATGGCCGCAAGGCGCGCGTGGTGCTCGCAGAGAAACGCATCGAGTGCGACCTCGAGCTGGTGGACGTGGCGCCCGAAGATTCTGCCGTCATCGCGCACAACCCGCTCGGCAAGGTGCCCACGCTGGTGCTGGACGACGGCACCGCGCTGTACGATTCGCGCGTCATCGTCGAATTCCTGGACAACGTCTCGCCGATCAGCCGCCTCATCCCGCAAGACAAGCGCGAGCGTGTCGCCGTGCGCCGCTGGGAAGCGCTCGCCGACGGAGTGATCGAAGCGGGCATCCTGCTGCGCGGCGAGACGCTGCGTCCGGAGGGCGAGCGCAGCGCCGCGTGGATGCGCCGCCAGCAGGGCAAGGTCGAGCGAGGGCTCGCGGCGCTCGCCGCCGATCTGGGCGAGCACAACTGGTGCAATAACGACCGCTACACGCTCGCGGACATCGCGCTCGGCTGCTGCCTGGGCTGGCTCGCTTTCCGCCACCCGGCGATCGACTGGCGCGGGCAGTATCCAAACCTCGAAAGGCTGTACGAGCGGCTCTCGGAGCGGCCCGCGTTCGCGGATACCGCTCCGCGCTAGACGCTTAGGCGATGATCGCCCCGCCGAGGCAGACCTCGGCGTCGTACAGCACCACCGACTGTCCGGGCGTCACCGCCCACTGCGGCTCGGCGAACTCGACCGCGATCCGGCCGTCGTCCACGCGCGCCAGCGTGCAAGCCGCGTCCGCCTGGCGGTAGCGCGTCTTCGCGCCGTGGCGCGAATGCGCGGGCGGCGCCTCGCCCGCCACCCAGCTCGCGTCGAGCCCCGCGAGCGACGGGCGCAGGAGCAGCGGATGGTCGTGGCCCTGCACCACGGTGAGCGTGTTGGCCGCCATGTCCTTGGCGGCCACGTACCAAGGCTCGCCCGCGCCGCCCAGGCCGATGCCCTTCCTCTGGCCGATGGTGTAGAAGGCGAGGCCGATGTGCTCGCCGACGCGCCGGCCCTCGGGCGTGACGATCGGCCCCGGCGTATGCGGCAGATAGCGGTTGAGGAACTCGCGGAACGGCCGCTCGCCGATGAAGCAGATTCCGGTCGAGTCCTTCTTGTCGTGGTTGGGCAGCCCCGCCTCAAGCGCGATGCGCCGCACCTCGGCCTTCTTCAGCCCGCCGACCGGAAACAGCACGCGCGCGAGCTGTGCCTGGCTCAGGCGGTGCAGGAAATAGCTCTGGTCCTTGGCGGCGTCCGCTCCGCGCAGGAGCTCGCAGCGCCCATCGCGTGTGCGCACGCGCGCATAGTGGCCGGTGGCGATCTTCGCCGCGCCGAGCCGCAGCGCATGGTCGAGGAATGCCTTGAACTTGATCTCGGCGTTGCACAGCACGTCCGGATTGGGCGTGCGGCCGGCGGAGTACTCGCGCAGGAAATCAGCGAACACGCGCTCCTTGTACTCGGCGGCGAAGTTCACCGCTTCGAGCGGAATGCCGACTACGTCAGCGGCGGCCGCCGCGTCGACCAGGTCCTGGCGTGTCGAGCAGTACGCGTCGTCGTCGTCGTCCTCCCAGTTCTTCATGAACAGGCCGACCACGTCCCAGCCCTGCCGCTTGAGCAGCAGCGCGGCGACGGAGGAATCGACGCCCCCCGATATCCCGACGATGACTTTTTCGGCCATGGCTGGAAGGACAGCCCGCGCTCAGGAAAATTCCCGCGAGAACACCTCGAGCGGGAAGCGCCGCCCGGCGAGGTAGTCCGCGACGCAGCGCTCGACCAGGGGCGAGCGGTGCTCGGCGCGCCGCGCCGCGAGCTCCGCGGGCGTGAGCCAGCGCGCCGCGACGATCTCCTTGTCCAGGCGGCGGCCCTCCTCAAATCCCTCGAGCTGGCCCGCGAAGGCGAAGCGCAGGAAGGTCACGCCCGCCCTGTCGTACACCCAGCGGTAGATGCCCACCAGCGCAGTGGGCGTGAAACGGTACGCGGTCTCCTCGAGCGTCTCGCGCGCGCAGGCCGCGACCAGGCTCTCGCCCGGATCGAGGTGCCCCGCTGGCTGGTTGAGCACGCGGCGGCCGTCGGCGATCTCCTCGACGAACAGGAACTTGCCCTCGCGCTCGACCACCGCGGCGACCGTCGCGCTCGGGCGCCAGACCTCGCTCATGCTGCCTTTTTCGTGTTCTTGCGGATGAATTCCGCCATGCGCGCCACGCCCCGCTCGATCGCCTCGTTGGACGCCGCGTACGAGAAGCGCACGTGCTGCCCTTCGCCGGGCACGCGCGCGCCGAAGTGGATGTCCGCGAGCAGCGCCACGCCCGCCTCGTTGAGCAGGCGCCTGCGGAACTCCTCGGAGTCCGCCGCGCCGATCATGCGGCAGGCCTCGGTGACGTTCGGCCAGACGTAGAAGGCGCCTCCGGGCACCTGGCAGGTGACGCCCGGCACCTGCGCCAGCAGGCCGACGATCAGGTCGCGCCGCGCGAGAAAGCTCGCGCGCATCGCCTCGGCCGCATCCTGCGGGCCGCTCACCGCCTCGAGCGCCGCCCACTGGCTGATCTGCGAGGCGCAGCTGTCGGTGTTGGTGATCCAACGCGTGAACACCGGCGCGAGCAACGGATTCGCCGTGAAGCCGATCCTCCAGCCGGTCATGGCCCAGGTCTTGGAGGCGCCGTCGGAGATGATCGTGCGCTCGTACATGCCGGGTACCTGGGCGATCGAGAAGAATTCCCCCGCATACACCAGGCGGCTGTAGATCTCGTCCGCGTACACCCAGACCTGCGGGTGCTTCTTCAGGATCGCGGCGATCGCCTCCAGCTCCTTCCTCGACAGCAGCCCGCCGGTCGGATTGTGCGGGGTGTTGAGGATGAGGAGCTTCGTGCGCGGCGTGATCAGCCGCTCGAGCTCGGCGGGGTCGAACGAGAAGCCGCGCGACTCGCGCAGGTGGATCGGCACCGGCCGCGCGCCGCTCGCGAGTATCTGCGACTCGTAGATCGGAAAGCCCGGGTTGGGATAGATCACCTCGTCGCCGGCGCCGTGATCGGTGGCCGAGAGGATCGCGTAGGCGATGAAAGGCTTCGCACCGGCACCGACGACGACATCCTCGGCGCGGATCGGCAGCCCGCCGCGCCGCGCGGAGAGATATTTTGCGGCCGCCTCGCGCAGCTCGCTGATCCCGGCCGACGGCGTGTAGCCATGGCGCCCCTCGCGGATCGCGCGGATGCCGGCCTGCTGCACGTTTTCCGGCGCCGGGAAATCCGGTTGCCCGATGCAGAACGAGATGATGTCCTTGCCGCGGCGCGCCAGCTCGTTCACTTCGGCGAGCACGACGAACGCGTTCTCTGTGCCCAGGCTAGCTGCGCGCTTGCTGATCTCGGGCATGGGAACCCCTCGATTTGGTGAGCCGCCAATTCTAGCGGATGGAGCTATGATTGCTGCATGCTGGTCAACTGCGTGGCCTACCAGGACGGCAGGAAGATCGCCGAAGTCGGCAAGGGCGAGATCCGCTCCTATCTCACGCGACCGGACTGTTTCGTATGGGTAGCGCTGCGCGACGCGAGCGAGGAGGAGCTGGCGGACATGCAGGCCGAGTTCGGCCTGCATGTCTTGGCGGTCGAGGACGCGCGCCACGGGCACCAGCGGCCGAAGATCGAGGAGTACGGCAACTCGCTGTTCGCCGTCATGCATACCGTCGAGCTGGCGGGCGAGGAGCTGCACGTCGGCGAGATCGCGGCTTTCGTTGGCAGCAATTACGTGCTCACGGTGCGCAGCCGCGCCGAGCAGGGATTCCAGAACGTGCGCGCGCGCTGCGAGCGCGAGCCCGAGCTACTCAAGTTCGGCTCGGGCTACGTGCTGTACGCGCTGATGGACGCCGTGGTCGACCGCTACTTCCCTGTTCTCGACGCGCTCGAGACGCAGCTCGACGCGATCGAGCAGCAGATCTTCGCCAACAAGTCGCCGAAGGCGAACATCGAGGCGCTCTACGTCCTCAAGCAGCGGCTCATGGTGCTCAGGCATGCCACCGCCCCGCTGCTCGAGGCGGTCAGCCGCCTGTACGGCGGGCGCGTGCCGCAGGTTTGCACGGGGCTCGCCGACTATTTCCGCGACGTGTCGGACCACCTGGTGCGGCTCAACCAGTCGATCGACTCGGCGCGCGACAGCGGCACGACGGCGATCTCGGTGAATCTGGCGATGATCACCATCGGCGAGAGCGAGGTCACCAAGCGCCTCGCCGCCTACGCGGCGCTGGTCGCAGTGCCGACGCTCATCGCCGGGATCTACGGCATGAACTTCGCGCACATGCCCGAGCTCGCCTGGGATTACGGCTACCCGGTCGCGCTCGGCGCCATGGCCGGCATCGACCTGTACCTCTGGACTCGCTTCCGCAGGGCGCGCTGGCTGTAGCTCAAGGAAGCGTCGCGAGCACTTTGGCGACCGTGCCGAACATCTGCTCGAGGTGCTGCGGCTCGGCGATGAGCGGCGGGCAGAAGCCGAGCGCGTCGCCGATCGGGCGCACGAACACGCCCCGGTCCCAGCACTGCTCGAAAGCCTCGAAGGCGCGCGCGCCCGGCGCGCCCGGGCGCGGCGCGAGCTCGACCGCGCCGATCAGCCCGAGGTTGCGGCAGTCGACCACGTGCGGCAGCCCCTTGAGCGCGTGCACGCCGTCCTCGAAGCGGCGCGCGAGCGGCCCCGCCGCGCGCTCGAACAGGCGCTCCTCGGCGTAGGTGTCGAGCGCGCCGAGCGCCGCCGCGCAGGCGAGCGGGTGGCCCGAGTAGGTGTAGCCGTGGAAGAACTCCACGCCGCCCCCCTTCGCCTGCATGAAGGCGTCGTAGATCTCGTCCTTCACGATCACGCCGCCGAGCGGGACCGCGCCCGAAGTGATGCCCTTGGCGAAGGTGATCAGGTCAGGCTGGATGCCGAAGTACTGCGCCGCGAACGGCGTGCCCAGGCGCCCGAAGCCGCAGATCACCTCGTCCAGGATCATCAGGATGCCGTGCCGCGTGCAGATCTCGCGCAGCCGCTCGAGGTAGCCCTTGGGCGGCACCAGCACGCCGCCTGCCCCGGATACCGGCTCGACGATCAGCGCGGCGATGTTCTCGGCGCCGTGCAGCGGGATGAGCCGCGTCTCCAGCTCGTCGGCGAGCTCGGCGCCGCCGCGCTCCGCGCAGCCGCGCACGAAGGCGCGCGTCGCCAGGTCCTGCGTATGGCGCAGGTGGTCGACCGCGGGAAGCAGCGCCGCGCCGAACGCGCGGCGGTTCACCGGCACCCCGGAGACCGAGATGCCGGCGAGGTTCACGCCGTGATAGCCGCGCTCGCGGCCGATGAACCTGGCGCGCGCTCCCTCGCCGCGGATGCGGTGGTAGGCGAGCGCGATCTTGAGCGCGGTATCGACCGCTTCCGATCCGGAGTTGGTGAAGAACACGTGCCCCATGCCCCGCGGCGCGATCCCGGCGATGCGCTCGGCGACGCGGAACGGCAGGGGATGCCCGAGCGAGAAGGACGACGCAAAGTCGAGCTCGCCCGCCTGCCTGCGGATCGCCTCGACCACCCGTGGGCGGCAGTGCCCCGCATTCACGCACCACAGGGTCGCCAGCCCGTCGAGCACCCGCTTGCCCTCGGCGGTGACGTAGTACATATCCTTCGCCGACGCGACCATCTTCGGCGCGCGCTTGAAGCGCCGGTTGTCGGTGAACGGCATCCAGTAGTGCTCGAGCTCGAGCGGCTGCGCGGGCGAATCCATCGTGCTATGTTAGCGCAGGCAGCCATCATGGCCCTCGAACTGCGCCCGCTGCATCCGAGCTTCGCCGCCGAGGTGGGTCCGATCGACCTGCGGCAGGTGCATGACCGCGCGACCCTCGAGGAAATCCGCGCGGGGATGGACGAGCACCGCGTGCTCGTGTTCCGCGGCCAGGCCTTCGGCGACGCCGAGCAGCTCGCCTTCGCCAAGCGCTTCGACGGCGCCCTGCATACCAAGACCGGAAGCGCGGCGCTCGGCGCGAACCGCTTCGGCGACGAGGCCCTCACCGACATCTCGAACCTGGGCGCCGACGGCGCGATCCTCGCGCGCGACGATCGCAGGCGGCAGTACGCACTCGGGAACCGGCTGTGGCACACGGATGCCTCGTTCCAGGATCCGCCGGGGCGCTACTCGATGCTGCATGCCCGCGTCGTGCCGCCGGCCGGAGCCGATACGGAGTTCGCCGACATGTGCGCGGCCTACGAGGCGCTCGATTCCGCCATGCGCGCGCGCATCGACGGGCTGCGCGTGCACCATTCGATCGCCTACTCGCGCCAGACGCTCGGCTTCGAGTTCTCCGCCGAGGAAGCCGAGCTCCTCAAAGGCGCCGTCCATCCGCTCGTGCGCGTCAACCCGCGCAGCGGGCGGCGCTCTCTGTACCTTGCCTCGCACGCATCGCGCGTCCTCGACTGGCCGCTGCCCGAGGGACGCCTGCTGCTGCGCGATCTGATCGAGCACGCGACGCAGCCGCAATTCGTCTACCGCCACGCCTGGCGCGTCGGCGACCTGGTGATCTGGGACAACCGCGCCACGATGCACCGCGCACGGCCGTTCGACGACGCCACGGAGCGGCGCGAGCTGCGCCGCGTCACCACGCTCGACCTCTAGTCGCTCAGGCGCAGCTCGGCACGCACCGCGTCCCAGCCGACTGCCACCGCGGCCGCGCCGCGCCGCTCGATCAGACCCAGCTCGACCAGCCGCTTCACGTCGGTGTGCACGTTCTTGTAGT
>DASPRX010000140.1:0-10225 GCA_035624235.1 Burkholderiales bacterium | reverse complement strand
AGCACCCGGGCGTGAAGATGGTGATGCAGCAGGCCGATGTGAACCTGGCCGGCCCGGTCAAGGTGCTGTCCGACGGCGGCTTCAAGGCCAAGTACGGCGCGCTGTTCATGACGCCGGCCGAGACGCGTGCCGAGTTCGAGCTCCTGGGCTGGTCCAAGGTGGCCGCCTTCCAGACGCGCAATCCGATGCACCGCTCGCACGAATACCTCGCCAAGGTGGCGATCGAGACCTGCGATGGCGTGCTGGTGCATTCGCTGCTCGGCAACCTGAAGCCCGGCGACATTCCCGCCGAGGTGCGCGCGCGCGCCATCGCGGTGCTGGTCGACAAGTACTTCCACGCCAATACGGTGGTGCAGGCGGGCTATCCGCTCGACATGCGCTACGCCGGACCGCGCGAGGCCCTGCTGCACGCGCTGTTCCGGCAGAACTACGGCTGCTCGCACCAGATCGTGGGGCGCGATCACGCGGGCGTGGGCAGCTACTACGGTCCGTTCGACGCGCACCACATCTTCGACGAGATCCCGAAGGACGCGCTCGAGACGCAGCCGCTCAAGATCGACTGGACGTTCTGGTGCTACAAGTGCGGCGGCATGGCTTCGGCGCGCACCTGCCCGCACGGCGACTCAGACCGGCTGCTCGTCTCGGGTACCAAGCTGCGCAAGTGGCTGTCGGAGGGTTCCGAGGTGCCGGCCGAGTTCAGCCGCCCCGAGGTGCTCGAGATCCTGCGCGCGTACTACGCCTCGCTCGATGCGAGCGAGAAGGTCGAGGTCAAGCTGGCGGGTCACTCCGCCAGGTAGCTCGCCCGCCGCTCCCCAGCAGGCCCCGCTCGGGAAACCGCGCGGGGCTTTGTATTTCCTGCCGCAGAGTATGATCTTCGCGTGAGCGCGGGGGAGTCCGACAGGCAGGAGTTCTGGCGTTCGCAGCTCGCCGCGCACCTCTCGGGGCTGCTGGGCGGGGCTGACGGCGCGGCGCTGGCCGAGCTCGAGGCGGAAGCCGGCTGGGTCGAGCTGCGCAGCGGCGAGTTCCTGTTCCGGCGCGGCGATCCTGGCGACGCCGCGTACATCGTGCTGAGCGGGCGCCTGCGCGCAGTTGATGACAGTGCTGGCGAGCGCGTGCTGAACGAAGTCGGCGCCGGCGAGACGCTCGGCGAGATGGCGGTGCTGACGGCCGAGCCGCGCTCGGCCACCGTGTACGCGGTGCGCGATTCGCTGCTCGCGCGACTGCCAGCGGCGTCCTTCCAGCGCCTGGTCGACCGACACCCGCGGCTGCTGCGGCGCGTGAGCGCGCTGCTCATCGAGCGCCTGCGCAGGCGCGAGACTCAGCCCGTGCGCACGCACGCCGTGGCGCGCACGCTGACGGTGGTGCCGGCTGGCGCTTCGCCGCTCGTCTCCGTCTTCGCCGCGCGCCTCGCCGCGGCGCTCGCCGCGCACGGCGCCACGCTCCACCTGGACGCGCGGCGCGCCGACCTGTCCCGCGGCGAAGCGCGCCTGGTGCAATGGCTGAATGAGCAGGAGCTCGCGCACCGCTTCGTGCTGTACGAGGCGGACCTCATGCCCGGCGCGTGGAGCGAGCGGGCGGTGCGCCAGGCCGACCACGTGCTGTTCGTCGCCGACGTGAGTGCGAGTCCCCGCCCCGGGGAGCTCGAGCGCGCGCTTGCCGAGCGCTGGCGCGGCGCGCGCGCGCCGCGGCGCAGCCTGGTGCTGTTGCGCGCCGCGGGGAGTCCCGCGCCGTCGGGCACCGCCGCGTTCCTCGAGGCGCGCGAGGTCGACTGCCACTACCACGTTGCCGCAGAGTTCGCCGACGACTACGCGCGCCTGGCGCGCTGCCTCGCGGGCGCCGGGATCGGCCTGGTGCTCGGCGGGGGCGGCGCGCGTGGCTTCGCCCATCTGGGCGTGCTGCTCGCGCTCGCCGAGGCCGGCGTGCCGCTCGACTGGCTGGGCGGCACGAGCGTCGGCGCGATCGTTGCGGCGCTTGCGGCGCAGGGGCTCTCGCCCGGCCAGGCGCACGCGCAGTGCAAGGAGCATTTCTCCGCGCTGCGCGATCCAACCCTGCCGCTCGTGTCGCTGCTCGCCGGCCGCAGGATCCGCGCCAAGCTGGAGGGCGTGTTCGGCGCGTCGGCGATCGAGGATCTGCCGCTGCCCTACCTGTGTGTGTCGACCAACCTGTCGCGTGCCGCGCAGAGCGTGCACGAGCGCGGGCCGCTGGTGCGCGCGGTTCGCGCCAGCATAGGCCTGCCGGGCATCTTGCCGCCCGTGGGCTTGGGCGGGGACCTGCACGTCGACGGGGGGCTGGTGAACAACCTGCCGATCGACGTCATGGCGGCCAAGCCTGAGATCGGGGCGGTGATCGCAGTGGACGTGAGCGCCGAGGTCGAGATGCGCGCGCCGCCAGACCTCGGCCTGGACCTTTCCGGCTGGCGCGTGCTGTGGCACAGGCTCGCCGGGGGTGCTGCGCGCGAACTGCCGTCGATCATGAGCCTGCTCACGCGCAGCGCGCTCGCCGCGAGCGTGTACTGGGGACGCGAGCGCCGGCTGACGCGCGCCGCGACCCTGTACCTGCGCATTCCGCTCGCCGACCTGCGCCTGCTCGCCTTCGAGCGCATCGACGAGATCGTCGCGCGCGGCTACCAGGCCACGCGCGAGCCTGTCCGGGCCTGGCAGAGTGAGCGCTGAGTATACTGCCCGACTTTCGACTGTCGGGGATCGACCTTGGCCGGCGCGCGCGTAGACGTCATCGTTCCGACCTTTCGCGAAGTGAAGAACGTCGCGCCGCTCGTCGCGCGCCTGCGCCGCGCGCGCGCGGACTCGGGCCTCGACCTATTCGTGACCTTCGTCGACGACGACAGCGGCGACGGCATCGACGAAGCGGTGCGCGCCGAGGGCGAGGACTGGGTGCGGCTGATCGTCAGGAAGGGCGAGCGCGGCCTGAGCACGGCGGTGATCCGCGGCATCACGCAGACGACGCACGAGATCATCGTCGTCATGGACGCTGACCTGAGCCACCCGCCCGAGCGCATCCCGGACCTGGTGCGCAGCCTCGAGGAGGGCGCCGACATGGCCTTCGGCTCGCGCTACGTCGCGGGCGGCTCGACCGGAGAGGGCTGGGGACTATTCAGATGGCTGAACAGCCGTGTCGCGACGCTGCTCGCGCGGCCGTTCACGCGCATCGAAGACCCGATGAGCGGATTCTTCGCGCTGCGGCGCAGCACCTTCGGGGTGGCCGAAGACCTCAACCCGGTGGGCTACAAGATCGGGCTCGAGTTGCTCGTCAAGTGCGGCTGCAAGAACGTGGCCGAGGTGCCGATACATTTCGTGGACCGGGTGCACGGCGAGAGCAAGCTCAGCTTTGCCGAGCAGCTCAGGTACCTGCGGCACCTGCGCCGGCTGTACATGCACGTGTTCAGGCATTCCACCGAGTTCGTGCACTTCGCCGTCGTGGGCGCGAGCGGGGTGGCGGTCAATCTCGGAGTGCTCACACTCGGCCTCGCCGCAGGACTGACGCGCGCGGCGGCGGTCGCGCTCGCCATCGGCGTATCGGTCACCACGAACTTCCTACTCAACCGGCGCTTCACCTTCGCGCACGCGCGCCACTATCCGCTCGCGCGCCAGTTCGTGCACTACGTGGCCTCGGTCGCGCTCGGCGCGTTGGTGAATTTCTGGGTCACGCTCGCGCTGCTCGACTTGTTTCCGCGGCTGCTGCCGCACGGCGCGGCGCTCGGCGGCATCGCCGCCGGCATGGTGTTCAACTACCTGACGGCGAAGTTCTTCGTCTTCCGCAGGGCGCGCGGGTAGCCGCGGTAGTCGCGGCACAGGTAGAAGTCGATGCGCCGCGTATGGCGGCCGAAGGCACCGATCTCGAGCGTGTCGACGCGCTCGACGGAGGCGAAATACGGGCGCAGCTCCTCGAGCGGAAGCTCGGACTCGCGGCGGTCGTCGGTGACCAGAATGCCGGTCGCGCCCTTCAGATCGCGCGGGAGCGGCATGAAGTCGAACTGCAGCGCGGGATGCCCGAAGATATCCTTTGAGTAGACGCGCGGCTGCCCCGGCACGTAGAACTCGAGCATCGCGCTGATCTTGTAGCTCGGCGAGAACACGAACGAGTCCTTGCCCGTCGAGCGCAACTCTGCCCGCAGCCGGGCGACCCTGGCGCCCGCCTGCGGCCATCCGCTCCACAGATTCGCGTCGCCGAGCGGCACGTTGGGGATGGCGATCACAATCGCGCCCGCGGCGAACAGCGCCGACGAGGAGGCAAGGCCCCAGGCGAGGCGCCGGTCGACGCCGCGCTGCCGCAGGATCGAGCCCACGCCGAGAATGATCAGCGACCAGTAGACCGGCGCGGGCCAGTTCATCTTCACCAGCGATCGCAGGCTCGCCGCGACGAAGACCGCGAGCGGCACCGCGCCCGAAGCGAGCAGCAGCAGCCAGCGGTCGTCCGCGAGCACCTCGCGGCGCTTGCGCCAGCCATTCGCGAGCGCGGCGACCGACACGACGAGAAGGTACGGCGTCGCCATGAGCAGCTGGGAGGCGATCAGCACGCCGAGGTACCTCGGGTGCCAGTGTTCCATGCCCTCCGCGCGCCGCGTGCTCTGGAAGGCGAACGAGGCCCAGTCGTGCTGCGCGTTCCACACCAGCACCGGCGCGAACACGGCGAGCGCTACCAGGCAGGCTAGCCAGGGATGCGGCGTCGCGAGCCAGCGGCGCTGGCGCGGCGAGAGCGCGAGGAAGACGAGCACCACCGGAGCGAGGAGCCCAGCGGGATACTTCGCCAGGCAGCCGAGGCCGAGGAACGCGCCCGCCGCGTACCACCAGCGCGCCTGCCCCGTCTGCGCGACGCGCCACACGGCCCAGACGGTCGCGGCCCAGGCGGCGATGAGCGGCGCATCGGGCGCGATCACGACGCCGTAGACCTCGTAGGCCACTGTGGCGTTCAGCGCCACGAGCGACCAGAACGCAAGGCGCCGGTCGGCGAACATGTCGACGACGATGCGCAGCCAGACCAGGTTCATGACCACCGACCACAGCACCGCGGCGGCCTTGATGCCGAATATGGTCTGCCCGAGCAGGGCGGTGGTGAGGCGGATGGTCCAGGCCGCGAGCGGCGGATGGTCGAAATACGACAGCGCCAGGTCGCGGCTCCAGGTCCAGTAGTAGGCCTCCTGCGGGGACAGCGGCAGCAGCGCGGCAAGTAGCAACCGCAGCAGCGTCAGTCCGACGAGCAATATTGCGATGCGGCGGTCCTCTTGCAGCACCGCGGGAATCTACCACGGCTACGCGATTGTCAATTTTCTACAGGGACGCGGGACTGCCGGGGCTTTCGCGTTAGTCTTTCTGTCATGCATGACCTGCGCACCATCCGTCTGATGCTGGTGTACGGCGACGGCGCCGTTCTCGGCGAGCTGCAGCGCGCGCTTGCCGCCGAGCGTCCGCCGATGGAGGTCGTCGGCGCGACAGGCTCCGCCGCGCAGGCGGCGGAGCTGGCCGCCAAGGCCAAGCCCGATGTGATCCTGCTCGATGCGGGCCCAGGGGAAACGGATCACGTTGGGACCATTTCAAAGCTGAGCGCGGCCTCGGGGGCGCGCATCCTGATGCTCGCCGGGGTATGCGACGCGGCGGCGCGAGCGCGTGCGGTGCGGGCGGGGGCGCGCGGCGTGCTGCTCTGGCAGGACGCGAGCGCGCTCGTCGGCAAGGCGGTGCGCAAGGTGCTGGGCGGCGAGCTGTGGCTCGACCGCGAGGCGACCGCGCGCATCGTCGACGAGCTGCTCGCCGCGAAGGGGCGCTCGGCGGAGGGGGCGGGCGCGCTGGACAAGCTCACCGCTCGTGAGCTGGACGTCGTGCGCGCCCTGCTCGAGCACGACGGAGCGGCGAGCCGCGACTTGGCCGCGCGCCTGCGGGTGAGCGAGCACACTCTGCGCAACCACTTCACTTCGATCTACCGCAAGCTGGGCGTGCCGAACCGGGTCGGCCTGTTCGCGTACGTTTCCAGGCACTGGGTGGATAGCGCCAGCTGAGCCGGGCACCGCGCGCCCGCGCGGGTATAACATGCGCCGCAATGGTCCGGCGCCGGTTTCTTGCAGCCTCCGTCGTCCTGCTCGCTGCCTGCGCATCGCCAGCACGCGGCCCTGACGCCGAGCCGCGCGCGGCGCTCGGCGCAGCGCCAGAAGGCGCGTACGCCACCGCCGACGCGCTGTTCCTGCGCTACCGCGTCGACGATCGCACGCTCACCTTGCGCGCATCGTGGCCGGCCGAGCAGATCGCGCCGGGACGCGGCGCGCAGTTCATCGCGCAGCTCGACGTCGCCGACGACAGCACTCAGGCGCTCGAGCGCGAGCTGCGCGCCGCGGCGCCGGTGCGCCTGGTCGACAACGCGCGCTGGCAGCGCATCATGACGCGCGTGCTCGAGGAGCTCGCGCCGGCGGCGGAGGATCGCGCGGTGCTGCTCGCGGTGCAGGGGCGCGACGTGGCGATCTTCCGCGAGGCTGGCCGCCTGCGTGTCGTGCCCTTCGGCGAGAAGCCCGCGCGCGTGACGATCGAGCGCGCGGTGAGCGACGAGGAATTCGCGCGGCGCGCGAGCGGCGCAGTGGACGAGGAGCTCGGCGCCTCGGCGCCTTCGCTCATCGACGTCGGCGGCCGCGCGGGCGACGCGTACCTCTACGTCGATCCGGCGCGCGCGCTCTCGGTGTACGTGGTGCGTCCGCCCGATGCCACGGCCGCCGAGCCCGGCCGGCCAGTCGGCTTCGCACTGCGCACCACCGAGGCCGTGCTGCTCGAAAGCCACGTGCTGGCGCCGCTCAAGAGCCCGGTGAGCAGCAGCCTGCGCCTGCTGTGGCAGGCCCTGCAGGCGGGCCGGGCGCTGGTGCCGAAAGGTGCGGGCGCGGCGCCCGGCGCGGCGCCCGCGCCGCCGCTCGCCACCGGCAGCCCGATGGATCTCGCCGCCTGGGAGACGACACTCGACGAGCTCGTGTCCTCCAGGCGCTTCAAGGGAACGCTCGACTTCCTCATCGACGGCGGCGAGTACTTCCCGCGCTTCGTCGACGCGGTGCAGCGCGCGCGCGAGTCGGTGTGGCTGCGCGTCTACATCTTCGACCGCGACGACTACGCGGTGTCGATCGCTGACCTGCTGCGCAAGCGCTCGAGCGAGGTCGACGTGCGCGTGCTGCTCGACCAGCTCGGCACCCTGGTCGCGGGCCAGCTGCCGCCGGCCGGGCCGAAGCCCGCCGGTTTCCGCCCGCCCGAATCGATCGTCGACTACCTGCGCGCCGGCTCGAGGGTGAAGGTGCTGTCCTCGCCGAACCCGTTCCTCACCTCGGACCACGTCAAGACGCTCATCGTCGACCGCGACCTGGCGTTCGTCGGCGGCATGAACATCGGGCGCGAGTACCGCTACGAGTGGCACGACATGATGGCCGAGCTGCGCGGGCCGATCGTCGCGCCGCTCGCCTCGGAATTCGAGCGCGGCTGGGCGCGCACGAGCGCGGGCGACGTGGGCTTCCTGTTCCGGCCGCCGGCAGAGGCGCAGGCCGCGCCGCAGCCGCCGGCCGGCGCGCTGATCGACCTGCGGCCGCTCTACACGCGCACCGGACAGCCCGAGATCTTCCAGGCGCAGCTCGCCGCGATGCGCGCCGCGCGCCGCACAATCTGGGTCGAGCAGCCCTATCTTTCGGACAACCAGATGCTCGCCGGACTGATCCGCGCCCGCGAGCGCGGCGTGGACGTGCGCGTGGTGCTGCCGAGCCGCAGCGACTCGGGCTTCATGAATAGCGCGAATCTCGTCGCGAGCCAGCTGCTCGTTAGGAACGGCGTGCGCGTGTACGCCTATCCGGGCATGACGCACGTCAAGGCGGCGATTTACGACGGCTGGGCGTGCTTCGGCTCGGCCAACATGGACAAGCTGAGCCTGTTCATCAACAGCGAGCTCGATCTCGCCACCTCCGACCCGGCGGCGGTCGCCCGCCTGCGCGAGCGGCTGTTCGAGGCCGACTTCGCGCGCTCGCGCGAGATCACCGAGGCCGAGCCGCTCGGCTGGAACGTGTACCTCTCCGACTTCATCGCCAGGCAGCTCTAGCCGGGCATCGGCGCGACGTCTGCGCTAGACTCACAGGCTCATGTTTCCGCTTTAACGAAATGTGCGAGTCGCTCAGGGAGCAGGGCCGGTGAACGCGCCGCGCGCGCCCGAGGCCGCGGTGCTGATGATCGAGCGCGAGCCATACTACCGGCCGCTGCACGGCGAGGTGGAGCTGTTCGAGGCCGCGTGGCGCAACCGCGTTCCGGTGCTGCTCAAGGGGCCGACCGGCTGCGGCAAGACGCGCTTCATGGAGCATATGGCCTGGCGCCTCAGGCGGCCGCTGGTCACCGTCTCGTGCCACGACGACCTGACCGCCGCGGACCTGGTGGGGCGCTACCTGGTGACCGCGAGCGAGACCGTGTGGGTCGACGGGCCGATGGCGCACGCGGTGAGGATCGGCGCGCTGCTCTACCTGGACGAGATCGTCGAGGCGCGCAAGGACACCACGGTCGTCATCCACCCGCTCGCCGACGACCGCCGCACGCTGTTCATCGAGAAGCGCGGCGAGGTGCTCAAGGCGCCGCCCCAGTTCATGCTCGCGATCTCCTACAACCCCGGCTACCAGAGCGTGCTGAAGGAGCTCAAGCACTCGACGCGCCAGCGCTTCGTGGCGATCGACTTCGACTACCCGGCGCCAGAGGTCGAGGCGAGCATCGTGGCGCGCGAGAGCGGGGTCGACGCGGAGACCGCCGCGCGCCTGGTGCGCCTCGCGCACATGACGCGCAATCTGAAGGGCAACGGCCTGGACGAGGGCGCCTCGACGCGGCTGCTCGTGCACGCGGGCAAGCTCATCGCCCAGGGCGTGGCGCCGCGCGCGGCCTGCCAGGGCGCAATCGCGCTTGCGCTCACCGACGAGCGCGAAATGCTCGCCGCCGTGAATGAGCTGGTCAGCGCCGTCTTCTGAGCCGCCGCTCCCGGCGGCGCAGCTGGAGGAGCGCCTCGAGGAGCTGATCGGCGCGGTGCTCTCGTCGCGCCGCAGCGCCGCCGGGATCGCGCAGGCGCTCGCCGGGGAGCCGCGCGCGCTGCAGGACTTCGCGCTGCGCTGGGTGGCGGTCACCGCCAAGTCGAGCCCCGAGCTCGCCTATCAGTTCGCCGCGCTCGCGCCGCGCGCAGTGGCCGAGCTCGGCACCGCCGGCGCCGAGCGCTGGCTGCTCGCGGCGATGGACGTTTACGACCGCGAGGGCCTGTATCGCGCGAGCGCGGAGCTGAAGGACCTCGGCGCCTACGCCGAGCGCGCGCGCGAGCGCGGCCGCGGCATCGCCTTCGAGGACGCCGCGCGCGTGCTCGCGCCGTTCGTCGCCGGCCTCTCGGGCAGGCGCCTCAGGTTGGAAGCGTCCGACGCCGCCTGGACCGACAGCGCGATCCTCTACCTGCCGACGTACGTGAGCCTGTTCGAGGCGCGCGGGGACAACTTCCGCGTCTACAAGCTCGCCGCCACGTTCCTGTGGGCGCAGGCGCGCTTCGGCACCTTCAACCTCGAGCGGGCCGCGTACCCGCGCGAGCCGCGCGAGCGTGCGCGGCTCGCTTTCCTCGAGACGCTGCGCCTCGCGGCGCGGCTCGAGCGCGAACTGCCGGGCCTGTACCGCGACTATCTCACGCTCGCGCAGCCGGCGCCGGGCGCCGAGTTCGCCGCCGTCGCGGCGCGCCTGGCCGCGCCCGGCGCGCTCGCCGCCGACAGCCTCGCCGAACTCGCGCGCCTGCCGGCTTCGGCCGAGCCGCCGCGCTGGCCGTTCGTCGGCCTGATCGATCCCGAGCGCGCGCTCGCCGTGCGCGCCGAGCGCATCGAGCGCGAGAAGGCGGCGCTGCAGCGCGCGCTCGCCAGTCTGCCGAGCGACGAGGGAGGGGAGTTCGAGCCCGACACGGCGCGGCTGCTCGAGGGCGGAGCGTTCGCTCCGCCGCCGGACGTGGCGAATCTGGTCGAATCGATCGTGCAGGACCTGGGGGAAATCCCGCGGGAGTACCTGCAGCCGGCGGGCGAGAGCGGCTACCGGGCGGGCGGCGGCGAGCCGGCCCAGGCGGAGGCGGGGGAAGACGGCGCGGACGGCGGCGCGCGCGTGTACGACGAGTGGGACTTCCGCCGCCAGCACTACCGCAGGCGCTGGTGCGTGCTGCGCGAGCGCGACGTGCAGCCGGGCGACCCGTCGTTCGCGCCGCGCACGCTCGA
>DASPRX010000171.1:0-6076 GCA_035624235.1 Burkholderiales bacterium | reverse complement strand
CGCGGCGGCCCTCGGACGGGCGGCGTTCGTGCTTGCGCTGTCGGCCTTCAAGCCTGCGGCGCAGGACGCGGCGCACCTGGTGCTGCCGATCGCGCCGTTCAGCGAGACCGCCGGAACCTTCGTCAGCACCGAGGGCCGGGTGCAAGCTTCAACCCTGCCGTGCCGCCCCTGGGCGACGCGCGGCCTGCCTGGAAGGTGCTGCGCGTGCTCGGCAACCTGCTCGGCGCGGCGGGCTTCGATTTTCAGAGCTGCGACGAGGTGCGCGCAGAATGCCTGCGCGGCAAGGATGTCGCCGCGCTGTTGTCCAACGGGATTGCGCTGCCGGACGAGCCGGCGCCGCCGAAGCGCGGGGGGCTGGAGCGCGTCGCGGAGGTGCCGATCTACTTCGCCGACCCGCTCGTGCGGCGCGCGCCCTCGCTGCAGAAGACGCGCGACGCGCAGGCGCCTAAGGCCTGGATGAACGCCGCGCTCATGCAGCGCCTGGGAATCGCGGCCGGCCAGCCGGTGAGGGTGAAGCAGGGCGCTGGCGAGGCGCGCCTCGCGGCGGCGCTCGACGAGCGCCTGCCAGACGGCTGCGTGCGCATCGCGGTGGCGCACGCGAGCACCGCGGCGCTCGGCGCCATGTTCGGCGAGCTCGAGCTCGAGAAGCTCACCGTGGTGAAGGCGGCCTAGATGCTCGACTGGCTCGTTTCGCGACCCGACGTCTGGTTCGGCCCGGTGTGGGGCCCGGCCGTGTTCGCTACCGCGAAGAATCTGCTGTACATCGTCGCGATCGTGGCGCCGCTGTTCCTCGCGGTGGCCTATCTCACGCTGTGGGAACGCAAGCTGATCGGCTGGATGCAGATCCGCCTGGGCCCGAACCGAGTCGGTCCGCTCGGACTGCTGCAACCGATCGCCGACGGGGTGAAGCTCCTCATGAAGGAGATCATCCTGCCGACCAACGCGAGCAAGGCGCTCTACGTGATCGCGCCGATGATCGCCATCCTGCCGGCGCTGGCGGCTTGGGCGGTGATCCCGTTCGCGCCGCAGGTGGTGCTCGCGAACGTGAACGCCGGCCTGCTCTACGTCATGGCGCTCACCTCGTTTGGCGTGTACGGCGTGATCGTCGCGGGCTGGGCGTCGAACTCCAAGTACTCGTTCCTCGGCGCCATGCGCTCCGCCGCGCAGATGGTGTCCTACGAGATTGCCATGGGCTTCGCGCTGGTGGTGGTGCTCATGGTCTCGGGCAGCCTCAACCTGTCCGACATCGTGAACGCGCAGGGCCGCGGCATGTTCGCGGCGATGGGGCTCAACTTCCTGTCGTGGAACTGGCTGCCGCTCCTGCCGATCCTGGTGGTGTACTTCGTCTCGGGCGTGGCCGAGACCAACCGCGCGCCCTTCGACGTGGTGGAAGGCGAGTCGGAGATCGTCGCCGGCCACATGGTCGAGTACTCGGGCATGACCTTCGCGCTGTTCTTCCTCGCCGAGTACATGAACATGATCCTGATCAGCGCGCTCACGACGATCATGTTCTTCGGCGGCTGGCAGGCGCCGATCGATTCGGCGCTGTTCGACTGGATCCCGCCGATCGCGTGGCTGCTCGCGAAGATGTTCATCGTGGTGTCGCTGTTCCTCTGGTTCCGCGCCACCTTTCCGCGCTACCGCTACGACCAGATCATGCGCCTGGGCTGGAAGATCTTCATTCCCGTGACGCTGGTGTGGCTGGCGGTCGTCGGCCTGTGGATGCAGACCCCGTGGAGCGTCTGGAAGTGAGGCGCGAGCGATGAGGCGTATCGTCGACTTCTTTCGCTCGTTCCTGCTGCTCGAGCTGGTGCGCGGCCTGGTGCTCACCGGGCGGCACGCCTTCGCGCGCAAGATCACGGTGCAGTACCCGGAGGAGAAGACTCCCGCGAGCCCGCGCTTCCGCGGCCTGCACGCCCTGCGCCGCTACCCGAACGGCGAGGAGCGCTGCATCGCCTGCAAGCTGTGCGAGGCGGTGTGTCCCGCGATGGCGATCCACATCGAATCCGAGCTGCGCGCAGACGGGACGCGGCGCACCACGCGCTACGACATCGACCTGATCAAGTGCATCTACTGCGGCTTTTGCGAGGAGGCCTGCCCGGTCGACGCGATCGTCGAGACGCGCATCTTCGAATTCCACGGCGAGGAGCGCGGCGACCTGTACTACACCAAGCCGATGCTGCTGGCGGTCGGGGACCGCTACGAGGAGCAGATAGCGAAGGACCGCGCGGCAGACGCCGCCTACCGGTAAACGACAACAATAATGTTCGAATCCTTCCTGTTCTACGCCTTCTCGGCGATCCTGCTGCTGGCCGGCCTGCGCGTGATCACGGCGCGCAACCCCGTGCACAGCGCGCTGTTTCTCGTGCTCGCCTTCTTCACCGCGGCCGGGCTGTGGTTGCTGCTGCGCGCCGAGTTCCTCGCGATCGCGCTGGTGCTGGTGTACGTCGGCGCGGTGATGGTGCTGTTCCTGTTCGTGGTCATGATGCTCGACATCAACATCGAGCGGCTGCGTGCGGGCTTCTGGCGCAACCTGCCGCTCGCGCTGGCGGTGGGCGGGATCATGGTATTCGAGATGGTCGCCATCCTGGGGCGCCAGTATTTCGCCGAGGCCGCGACGCGCGCGCCCGGCCCCGGCTACAGCAACACCCGGGCGCTCGGCCTGCTGCTGTACACCGACTACGCCTACGCGTTCGAGATTGCCGCCGTGATCCTGCTGGTCGCGATCATCGCGGCGATCGCGCTCACGCTGCGCCGGCGCAAGGACACTCGCCGGCAGAGCCCGTCCGAGCAGGCGCGGGTGCGGCGCGCCGAGCGCGTCGAACTGCTGCCGATGCGCCCGGAGAGGGACGAGTGATGGGCCCGCTCACGCTCAACCACTTCCTCGTGCTCGGTGCGCTGCTGTTCGCGATCAGCGTGGTCGGCATCTTCATGAACCGCAGGAACATCATCGTCCTGCTGATGGCGATCGAGCTGATGCTGCTCGCGGTGAATCTCAACTTCATCGCGTTTTCGCACTTCCTGGGCAATATCGCCGGACAGGTGTTCGTATTCTTCATTCTCACCGTCGCGGCGGCCGAGTCCGCGATCGGCCTGGCGATCCTCGTGGTGCTGTTCCGCAACCTGAATACCATCGACGTCGAAGAGCTGGACTCGCTCAAGGGATGAAGACCCTCTATTTGATTGTGCCCTTGGCGCCGCTGGCGGCATCGATCGCCGCAGGGCTGTTCGGCCCCGCGATCGGGCGCAAGGGGGCGCACCGGGTCACGATCCTCGCGGTGCTCGCGTCCTTCGTCGCTTCGTGCGCGATCTTCGTCGACGTGCTGCACGGCAACGCCTTTAACGGCAGCGTGTACACCTGGCTCACGAGCGGCGCGACGCGCCTGGAGATCGGCTTCCAGATCGACCGGCTGTCGGCGCTCATGATGGTGGTGGTGAGCTTCGTCTCGCTGATGGTGCACGTCTACACGATCGGCTACATGGCCGACGACCCCGGCTACCAGAGGTTCTTCTCCTACATCTCGCTGTTCACCTTCTCGATGCTGATGCTGGTGATGAGCAACAACTTCCTGCAGCTGTTCTTCGGTTGGGAAGCGGTGGGGCTGGTCTCGTACCTGCTGATCGGCTTCTGGTACACGCGGCCGAGCGCGATCTACGCGAACCTCAAGGCCTTCATCGTCAACCGGGTGGGCGATTTCGGCTTCCTGCTCGGCATCGCCCTGGTGCTGGCGAATTTCGGCACGCTCGACTACGGCGCGGTGTTCACGCAGGCGCCCGCGCTCGCGGCGCGCACGATCGAGGTGCTCCCCGGGCACGACTGGCAGCTGATGAGCGTCGTCTGTATCTGCCTGTTCGTGGGCGCGATGGGCAAGAGCGCGCAGTTCCCGCTGCATGTCTGGCTGCCCGACTCGATGGAGGGCCCGACGCCGATCTCGGCCCTGATCCACGCCGCGACCATGGTGACGGCGGGCATCTTCATGGTGGCGCGCATGTCGCCGCTCTACGAGCTCTCGCAGACCGCGCTTTCGGTGGTGATCGTCATCGGCGCTGTCACCGCGCTCTTCATGGCCATGGTCGCGGTCACGCAGTACGACATCAAGCGCGTGGTCGCGTACTCGACGCTGTCGCAGCTCGGCTACATGACGGTGGCGCTCGGCGCGTCGGCGTACTCGGCGGGCATCTTCCATCTCGTGACGCACGCCTTCTTCAAGGCGGTGCTGTTCCTCGGTGCGGGCTCGGTGATCATCGCGATGCACCACGAACAGGATATGCGCCGCATGGGCGGGCTGCGCCGCTACATGCCGGTCACCTACTTCACCGTGCTGGTCGGAGCGCTCGCCAACGCGGGCCTGCCGCCGTTCGCGGGGTTCTTCTCCAAGGACGCGATCCTCGAGGCAGTGCGCGGCTCGAGCACGCCCGGGGCGGGCTTCGCCTACTGGGCGCTGCTCCTGGGCGTGTTCTTTGGCGGCCTGTACACGTTCCGGCTGGTGTTCTACGCCTTCCACGGCCAGCCGCGCATGGACGAGCACACGAGGAAGCACCTGCACGAGTCGCCGCCAGTGGTCACCGTGCCGCTGGTGCTGCTCGCGATCCCCTCGGTCGCGGCGGGCTGGTGGGCGGGCACCTTCGCCTTCGGCGACTACTTCGGCTCGAGCATCGTGCAGCGCTTCCACGAGGAGTATCACGGCGCCTGGAGCTACATGCTGCACGGGCTCGCCGGCGCGCCGTTCTGGTTCGGTCTCGCCGGCGCCGCGCTGGCGGGCTATCTCTATCTGGTGCGCACCGACCTGCCCAAGCGCATCGCGGTCGCGCTCGGGCCGCTGTACGCGATCGTCGAGCGCAAGTACGGCTTCGACGAGCTCTATTCCTGGCTGTTCGCCGGCGGGGCGCGGTTGATCGGCGCAGGCCTGTGGAAGGGCGGCGACCAGGGCGTGATCGACGGCCTGCTGGTGAACGGCTCGGCGCGCGCGGTCGGCTGGATTGCTTCCGTGGTGCGCCTGTTCCAGAGCGGGCTCATCTACCAGTACGCGTTCGCGATGCTGATCGGCGTCGTGTTCCTCACCTACTGGTTCCTGCGCAGCTGACGGCGGCCGCATGCCAGACGCGATCCCCTTCCTGTCGCTCGCCATCTGGGTCCCGGTCCTCGCCGGGCTGCTGGTGCTCGCCACGGGCGACGACCGCAACGCGCCGATGCAGCGCGGACTGGCGATGCTCGGCGCGCTCGCCGGCTTCGCCGTCACGATCCCGCTGTACACCGGCTTCGACGCGGGCTCGGCGGGCATGCAGTTCGTCGAGCTGCACCCCTGGATCGAGCGCTTCAATGTCAACTATCACCTCGGCATTGACGGCATCAGCGTCTTGTTCCTGCTGCTGAACAGCTTCGTCACCATCCTGGTCGTGATCGCCGGCTGGTCGGTGATCGAGAACCGGGTGGCCCAGTACTACGCCTCGTTCCTCGTGCTGTCGGGCCTCATGAACGGCGTGTTCTGCGCGCTGGACGGGGTGCTGTTCTACGTGTTCTTCGAGGCGACGCTCATCCCGATGTTCATCATCATCGGCGTGTGGGGCGGCCCGAACCGGGTGTACGCGGCGCTCAAGTTCTTTCTCTACACGCTCGCGGGCTCGCTCCTGCTGCTGATCTCGGTGCTGTACCTGTACAACAAGTCCGGCGGCAGCTTCGCGATCCTCGACTGGCAGAGGATGCCGCTGCCGCTGCGCGCCCAGGAGCTGCTGTTCTTCGGTTTCCTGCTCGCCTTCGCGGTCAAGGTGCCGATGTGGCCGGTGCACACCTGGCTGCCGGACGCGCACGTCGAGGCGCCCACCGGCGGCTCGGTGGTGCTGGCCGCGATCATGCTGAAGCTGGGCGCTTACGGCTTCGTGCGCTTCACGCTGCCGATCCTGCCGGACGCCTCGCGCGAGCTGGCCTGGCTGATGATCGCGCTGTCGCTCATCGCGGTGGTGTACATCGGTCTGGTGGCGCTGGTGCAGACCGACATGAAGAAGCTGATCGCCTATTCTTCGATCTCGCACATGGGCTTCGTGACGCTCGGCTTCTTCATCTTCAACTCGCTCGGCG
>DASPRX010000010.1:0-9392 GCA_035624235.1 Burkholderiales bacterium | reverse complement strand
GCCGGCCTGCTCGCCGCCTGGGCGGCCTGGGACAAGCTGCTCGTGCCGGCGCTGCGCTGGTTCGTCTCGAGCCGCGCCAACCGCGTGATCGACGAGATCGGCGCGCGCTTGAAGATCCGCATCCGGCCGTTCCAGCGAACCCGCCGCCAGGCGCTCGTGCACCGCCTGGCGACCGATCCCCAGGTGCTGCAGGCCGCCGAGCGCCACGCCGCCGAGCGGCGCATGCCGGAGACCGAGGCGCTCGCGCTGGTCGAGCGCTATGCGCGCGAGATCGTGCCGGCGTTCAACGCCTACCTGTATTTCCGCATCGGCTACTGGCTCGGGCGGCGCATCTCACGCGCGCTGTACCGCGTGCGCCTTGGCTACGTCGACGCCGTGGGCCTCGCGCACATCGACCCGGACGCGACGGTGGTGTTCGTCATGAACCACCGCTCCAACATGGACTACGTGCTCGCCGCCTACCTCGCCGCCGACCAGGCGGCGCTCTCCTACGCGGTCGGCGAGTGGGCGCGCCGCTGGCCGCTCTCGGCGCTGATCCGCGCGATGGGCGCGTACTTCGTGCGGCGCGACTCGCGCGACGCGCTCTACCGCCGCGTGCTCGAGCGCTACGTCGCCATGGCGACCGAGGCCGGGGTGCCGCAGGCGCTCTTTCCCGAGGGCGGCCTGACCCGCGACGGGCGCATGCGCGCGCCGCGCCTGGGCGTGCTCGACTACATGCTGCGCGGCTTCCGCCCGGACGGCGAGCGCGACCTGGTGTTCGTGCCGCTCGGCCTGAACTACGACCGCGTGCTCGAGGACCGCAGCCTGCTGCTCGCTGGCGACCCGGCGGCGCCCCGCCCCGGCACCCTGCGCGCGCTGTGGAACACCTGGCGCTTCGCCTGGCGCAACCTGGTGCTGATGCTGAAGAGCGAGTGGCACCGCTTCGGCTACGCCTGCGTCAACTTCGGCGCGCCGGTCTCGATGCGCACCTACTGCCGCGCGCGCGCCATCGATTTCGCGCTGCTTACGGGCGATGCGCGCCGCACCGCGGTCGCGGCGCTCGGCGAGGAGTTGATGCAGGCCGTCGGGCGCGTGGTGCCGGTGCTGCCGGTGCCGCTCATCGCCACGGTGTTCGCGCGCCGGCCCGAGCGCGCGCTCTCCGAGCTCGAGATCAAGGCCGAGGCCGAGCAGCTGATCGAGGAGCTGGCGCGCAACGATGCGCGGCTCTACGTGCCACGGCGCGACCTCGACTACGCGCTGCATGTGGGGCTGCGCATGCTCACGCTGCGCCGGCTGGTGGACGAAGCCGACGGGCTGTACCGCGCGCGCCCGAACGAGGCACGCCTGCTCGCCTACTACGCCAACTCGATCGCGCACCTGCTCGACTAGGCGCGCAGCAGCTCTAGCGTCGGGAAGCGGCCGCCGAGCGCGCGCGACGCGTCGAGCCCCCACCAGCGCCCGAGCGCGGTGGCGTACAGGCTCCGGAAGTCGACCGCGTGGCGCAAGTTGCCGCCTTCGAGCGCGCCGAAGTCGGGCGCCGCGCCGTACAACCCGCCGCGCACGCGGCCGCCCGCCACGAAATGCGCGTTGGCGGTGCCGTGGTCGGTGCCCTGCGAGGCGTTCTCCTGCGGGCGGCGGCCGAACTCGGCATAAGTCATGACGAGCGTCTCGTCCCAGCGCCTGATCTCAAGGAGCGCGCGCTTGAGCGCGGCGAGCCCCTCGGCCAGCTCGCCGAGCAGGCGCTGCTGGCGCGCGGGCTGGTTCTCGTGCGTGTCGAAGCCGTCCAGCGTGAGCCGCACCGCCGCCACGCCGCCGCGGTTGGCGGCAAGCTCGGCCGCGGTGCGCACCGCGTTGCCGAACGGGCTCTGCGGGAACTCGGTGGCGAACGGCACGTCGGCCGACAGGCGGCTCGCCGCCTGTGCGATCTCGGCCTCGACGCGCAGGATGTGCTCGAGCGCCGGGTTGGCGCTGCGTCCCTCCGCGCGCACCAGGCGCGCCTGGCGCTGGAACTGCCCCGGGTCGTTGAGCGCGATCGCGCGCCGCCCGCCCGCGAGCGGCCCCATGTCGTGGCCGCCGACCGCGACGCCGTCGGCGGCGAAGCCGGCCGGGGCCGGGTCGGAGTCGAAGGCGCGCGCCAGCCACCCGCGCGACAGGTACTGGTCGCTCGCCGAGGCGGTGTCCCAGATTTCGATCGAGCGGAAGTGCGACAAGTTGGGCTGCGGGTAGCCCACGCCCTGCACCAGTGCCAGCTCGCCCGCGCGCCACAGCGGCATGAGCGGCTCGAGCGCAGGATGCAGCCCCGTGCGCGCGTCGAGCTGCAGCACCGTGTCGCGCGCGATCCCGATGCGCGGGCGCAGCGCGTAGTAGGCCGAATCGGCGTAAGGCACCACGGTGTTCAGGCCGTCGTTGCCGCCCTTCATCTCGACGAGCACCAGCAGCCTGCGGTACGCGCTCTGCGCGAGCGCGAGGCGCGGCACGGCCAGCGCGGCGACCGAGGCGGCGAGGAATTCGCGGCGCTTCATTTGAGCTGGTACTCCGGCGCGAGCACATTGGCTGCCATCGCCATGGGGCTCATCATGCGCGCCTGCTCGCCGCGGAACACGCGCGCGAAGAACTGCTTGCGCGCGAGCAGCGTCTGCGTTGTGATCCAGTCGTCGCCGCCGGGCCAGCCGCGCACGTCGGGCGGCGCGAACAGATCCTGGCCGAGCTGGTGCAGCGCGAACACCAGCGGCCGCGGGTCGTCGTAGCGGATGCCGTAGCGGCGCACGGTGCCAACCACCAGGTCTACCGGCGATTTGACCAGCGTGTCGCGGTTCGCCGGCGCCCAGAAGGCGTCCGACAGCAGCAGCTCGCGCAGCGCGACGCGGATCTCGTAGCCGCTCGCGCGGAAGTCGCTTGCGATGCGCCCGAGCTCGCGCTCGTCGGGCCGCGGCGAGACGAACTCGCGCCACAGCTTGGCGGTGACGAAGCTTGCGGTGGAGGGCTGCGCGAGCAGGATGTCGAGCACCTGGTCGCCGTCGAAGTCGCCGGTCTGCCCAAGCACGGCCTTCACGCCGCGGTCGTGCATGAAGGGGCGCCAGCGGTAGCTGCCGTCGGCGGGATCGATGCTCCAGCCCGTGTAGGCGCGCGCCGCCTCGCGCACGTCGCTCTCGCTGTAGTTGCCTTCGCCCAGCGTGAACAGCTCCATCACCTCGCGTGCGAAGTTCTCGTTCGGGTGGCCCTTGCGGTTGCGCGCGCCGTCCAGGTATACGAGCATCGCCGGGTCCTTCGCCACCGCGTGCAGCAGCGCGCCAAAGTTGCCGAGGGCGTCGCGCCGCAGGAGCGCGTTCTGGCGCGCCATGAGCGCCGGCGAGCGCACCTTCTGCATGCTGGAGGTGAAGTGGTTGTGCCAGAAGAGCGTCATCCTCTCGGTGAGCGGCGAGTCGGTCGCCACCATCTCGCCGAGCCACCAACCCTTGAGCTGGAGCGCGCGCCGGCGCAGCTCCTGCTGGAAAGCCTTGCGCTGCTCGGGCGTCATGCCGCGCAGCGTGCGCGGATCGGTCCACTCGAGCGCCTCGGGCGGCAGCGGCGTGCGCGCCTCCCGGTGGGTCCCCGCGAGGATGAGGTCCACGCCTTGCTCGCGCGTCAGCTGCGCGAAGCGGGCAACCTCGGCCGGCGGCGCGTCGAAGCCGGTGCGCTCGAGCAGGTGGCGCGCGTCGTCCGCGCCCATGCCGGCGGCCTGGACGGCGCCCGCCCAGGCAGCCAATGACCACGCAAGGATCGCCCGGCGCATCGAGGCCCCCTCAGCGCCTGCGATGCATGTTGCGGTTGGCGTCCATGATGTCGCGCCGCAGCTGCTCGCGCTCCTCGGGCGTCATGCGTCCGCCCGGGCGCCGCTCGGGCGGCGGCATCTGCTGCGGCGGTTGCGGCCCGCGGTTGTTGCGGTACAGGTCGCGCCGCGCCGAGTTCAGGTCCTGGCGCAGGCGCTCGCGCTCTTCCGGGGTGAGATAGGTGCGGCGCTGGGCGAGCGCGCTTCCGGCCGCGCCGGCGAGCGCGGCGCCGATGAGCAGCGCGACGAGAGAGCGGCGCCTGGCGTCCATGACGTGCCATGTTACGCAGGGGCCGCCGCCGCAGGGTGCCGGGGCGGGCGAATTTTGTAACAATGTGTTTCGCGGCGGCGCTGCGGTTACACCCTGTTGCCATGGCGCGCCGCATAACCGCTAACCTCGCTCCATGGCCGAACTGAAGACCCGCATCCTGATCGTCGACGACGATATGCGCCTGCGCGACCTGCTGCTGCGCTACCTCGCGGAGCAGGGCTTCGAGGCGAAGGCTGCGGCCGACGCCGCGGCGATGGACAAGCTGCTCGCGCGCGAGCGCTACGACCTGATCGTGCTCGACCTGATGCTGCCCGGCGAGGACGGCCTGGCGATCTGCCGCCGCCTGCGTGCCGCCGGCAACGCCCCGGCTATCGTCATGCTGACGGCCAAGGGCGACGACGTCGACCGCATCGTGGGCCTGGAGATGGGCGCCGACGACTACCTGCCCAAGCCCTTCAATCCGCGCGAGCTGGTGGCGCGCATCAATGCGGTGCTGCGGCGCAAGGCGCCGGGCGGCCCGCCCGGAGGGCCGGCGGCCGACGCGACCTTGCACCGCTTCGGCGAGTTCGAGCTCAACCTCGCGACGCGCGCGCTCACGCGCGCCGGCAAGCCGGTGCCGCTCACCACCGGCGAGTTCTCGGTGCTCAAGGTGCTGGTGCAGAACCCGAGGACGCCGCTCTCGCGCGATAAGCTGATGGAGCTCGCGCGCGGCCGCGAGTACGAGGTGTTCGACCGCTCGATCGACGTGCAGATCTCGCGCCTGCGCAAGATCGTCGAGCAGGACGTCTCCCACCCGCGCCACATCCAGACGGTGTGGGGCTTCGGCTACGTGTTCGTGCCAGACGGCGACGCGACATGACGCTGCTCGGGCGGGCGTTCCTGCTCATCGCCCTGCTGCTCGTCGTCTCGACCCTCGCTTCCTTCCAGATCTACCACGTCTACGAGCGCGAGCCCCGCTCGCGCGAGCTCGCGCAGCAGACCGTGAGCGTGGTCAACCTGACGCGCGCCGCGCTGATAAACGCCGACCCGGCGCTGCGCCGCGATCTGCTGATCGAGCTGAACGAAAGCGAGGGCATCCGCATCTACCCCTCGGTTCCGGACGAGAAGCTCGAGCCGCTGCCCGACGAGCCGCTCTTTCAGATGGTCGCGGAGCGCGTGCGCAGGGCGCTCGGCGCGCGCACGCGCTTCGCCTTCGCGCGCGACGGCGTCGAGGGCTTCTGGGTGAGCTTCTTCATCGACGTGGACGAGTACTGGGTGATGCTGCCGCGCGAGCGCTTTCTGCCGGGCTTCGGCCTGCAGTGGCTGTACTGGGGCGTGGCGCTGCTCGCGCTGGCGCTGGTGGGCGCGTGGTTCATCGCCTCGGCGATCGCGCGGCCGCTCGCCGCGCTGACCGGCGCCGCGCGCCGCGTCGGCCGCGGCGAGACGCCCGAGCCGCTGCCCGCCGCCGGGCCGCGCGAGCTGCGCACGCTCGCCGAGGCCTTCAACCGCATGACGCGCGACCTCGCCTCGCTGGAGCGCGAGCGCGCCATGGTGCTCGCCGGCATTAGCCACGACCTGCGCACGCCGCTCGCGCGCCTGCGCCTGGGCCTGGAGATGCTGGGCGGCGAGCGCGCCACCGCCGAGGGCATGGCCGCCGACATCGACGAGATCGACGCGGTAATCGGACAGTTCCTCGACTTCGCGCGCGGCGAGCACGAGCCGCAGGCGGTGCGCGACCTCGATGCGCTCGCGGCCGAGCTCGCCGAGAGTTACGCGCGCCGCGGCAAGCGGGTCTCCTTCGAGCGCGGTGGCGTGCCGCCGCTCGCCTTCGCGCAGATGGCCATGCGGCGCGCGATCGCTAACCTGATCGACAACGCGCTGCGCTACGCGGGCGAGCCGGTCGAGCTGCGCACGCGCCGCGAGCGAAGCGCGACGCTCGTGGAGGTCATGGATCGCGGACCCGGCATTCCGCCCTCCGAGGCCGAGCGCCTGAAGCAGCCCTTCACGCGCCTCGACACGGCGCGCGGCGACCGCGGCGGCTCGGGGCTCGGCCTGGCGATCGTCGAGCGCGTCGCGCGCGCGCATGGCGGGCGGCTCGAGCTGCTGCCGCGCCAGGGCGGCGGCCTGCTCGCCCGCCTGAGCCTCGCCGAGCGCGCGTGAGCGGCACGCCCACGCGCCGGCTGTCGGCGCTGGTGTTCGGGGTCATTGCGCTCGTGTGGGGCTTCAACTGGGTAGTGCTCAAGCTCGCGATGCGCGAGGCGGGGCCGTTCGAGTTCCTCGCCTGGCGCTTCGCGGTGGCGAGCGCCTGCCTGTTCGGCGCGCTCGCCGCGCTCGGCCGGCCGCTGCGCCTGACGCACGCACCGCAGGTGCTCGCAGTGGGCCTCCTGCAGACGACGGCGACCTTCGCGCTGGTCACCTGGGCGCTCGTTTCGGGCGCCGCCGGCAAGAGTGCGGTGCTCAACTACACCATGCCCTTCTGGGTCGTGCTGTTCGCCTGGCCGATCATCGGCGAACGACCTTCGCGCGCGCAGTGGAGCGCCCTCCTGCTCGCGCTCGCCGGCCTCGCGCTGCTCGTGCATCCGGGTGCCCAGCCGGGCCTGCCCGACCTGCTCGCGCTCGCTTCGGGCGTCGCCTGGGGCCTGGGCGTGGTGCTCACCAAGCGGCTGCAGATGCGCGCGCGCATCGACACCTTGTCCCTCTCCGCCTGGCAGACGCTGCTCGGCGGCGCCGGCCTCGTGGCGCTCGCCGTCGTCTTCCCGGCGCGCCCGCTGCACTGGACGCCGCTGCTCGCCTTCGCGGTGCTCTACAACGGCGTGCTGGTCGGCGCGATCTGCTGGTTCCTGTGGTTCTGGGCGTTGCAAAAGCTGGACGCCGGCCTGGCGAGCCTCGGCATCCTGTCGGTGCCCGTGCTCGGCGCCGGCTTCGGCGTGCTGCTGCTCGGCGAGCGCCTGAGCACGCCCGAGTGGGGCGGCATGGCGCTGATCGTCGCCGCGCTCGCGCTCGCCGCCTTCGCCGCGCAGCGGCGCTAGCGCGAAAGCGGAAAACGCTCGAGGACGTCGTAGCTCGAGCCCTCGCTCGAGAGCGTCGAGCGCACCAGCACGAACTCTTCAACCGGCCAGTCGAGCGCCGGCAGTGCGGGCAGCGCGCGCGGCGCGTGTGCCTTGCGAATCAGTGTCACGTGCGCCTCGAACGCGCGCTGATCGAGCGCGAATTTCTCCGCCAGGAGAAGACTCTTCAGGTTCACGACCAACTTGCCGAGTGGCGCCGGGGTCTCGTTCGGGCCCACCCAGACGATGCGGTTGTGCTTCCAGTAGCGCGCCTGCTCGATTGGAAGTAAATGGGCCTTGCCGGCAGCCGCTCGTCCCAGGCCCTTTATGGCTGAAATTCTCGACTCTTCGATTTCGCCCAGGAACGCGAGCGTGAGGTGGATCGTCTCGGCGCGCGTCACGCGCCCGCGCGTCTCGCGTGCGGCCTGCTCGGCCCAGCGCTGCAGGCCGGCCGCGGCGCGCGGCGGCGGCCAGGCGGCAAAGAACAGCCGCACGCGTCACACCCGGTGCTTGCGCGTGAGCTCGGCGAGCGCGCGCTCGCCCGGGTCCGCGGAGGCCTCCAGCCGCTCGATGATCAGGTCCTGCTCGCGCCGGCCGCGGTTCTGCGACAGCTTCCAGCGCGTTTCCAGCCGTGTCACCGAAATCTCGAACGCGACGATGTTGCCGAGCATGTCGCGCAGGTACTCGGCCGGCAGGCGCTCGAATTCCGGCTGCCAGGCCGGATCGTGCACCGCGACGAGCTTCGCCACCGCGGCGTGCTTGGCGCCGTCCTCCAGTACGCGCACGGTGCCGTAGGCGTGCACGGCGGCGTAGTTCCAGGTCGGCACCGCGGGCTTTCTCTCGTACCAGCGCGGCGAGATGTAGGCATGCGGGCCGGAGAACACGACCAGCACCTCGTCGTCGAAGAAGCTCTCCCACTGCGGGTTGGTGCGCGCCATGTGCATCAGCAGCGCGAGCCGCTCGCCCCGCTCTTCGACGATGCACGGCAGGTGCGAGCCGGCGAGCTCGCCTCCGGCGCCGGTCACCAGCAGGCAGAAATTGTGTGCGCGCATGAACGGCACGAGCTCGGCGCGCTCCTCGATGCGGTTGTAAGGCGGCGAATACATCAGGCTTCCTCCACGAGCGCCACGGCCATGGCGGCGATGCCCTCCTCGCGCCCGGCAAAGCCGAGCCGCTCGGTGGTGGTCGCCTTGACGTTCACCCGGTCGCGGGCGAGGCCCAGGTCGGCGGCGATGTTGGCAATCATCTGCGGGATGTGCGGCGCGAGGCGCGGCGCCTGCGCAACGACCGTCGCGTCGACGTTCGCCGCGCGCAGGCCCTGCGCGGCGAGCTTCGCCGCCACCGCGCGCAGGAGCATGCGGCTGTCGGCGTCCTTGTACTGCGCGTCGCTGTCGGGAAAATGGCGCCCGATGTCGCCGAGCGCCGCGGCGCCGAGCAGTGCGTCGCAGATCGCGTGCAGCAGCGCGTCGGCGTCCGAGTGCCCGGCCAGCCCGCGCGCGTGCGCGATGGTCACGCCGCCGAGCACCAGCCGCCGCCCTGCGGCGAAGGCGTGCGCGTCGAAGCCCTGGCCGATCCTCATGCGCGCCCCGCGAGGATCCCCGCGGCGATCGCGAGGTCTTCGGGATAGGTCACCTTGAGGTTAGCGCGGCTGCCGAGCACCAGGCGCGGGCGCAGGCCCAGGCTCTCGAGCGCGCTCGCCTCGTCGGTGACCAGTCCCTTGGCATCCTTGAGCGCCTGCGCGAGCAGCCCGGCGCGGAACATCTGCGGCGTCTGCGCGAGCCACAGCTGCGCGCGGTCCACCGTGCCCGCGATGCGCTGGGCACCCGCTTCGTCCTTCGTCACGCGCTTCACGGTGTCGGCCACCGGCAGCGCGAGGATGCCGCCGATCGCGTCGCCGCTGCACTCCGCGACCAGGCGCTCGAGGTCGGCGCGCGGCAGGCAGGGGCGCGCCGCGTCGTGCACCAGCACCCAGTCGTCCGCGTCGACCGCCGCCATCGCCGCCACCAGGCCGTTGTACACCGAGTCGCGGCGCGTGTCGCCGCCGCAGTACAGCGGCTCGACGCGCGCGCCGCAGCCGCTCCAGTCGAGCGCGGCGAAGCGCTTGTCATCGGGCGCGAGCACCACGAACACGGTCTCGACCGGCGCCCCGCCGACCGCGCGCAGCGCGTGCCACAGCATCGGCTTGCCGGCGAGCGGCAGGAACTGCTTGGGCGTCTCCCCCGCGATTCTCGTTCCCGCTCCGGCGGCGGGGATCAGCGCAAACAGGCTCAAAACAAAAGTTCCGAAAATTCAAGCCGGTATAATTGCA
>DASPRX010000019.1:0-2324 GCA_035624235.1 Burkholderiales bacterium | reverse complement strand
GAGTTCGAGCGCTGGTGGGGCGGGTTCTACCTGATGAACCGCGAAGAGATCGAGTGGATCGTGCAGAACCTGTTCGTCGGCAACAAGCTCTGGAGCGGCGAGCAGGTGGCGCACGCCGGCAAGCTCTTCGACCTGCGCGAGATCCGCTCGCCGATCGTGCTGTTCGCCTCGATGGGCGACAACATCACGCCGCCGCAGCAGGCCTTCAACTGGGTCGCCGACGTGTACGGCTCGACCGACGAGATCAAGGCGCGCGGACAGGTGATCGTCGGCCTGCTGCACGAGGACATCGGCCACCTCGGCATCTTCGTCTCCGGCAAGGTGGCGAAGAAGGAGCACGCGCAGATCGTCTCGGTGCTGAAATCGATCGAGGCGCTGCCGCCGGGACTTTACGGCATGAAGATCAACGAGACCCGCGGCGCGGATGGCAAGCCCGTGTACGACGTCGAGTTCGTCGAGCACCGGCTGGAAGAGATCGCCGCACGCCTGAACCGCTTCAAGCGCGGCGACGAGCGGCCGTTCGAGGCCGTGGCCGCGGTGTCCGAATTCAACCAGCGCGCCTACGAGCTGTTCGCGCAGCCGCTGGTGCAGACGCTGTCGAACGACTTCGCCGGCAAGCTCGGCCGCAGGTTCCATCCCTTGCGCGCGCAGCGCTGGGCGTGGTCGGACCTCAATCCCTGGCTCGCCTGGCTCAAGCCCGCCGCCGACATGGTGCGCGAGCAGCGCAAGGCGCTGGGGAAAGACCATCCTCTGCGCCAGGCCGAGGGCGCCGCTTCCGAGCTGCTCAGCGCATCGTTCGACTACTACCGCGACGTGCGCGATGCGGTCAGCGAAGCGCAGTTCTTCCAGACCTTCGGCACGATGTACGCGCTCGGCGTCGGCGGCAAGCGCGAGGAAGCCACGCAGCTCGCCGAGGCGCGCGAGCTGCCGTTCGTGCAGGAAGCGCTCGCCTCGATCGCCGAGGGCGGCTATGCCGAGGCGCTCACGCGCACCGCCTACCTGCTGCAGAGGAAGGGCCAGCCGATGGCGCTCGCGACGCTCGAGCTGCGCGCCGGGCTGCTCGAGGAGTACCGCGACCTGCTGCCCGAGACCGCGCCGCACGAGCGGCGCCGCCTGCGCGGCGAGCAGGAGATCATCTGCCGTTACGAGCCCGAGCAGGCGGTCGAGACGCTGCCGCGGCTGCTCGCCGATCCGGCCGACCGCAAGAAGTTCCTCGCGCTGCTAGACCGGCTGGTGGCCGACCCGCGCGTGATGGCGGGCGGCGTGACGCCCGAGCAGCGCGCCGCCTACGAGCGCATCCGGGCCGTGGTGTCGGCCGCCGAGGGTGGCCCGCGCCTTGCCGCGGTCGCCTAGGCAGCGGGGCGCGCCGTGGTGAGCTTCACCAACCGCACCTACGACGAGATCGAGGTTGGCGCGACGATCTCGGTTTCGCGCCGCCTGTCGCGCACCGACGTCGAGACGCTCGCCTTCGTCTCGGGCGACGTCGATCCCTTCCACCTCGAGGAAAGCGAGGCGGGGCGCGAGGAGCCGCTCGCCGAGGGCGTGGCGGGCGAGGCGCTCGTCTCGGCGCTGCTGCACCGGCGCCTGCCCGGCCCCGGCACGAAGATCCTCGCGCAGAACCTCCAGTTCTCCGGCGAGCTCGAGGTCGGCGACGAGATCACCGGCAGCGTGACGGCGAAGGAGAAGCGCCCGGGCAACGTGATCGTGTTCGACTGCCGCGTGCGCAAGAACGGCGCCGACGTGGTGCACGGCAGCGCGACCGTGGAGGCGCCGCGCGAGCGCCTGAGCTACGCCGACATCGCCACGCCGGAGATGATCCTGCGCCACAACGACGCCTTCGCGCGGCTGCTCGCGCGCTGCCAGGGCATGCCGCCGGTCGTGACCGCGGTGGTGCATCCCTGCGACCGCGATTCGCTGCTCGGCCCGCTCGAGGCGGCGAAGCGCGGCCTGATCGCGCCGGTGCTGGTAGGCCCCGAGGCGAAGATCCGCGCGGTGGCCGAGGCCGAAGGCGCCGACCTGTCCGGCTGCAAGATCGTGCCGACCGAGCACAGCCACGAGGCGGCGCAGAAGGCGGTCGCCATGGCGCGCGCGGGCGAGGTCGAGGCGCTCATGAAGGGCAGCCTGCATACCGACGAGCTGATGGGCGCGGTGGTGCCTTCGGCCACCGGGCTGCGCACCGCACGGCGCATCAGCCACGTGTTCGTGCTCGACGTGCCGGCCTATCCGCGCATGCTCATGATCACCGACGCGGCGATCAACATCGCGCCGGACGCGCGCACTAAGGCCGACATCGTGCAGAACGCGATCGAGCTCGCGCAGGTGCT
>DASPRX010000131.1:0-42433 GCA_035624235.1 Burkholderiales bacterium | reverse complement strand
CGCGACCTGGTGACCGACATGCGCGAGTTCTTCGACAAGTGGGCGCGCGCGAAGGGGCAGTTCAGCGGCACGCGCACGCGCGCGGACGATTTCGTGCGCGTCGCGCCGCACTCTGCGGCGCGCCGGGACGTCGACGCGGCGATCGAGTGCATCGGCTGCGGCGTGTGCTACAGCTCGTGCGACGTGGTGGCCTGGAACCCGGACTATCTCGGCCCCGCGGCGCTGAACCGCGCCTGGACGCTCGAGCGCGACGAGCGCGACGCCGCGCGCGCCGAGCGCCTGCGCGCGGTCGCGGGCGATGCCGGCTGCCACGCCTGCCACACGCACATGAGCTGCAGCGAGCGCTGCCCCAAGGGCATCGCGCCGACCGCCGGCATCGCCGGCCTTAAGCGCGCGGCGGCGCGCGCCGCGCTGCGGGGCGAGCTGTGAGCGCGCGCGGCGAGGCCTTGCTGTGGACCGCGCAGCGCGCGAGCGCGGCCGTGCTCGCGCTGTGCGTCGCGGTGCACCTCGCCACGATGATCTACGCGGTGCACGCGGGCCTCGGCGCGGCCGAGATCCTGTCGCGCACGCGCGGCAACGCCCTGTGGCTCGGCTTCTACGCGCTGTTCCTGCTGGCGGTCGCGGTGCACGCGCCGCTCGGCCTGCGCGCGGTGCTCGGCGAATGGCTCGGCTGGCGCGGACGCTCGCGCGACGCGGCGCTCGCCGCCTTCGCGCTCGCGCTCGCCTGGCTGGGCGCGCGCGCGATCCTGGGGGTATTCCTGTGAAGGCGGCGCTGCGCGCGCGCAATCACCCGGCCTATTGGGCCTTCCTCGTGCACCGGGTCTCGGGAATCCTGCTCGTGCTCTACCTGCCGGCGCACTTTTGGGTGCTCGGCCTGGCGCTGCATCAGGCGGCGCGGCTGGATGCGTTCCTGCGCTGGACCGACCAGCCGCTCGCGCGCTTCGGCGAGTGGGGCCTCGTGCTGCTGCTCGCCGCCCACCTGGCCGGCGGGCTGCGCCTGCTCGCGCTCGAATTCCTGCCCTGGCGCGACTGGCAAAAGGCGCTTGCCGCGGCCGCGGCGGCGCTCGCGCTCGTCGTCGGGCTCGCCTTCGCGCTCGCGCTGTGAGCGCGGCTAGAATGCCGGCATGAGAGTCGACCCGGAGCAGATCGAGGAAGCGGCCAAGGAGCTCTACATCCGGGCGCTGAAGCTCTTGCCGCCCGACATCAAGCGCGGCTTCGACGCGCTCGTGCGCGGCGAGACGAACGCCACGGCGCAGAGCGTGCTCGGCACCATGGTCACCAACATCCGGGTGGCCGAGGACAGCGACAACCTGCTCTGCCAGGACACCGGCATCCCGATCTACAACGTGTCGATCGGGCGCGGCGTCGAGCTGGACGGCGCGCGCCTCAAGGAGGCGATCCGCAAGGGCTGCGAGCGCGCGACGCGCGAGTACCCGTTGCGCTCGTCGGTCGTGCACCCGGTGACGCGCAGGAACGAGCACACCTCCTGCGGGCGCGGCATTCCGGTGATCAACATCGACTTCAGCGAGGAGCCCGAGACGCTCGCGATCGAGATGGTGCCCAAGGGCTCGGGCTCGGAGAACAACTCGTTCCTGCGCATGGCGATTCCCGCCGAGGGCATCGACGCGATCAAGACCTTCGTCGTCGACTGCGTGCTCGCCGCGGGCGGCAAGACCTGCCCGCCGACGATCGTCGGGGTCGGCGTCGGCGGCACTTCCGATCTGTGCCTGCACCTCGCGAAGCTGGCGGCCACGCGCGCGCTCGGCACGGCGTGCGCTGACGAGGAGGGCGCGCGGCTCGAGGCCGAGCTCACGCGTGCGGTCAACCAGCTGGGCGTCGGGCCGCAGGGACTGGGCGGCGACTCGACCGCCTTCGCGGTGCACGTCGAGACCGCGGCCACGCACATCACGATGAATCCGGTTGCGGTCAACATGCAATGCCATTCCGCGCGCCGTGCGCGCGCAACATTCCGTCCTGGGGGGGTCGAATATGGCTACTAGACTGCGCGCTGCGCTGCTCGTCCTGCTTGCAACCTGCGTCTTCCCGTCGGTTGCGGCCGAGGTTGCGGGTGTCACGCTCGCTCCGAGCGTGCAAGTGTCGGGCGCGACGCTCATGCTGAACGGCGCCGGACTGCGCAAGCGGCTCTTCTTCAAGGTCTACGTCGCCGGCCTGTACGTGGCGCGCACCAGCGCGCAGCCCGCCGAGCTCGTCTCCGAGCCGGGGCCAAAGCGCGTGGCGATCCACATGCTGCGCGACGTGGGTGCGGACACGTTCACCGGCGCGCTGCGCGAGGGCATCGAGAAGAACCACAGCGCGGCCGAGAGCGCGGCGCTCGAGCCGCGCATCGAGGCGCTCGCGGCCGTCATGAAGGAAGTCGGCGAGGCGAAGGACGGCATGAACATCTCGCTCGACTGGATTCCGGGCAGCGGCACGGTGATCGTCGTCGACGGCACGGCGCGCGGCAAGCCGATCGCCGGCGAGGACTTCTACCAGGCGCTGCTGCGCATCTGGATCGGCGAGCACCCCGCGCAGGACGACCTGAAGAAGGCGCTGCTCGGTGACAAGGGCTGACATGGCGCACCACGAGTTCGACATGCCGATCGGCGAGCGCGAGGCGCGCGCGCTGCGCGCGAACGACACCGTGACCCTGAACGGCACGCTGTTCGGCATCCGCGACGCGACGCAGATCCACATGTTCGACCGTGGCCGCAGGACGCGCTTCGATCTCGCGGGGCACGCTGTCATCCACACGGCGCCAAACGTCAGGCGTGTGCCGAAGAGCGCGGCGCATCCGGCGGGCTACGCTCCGGTGTGCATCGGCACCACGACCAGCGATCGCATGGAGCGCTTCACGCGGCCGCTCATGCAGCAGTACGGGGTGCGTCTCATCATCGGCAAGGGTGGGCTGCGCGAGGACTCGCTCGCGGCGTTCCGCGAGCTGGGCGGCGCCTACCTGGCGATCATCGGCGGCACTGCCGCGCTGGAGACCACCTGGATCGAGGCGATCGAGGACGTCGACCTGGACGACCTCAATCCCGAGTCGCTGTGGAAGTTCCGCGTCAAGGGCTTCGGGCCGCTGCGGGTGGCGATGGACAGCCACGGCTCGAGCCTCTACACGGCGGTCGGCCAGGCCGCGCAGGCGCGCCGCGCAGCGGTGCTGGCGGGCCTGGGCGTCAAGGCGTGAGGGAGCTCGCCACCGACGTCCTGATCCTCGGCTCGGGCGGCGCGGGCCTGTTCGCGGCGCTGCACGCGCACAAGGCGGCGCCCGAGCTCTCGATCACCGTCGCGGTGAAGGGCCTGCTCGGCAAGTGCGGCTGCACGCGCATGGTGCAGGGCGGCTACAACGTCGCGCTCGCCGCGGGCGACTCGGTGGAGCGGCACTTCATGGACACCATCGAGGGCGGCAAGTGGCTGCCGCAGCAGGAGCTCGCCTGGAAGCTAGTGACGCTGGCGGTGGAGCGCATCCACGAGCTCGAGAACGAGCTCGGCTGCTTCTTCGACCGCAATCCGGACGGCACCGTGCACCAGAAGGCCTTCGCCGGGCAGAGCTTCGACCGCACGGTGCACAAGGGCGATCTCACCGGCATCGAGATCATCAACCGGCTCGCCGAGCAGGTCTGGGCGCGCGACATCAAGCGCCTGGAGGAGCATCGCGCGGTCGAACTGATAAAAGCGAAGAATGAAGAGGCAATTTCCGGAGTTCTCTTCGTCGACATGCGCACGGGCGAGTATGTGTTCGTGCGCGCCAAGGCGGTGCTGCTCGCCACCGGCGGCGGCCCGACGATGTACAAGTACCACACGCCCTCGGGCGACAAGAGCTGCGACGGGCTGGCGATGGCGTTGCGCGCCGGACTGCCGCTGCGCGACATGGAGATGGTGCAGTTCCATCCCACGGGGCTGCTCGCCGGCACGCACACCCGCATGACCGGCACCGTGCTCGAAGAAGGCCTGCGCGGCGCGGGCGGCTACCTGCTGAACGGCGCGCGCGAGCGCTTCATGCAGAACTACGACGCGAAGCTCGAGCGCGCCACGCGCGACATCGTCTCGCGCGCGATTTTCAGCGAGATGCGCGCGGGCCGGGTGACGCCGAACGGCGGCGTGTACGTATCGATGGCGCATCTCGGCCCGGACAAGGTCAGGAAGGCGTTCAAGGGCATGGTCGAGCGCTGCGCGGACTGCGGCTTCGACCTCGCCGGCGGCCTGGTCGAGGTGGTGCCCACCGCGCACTACATGATGGGCGGCGTCGAGTTCGGGCTAGATTGCGCCACCGAGCTCCGCGGCCTGTTCGTCGCGGGCGAGGACTCGGGCGGGGTGCACGGCGCGAACCGCCTGGGCGGCAACGGCGTGGCGAACTCGACCGTGTTCGGCGGCGTCGCGGGCGACGCGATCGCCGCCTGGGTGGCCGCGCAAGGCGCGCTGCGCGAGCCCGATCGCGCGCAGATGGACGCGGCGCAGGCGCACTGCGAGCGTCCGTTCGCGCGGCGCGCCGCGGCGCACGGCGGGCTCGAGGCGGCGCGCGAGGCGCTCTACGACCTGATGTGGGAGAAGGTCGGCATCCTGCGCGATGCGGCGGGACTGCGGGGGGCGCTCTCCGGCCTGGACGCGATCGAAACTGAACTCGACGCGAGCGGGCTCGCCGACCACAATCGCGCCTTCAATCTATCCTGGCACGACTGGATGAACCTGAAGAGCCTCGTCGAAGTAAGCCGCGTGATCGCGCGCGCGGCCGCCGCGCGCGAGGACTCGCGCGGCGCGCACTTCCGCGAGGACTTCCCCGACACCGGGCCGCTCGAGCGCTCCGCCTTCACGCGCGCGCGGCTCGCAGGCGGGCGGCTGGAGATCCGGATGCAGCCCGTCGCCTTCACGCGCGTGCGGCCGGGCGAGACCTTGCTCGCGGCGGCGTAGCGATGGCGGCGACTGCAGACTGGCCGCTCGAGATCCACCGCCTGCTCGCGGCGGCCGGGGTCGGCATCGTCGGCTACGTGCCCGACGCGGGCCACAAGCGCCTGATCGAGCTGTGCCACGCCGAGCGCTCGATGCGCGCGGTGCCGCTCACCACGGAGGAGGAGGGCATCGGGCTCGCCACCGGCGCATGGCTCGGCGGTGAGCGCTGCGCGCTGCTGATGCAGTCGAGCGGCGTCGGCAACATCATCAATGCGCTCGGCACGGTCAAGGAGTGCCGCATCCCGCTGCCGATGCTCGTCACCATGCGCGGCGAGTACGGCGAGTTCAATCCCTGGCAGGTGCCGATGGGGCAGGCCACTGCCGCGGTTCTCGAGGCGATGGGCGTCGTGGTGCAGCCGGTGCGCGAAGCCGCCGACGCGCCCGCCGCGGTCGACGCCGCGCTGCGCCTCGCCTACAACAGCTACGTCGCCGTCGCGGTGCTGATTTCGCAGCGCGTGATCGGCATCAAGAGCTTCCAGGAGCAGGCGGCGCAATGAGCGCGACCCTGAAGCGCCGCGAGGTGGTGGCACAGCTGCTCGAAGGCCGCGGCGAGCTGCTGGTGGTGGCGGGTCTGGGCTCGACCGCCTGGGATTGCACCGCGGCCGGGGACCATCCGCTCACGTTTCCCCTTTGGGGCGCGATGGGCCAGGCGGCGATGATGGGCCTCGGCCTCGCACTCGCGCAGGCGAAGCGGCGCGTGCTCGTGATTACCGGCGACGGCGAGATGCTGATGGGCGTCGGCTCGCTCGCCACCATCGGCGTGCAGCGGCCAGCGAACCTGAGCGTGGTGGTGATCGACAACGAGCGCTACGGCGAGACCGGCATGCAGGCGACGCACACCGCCTCGGGTGTCGACCTCGCGGCGATCGCGCGCGCCTGCGGCTTCGGGAATGCGAGCACGCTTACCGGCGCCGGCGAGATCGCCGCGCTGCGCGCCGCCATCCACGGCGCACCGGGACCGAACTTCGCCACCGTGAAGGTGGTCGTGGAGAAGCTGCCGATCGTGCTGCCGCCGCGCGACGGCGGCCTGCTCAAGGCGCGCTTTCGCCGCGCCCTGCTCGGCGCGGCGGCCGATACCCAGTAGCCGCTAGCCGAGCTGCTTGCGGAAGAATTCCAGCGTGCGGCTGCGCGCGAGCTTCGCGCTCGCCGCGTCGTAGGAGCCGCGCTGGTCGCAGTTGAAGCCATGCGGCGCCGGGTACAGGTGCACCGTCACCGATGGGTGCGCGGCGGCGAGCTTCTTCACCCCATCGACCGGGATGTGCTCGTCCTTCTCGCCGTAGTGCGCCATCACCGCGCATTTCGGCTTCTCGGCGATCGCCTGGTCGGTCGTCGTGCCGCCGCCGTAGTAGGGCACCGCGCAGGCGAGCCCCGGCACGCGCGCGGCCGCCATCCACACCACGTAGCCGCCCCAGCAGTAGCCGACGATGCCGACTTTTCCGGCGCTCGCCGCGGCCCTCACCGCGGCCGTGACGTCCTTGAGCGCCATGTCGACGGTCACCTTCTCCCGCACTGCGCGGCCCTTGGCGATGTCATCGGGCGTGTAGCCAACCTCGAAGTTGCGCTGCACACGGTCATAGAGCGCCGGCGCTATCGCGAGGTAGCCGTCGGCGGCGTAGCCGTCGGCCACCGAGCGGATGTGGCTGTTGACGCCGAAGATCTCCTGGATCACCACGACGGCGCCGCGCGGCTTGCCCGCGGGATCGGCGCGGTAGGCCGAGAGCTCGTGGCGGTCGGCGGCAGTCAGCTCGATCGTTTTTCCCATCTCCTCCTCCTTGGTTCTGGCTTGGGCGGCCATTCTAGCGGTAGCCGGTAGAATCCGGCCCATGAAAAAAATGCCTGACGAATTGCTTGCGCTCGCGCGCGCGGCGCTCGAGCGCGCGGGCGCGCGCCCCGATATGGCCGAAGCCGCCGCGCGCCACCTGGTGCAGGCCGAGGAGCAGGGGCTGCCGACGCACGGCATGTCGCGCGTGCCTTTCTACTGCGCGATGCTGAGGAACGGCCGCGCCGACGGCGCGGCGCGGCCGGTGCTCGTCGCCGATCGCGCAGCGGTGTGCCTGATCGACAACCGCGATGCGCTGCCCTACGAGTCCTGCGCCTGGGCGGTCGCCGAGGCGACGGACCGCGCGCGGCGCAACGGCATCGGCTTTGCCGGCATCACCCACAGCGGGCACGTCGGCGTGCTCGGCATCCACCTGCTCGCGGTCGCCGAGGCCGGCATGGTCGGCCTCGCTTTCACCAACTCGCCGGCGGCGATTCCGGCCTGGGGTGGGCGCAAGGCGCTGTTCGGCACCGATCCGGTGGCCGCGGTATTCCCGCGCACGGGGGCCGAGCCGCTGGTCATCGACCTGGCGCTCACCACCGTGATCCGCGGCCGCATCATGCTCGCCGCGCAGAAGGGCGAGCGCATCCCCGAGGGCTGGGCGCTCGACCGGGACGGCAAGCCGACCACCGATCCGAAGGAGGCGATCGAACACGGCAGCATGTTCCCGATCGGCGGCGTCAAGGGTGCGATGCTGGCGCTCGCCTTCGAGCTGATCTGCACCTCGCTCACCGGCGCCGCGATCGGGCCCGAGGCCGACTCGTTCTTCGCCGAGCAGGGCAACCGGCCGCGCATCGGGCAGGCGTTCCTCGCGATCGATCCCGGCGCGCTCGCGGGCCGCGAGCGCTATATCGAGCGCGTCGAGACGGTCGTCGCCGCAATGCTCGCCGATCCCGAGGTGCGCCTGCCCGGCGCGCGCCGCTTCGCCGCAGCGCGGCGCGTGCGCGCCGAGGGCGTCGAGGTGCCCGATGCGCTGCTGGCGAAGATCGCGCAGCTCGCGCAGGGCTGAGGCGGTGCCCGTGGCGGAAGCCCCAAACGCGGCGCTGCTCGATGCATTCTGCGATGCGCTGTGGCTCGAGGACGGGCTCGCGCGCAACACGATCGAGGCGTACCGGCGCGATCTCGCGCAGCTCGCCGCGTGGCTCGCGCGCCGGCGCGTCGAGCTGACCGCGGCCGGCGAAGCGGACCTGCACGCCTATTTCGCCGCGCGCCACCAGGGCGGCGCGCAGCACCGCGCCTCGTCGGACGCGCGCCTGCTCTCCAGCCTGAAGCGCTTCTACGGCTACTGCCTGCGCGAGCGGCGCGTGCATGCGGATCCGACCCTGCGCCTCGAGCCGCCCAAGCGCGCGCCGCGCTTTCCGAAGACCCTGTCCGAGGCGGACGTCGAGGCGCTGCTCGCGGCGCCCGACACGGCCACGCCGCTCGGGCTGCGCGACCGCGCGATGCTCGAGGTGCTGTACGCCTGCGGCCTGCGGGTCTCGGAGCTCGTCTCGCTGCGGACATTCGAAGTCAATCTCGGCGCCGGTGTGCTGCGCGCGCTCGGCAAGGGCTCGAAAGAGCGCCTCGTGCCGCTCGGCGAGGAAGCCGTGCACTGGCTGCAGGAATACCTGCGCGCGGCGCGCCCGAAGCTCCTCAAGCGCGCGGCGAGCGATGCGCTGTTCGTCACCGAACGCGGCGCCGGCATGACGCGGCAGGCGTTCTGGCACAACCTGAAGCGCCACGGCGCGCGCGCGATCCCCGGCAAGGGCCTCTCGCCACACGTTCTGCGCCACGCCTTTGCCACGCATCTCATCAACCACGGTGCCGATCTGCGCGTCGTGCAGATGCTGCTCGGCCATGCGGACATCTCGACCACGCAGATCTACACGCACGTTGCGCGCGAGCGCCTCAAGCAGCTGCACGCCAAGCACCATCCGCGCGGATGAAGCGGCCGAGCCACAGCGAAACGCCGGCCACGCAGTTCCTCAAGAAGCTCGGCGTCGCCTACAGCGAGCACTACTACGAGTACGTCGAGCACGGCGGCGCGGAGCGCGGCGCGGACGAGCTCGGCGTGCCGCCCGAGCAGGTCGTCAAGACGCTCGTCATGCAGGACGAGGACGCGAAGCCGCTCGTGGTGCTGATGCACGGCGACCGCAAGGTCTCGACCAAGAACCTGGCGCGCCAGGCCGGCTGCAAGCGCATCGAGCCGTGCCGGCCGGAAGTCGCGCAGCGCCACTCGGGCTACCAGGTCGGCGGCACCTCGCCTTTCGGTCTGCGCAAGCCGATGCCGGTCTACATGGAACGCAGCATTCGCGAGCTGCCGCGCGTCTATATCAACGGGGGGCGGCGGGGGTTCCTCGTCGGGCTGGCGCCTGAGGACATCGAGCGCGCGCTCGCGCCGCAGCTCGTCGACGCGGCGCTCGCGGATTAGCCCTTGCGCCGCTCGATCGCGACGCCGACGAATTTCGCGTTGCCCAGCACGGCGATCTTGGCGGCGCTCACCTTGACCCAGGGCGCGCCGAAATCGTCCAGGATGAGGCGCGCGACGCGCTCGGCGAAGGTCTCCACCAGCCGGAAGTGGCCACTCGCGGCGATCTTGCCGATGCCGAGCGCGACCTGCTCGTAGTCGATGGTATCGGACACCTTGTCGCTCGCGAACACGGCGGTGCCCGGCAGTCCGATGTCCAGATCGAGCGACACGGTCTGCGGCACGTGCCGCTCGCGCTTGTGGATGCCGATCAGCACGCTGTAGCGCAGATCGCGGATGAGAATGCAGTCCATGGCCCCGGCCGATTATAGGGGCCGCGAGGGTAGAATGCCCGGCCGATGCAGACTGTACTGATCGTCGTCTTCTCGTACCTGCTGGGCTCGGTGTCGTTCGCCATTGTGGTGAGCCGCGTGCTCGCGCTGCCCGACCCGCGCAGCTACGGCTCGGGCAACCCCGGCGCAACCAACGTGCTGCGCACCGGCAGCAAGGCCGCGGCCGCGCTCACGCTCGTCGGCGACGCAGGCAAGGGCTGGCTCGCGGTGTGGCTCGCGACGCTGGCGAGCGGCGCGCCGGCGACTGTGGGATACGCCGCGCCTGTGGCGGGCCTCGCGGTGTTCTGCGGGCACCTCTTCCCGGTGTTCTACCGTTTTCGCGGCGGCAAGGGCGTCGCCACCGCCGCAGGAGTGCTCCTCGCCCTGAACGCCTGGCTCGGGCTCGCGACCCTCGCCACGTGGGCGATCGTCGTGCTGTTCTTCCGCATTTCCTCGCTCGCGGCGCTGGCGGCGGCGCTGTTCGCGCCCTTCTACGCCTGGTGGCTGTTGGGGCTCGGTCCGCTGCTTGCCGCGGTCGTCGCTATCGCGCTGCTGCTCGCGTGGCGGCATCGCGCCAACATCGCGCGCCTCGCCGCGGGCAAGGAGCCGCGCCTCGGCGCCAAGCGCGACGCCGCCCCTCCCGCCTAGGAGATTCTCTCCAGCTCCCAGCGCGGGTGCACGGTGAAGCCGGCGCGCGCGGCCGGCGGCGCGCGCCCCTCCAGGCGCAGCGCCGCGGCGAGCGCAATCATGGCGCCGTTGTCGGTACACAGCTCGGGCTCCGGGTAGTAAACGTCGAAGCCGCGACGGGCGCCTGCGGCGTCGAGCGCGGCGCGCAGCGGCCGGTTGGCGCCGACGCCGCCGGCAACGACCAGCCGCGTGAGCCCGGTGGTCTCCATCGCCAGCGCGCACTTGGCGGCCAGCACCTCGACGATCGCGTCCTGGAACGCGCGCGCGACGTCGGCGAAGAATTGCTCGTTCGGCTCGGCGCCGCGCACGAGCAGGAGCACCGCTGTCTTGAGGCCCGAAAAGCTGAACTCGAGGTCACCGCTCGCAATCATCGGCCGCGGCAGCCGGTATCGCCCCGGCGTGCCCGATTCGGCGAGCGCCGAAAGCGCCGGGCCGCCGGGGTAGCTCAGGCCGAGCAGCTGCGCGGTCTTGTCGAAAGCTTCGCCGGCGGCGTCGTCCTGCGTCTCGCCGAGCAGCGTGTAGCGCCCGACGCCGTCGACGCGCATCAGCTGCGTGTGTCCGCCTGAGACGAGCAGGGCGACGAACGGGAATTGCGGCGCGCGGGAAGAAAGCAGCGGCGAGAGCAGGTGCCCCTCCAAGTGGTGGATGCCGATCGCAGGCACGCCGAGCGCGAATGCGAGAGCGTGCGCGAACGACGCACCGACGAGCAGGGCGCCGGCGAGGCCGGGACCCTCGGTGTAGGCCACGGCGGCGAGCTCGCGCGCCTCGCAGCGGGCTTCGGCGAGCACCCGCCGGGCAAGCGGTACCAGCCGCCGGATGTGGTCGCGCGAGGCGAGCTCGGGCACCACGCCGCCATAGGCCTCGTGCATCGCCACCTGCGAATGCACGGCGTGCGCGCGCAAACCGCCGCCCTGCCCGCCGCCGGTGGCGTACAGGGCAACCCCGGTTTCGTCGCAGGAGGTTTCCAGCCCGAGGATCAGCATGCCCGGCATTCTAAAGGGGGCTGGCGGGCGCGCCGGAGAAACGGCTATAATCCGCGCCTTTCCGCACTACGTGGTCGAGGATCGGATGCCGACTGTTCGCGTCAAGGAGAACGAGCCTTTCGAAGTGGCGATGCGCCGCTTCAAGCGCACCGTGGAGAAGACGGGGCTCCTCACCGAGCTGCGCGCGCGCGAGTTCTACGAGAAGCCGACTGCCGAGCGCAAGCGCAAGCTCGCCGCGGCGGTCAAGCGCCTGCACAAGCGGCTGCGCAGCCAGATGCTGCCGCAGAAGCTTTACTAGAGCTGCAGCGGAGATCATTCGTCATGCGCCCCGATGCTGAGCATCGGGGCGTTTGCTTTTCTGAGCCACCGTGTCGTTAAAGGACCGCATCGGCGAGGACATGAAGGCGGCGCTGCGCGCCCGCGACCAGGCGCGCCTGTCGGCGATCCGCCTGCTGCTCGCCGCGATGAAGCAGAAGGAGGTCGACGAGCGCATCTCCCTCGAGGATGCGCAGGTGCTGGCGATCATCGACAAGATGATCAAGCAGCGGCGCGAATCGATCTCGCAGTACGAGTCCGCCGGCCGCAAGGACCTGGCGGATGCCGAGAAGTTTGAGATCGCCGTGCTGTCCGAGTACCTGCCCAAGCAGCTGAGCGATGCCGAGATCGCACAGGAGATCGACGCCGCGGTGAAGGAAGCCGGGGCGGCCGGAGTGAAGGACATGGGAAAGGTAATGGGGCTGCTCAAGCCGCGCCTTGCGGGCCGCGCCGACATGGGCAAGGTCTCGGCGCAGGTGAAAGCGAGACTCTCGTCGTAGCCCGGCCCGGGAGGCCGCTAAACTAGCGGGAGAGCGGTGCCGCCGTGATCCCCGAGAGCTTCAAGCAGGACCTGCTGAACCGCGTCGACATCGTCGACGTGGTGTCGCGCTACGTCCAGTTGAAAAAGGGCGGCGCGAACTATCTCGGCCTTTGTCCCTTCCACAACGAGAAGACGCCGTCGTTCACGGTCAGCCCGGCCAAGCAGTTCTATCATTGCTTCGGCTGCGGCGCCCACGGCAACGCCATCGGCTTCCTGATGGCGCACGCGGGGCTCGGCTACGTCGAGGCGGTGAAGGAGCTCGCATCGTCCGCAGGCATGCAGGTGCCCGAGTTCCAGCCGCGCAGTCCCGAGGACGCGGCGCGCCGCGAGCGCGAGACCGACCTCTATGCGCTCATGGACAGCGCGATGGAGTTCTATCGGGCCGAGCTGAAGAAGTCGCCGCGCGCCATCGCCTACCTGAAAGGACGCGGGCTGACCGGCGAGATCGCGGCGCGCTTTCGCATCGGCTACGCGCCGGACGACTGGCAGGGGCTGCGCGCGGCGTTCCCGCAATACGAGGACAAGGCGTTGGTCGAGTGCGGGCTGGTCGTGCAAGGCGAGGAGGGCAAGCGCTACGACCGCTTCCGCGACCGCATCATGTTCCCGATCCTGTCGGCGCGCGGCGCGGTGATCGGCTTCGGCGGACGCGTGCTCGGGGACGGCGAGCCCAAGTACCTGAACTCGCCGGAAACGCCGCTGTTCGAGAAAGGCCGCGAGGTGTACGGCCTAGTGCAGGCGCGCGACGCGGTGCGCGCTGCCGGCCGCGCGCTGGTCGTGGAAGGCTACATGGACGTGGTGGCGCTCGCCCAGTTCGGGATCGGCTACGCGGTGGCCACGCTCGGCACGGCGACCACCCCGGTGCACGTAGCGAAGCTCCTGCGCCTGGCGGACGAGCTCGTGTTCTGCTTCGACGGCGACGCGGCTGGCCGCAAGGCGGCGTGGCGCGCGCTCGAGGTCAGCCTGCCGCTCGCCCCCGACAGCAAGCCGGTGCGCTTCCTGTTCCTTCCGGAGCGCGACGACCCCGACAGCTACGTGCGCGCGCACGGCAAGGATGCCTTCGAGCGCCTGCTGCGCGAGGCCCAGACGCTGTCGGGCTTCCTGCTGGCGGAGCTACGCGCGCAGTCGGACCTCGCCACGCCCGAAGGCCGCGCACGCTTCCTCGCGGCGGCCAAGCCCCACGTGCAGCGCATCGCAGCCGGAGGGCTCAGGCTTCAGGTGGTGAAGGAAGTGGCCGAGCTTGCGCGCGTCTCGCAGCAGGAGGCTGAGCGCTTGCTGGAGCTGCCCGGCGCCCCCATCTATGCCAGGCAAGCGCCAGCGCGCGCCGGCGCACCGCTGCCGCTGTCGCTCGAATGGAAGCTGCTGGCGCGAGCTTTCGCGCGGCCGGAGCTCGCGCTGGAGGTCGATCCGGCGCTCCTTGGCGCCGAATTGCCGGAATCGCAGGCGTTGATCGAATTGAGGGCGCTGGTCGAGCAGGCCCCGGATCCCGCCCGGCTGACCGACAGCGTGCTCGCCGAGCTGATCGAGCGGGCCGCGCACCGCGAGGTACTTTCGCGCGCCCAGGCAGCGCTCAATTTCGAGCTGCGGCTCGGCGCAGACGAGGCGCAGTCGGAGTTCCGCGAATTGCTCGCGGCACTCGAGCGGCGCGAGCCGGAGGCCGATCGCGCGCTGCGGCAGCGCGTGCTGAAAGGCGTCGCGACGGCGGACGAGCGGCGCCGCTTCGAGGAAAAGATGAACGCCGCGCATCGGAACAGGCCTTGAAGATCAAGGCCTTTGCTAGAATATAGGGTTCTTTCACGCCCCCACGTGACGCGAAGAGGTCAGGATGGTCAAGGACAAGCGCAACCGTAACGTCAGGCAGGCCCGCGCGGCCAAGAAAAAAGCGAAGGCAATCAAGAGCTTGAAAGCAAAGAAGCCAACAGCGGCGCGTCCCGCCGCGAAGAAGGCGAAGGCCATCCGCCCGCCGCGCACGGTAGCCAAGACGAAACGTCCGGAACCGAAGAAGGCAGTGCTGGTCAAGGCGGCGGTACGCCCGGCCGCCAAGCCGCCCGGCAAGGACAAGGCGCAGCCCAAGCCAATTGCCGCGAAGGTCGAGGCCCAGGCGGGCAAGAAGGGCAAGGCGCCGATTCATAGCGCCAAGCAAGCGCTCGAGCTGCTCGAGGCCAAGGTCAACGCGGGCCTCAAGGCCGCCAAGGACAAGAAGGGGCGTGGCAGTCGCAAGGCGCGCCGCGAGGAATGGCTCGCCGCAACGGCGGAGCTGCCCAAGGAGGACGCCGAGACGCGCCGTACGCGCCTGAAGAACCTCATCAAGCTCGGCAAGGACCGGGGTTTCCTGACCTACGTCGAGATCAACGACCACCTGCCCGACGATCTGGTCGATGCCGAGCAGATCGAGTCGATCATCTCGACGTTCAACGACATGGGCATCCAGGTCTACGACCAGGCGCCGGACCAGGAATCCCTGCTGATCACCGAGGCGGCGCCGGTAGCGTCGAACGACGAAGACGTCGAAGAGCAGGCCGAGGCGGCGCTTTCCACCGTGGACTCGGAGTTCGGCCGCACCACCGACCCGGTGCGCATGTACATGCGCGAAATGGGCTCGGTCGAGCTGCTCACGCGTGAAGGCGAGATCGAGATCGCCAAGCGGATCGAGGAAGGGCTGCGCCACATGGTGCAGGCGATCAGCGCCTGCCCCACGACTGTTCAGGAAATCCTGGACTTCGCCGAAAAGGTCGAGAAGGACGAGATGCGCATCGACGAGGTGGTCGACGGCCTGATCGATCCGAATGCGAAGGACGACTTCGATCCCCGCAAGGCCGAGTCCGAGCAGGAAGAAGAGACCATCGAGGAAGAGATCGAGGAAGAGGAGGACGACGAAGGCGCGGCCGCCCGGGCCAGCCTGCTGCAGCTGCGCGCCGATGCTCTCGAGAAGTTCGCGCGCATCCGCCGCCTGTACGAGAAGTTGAAGCGCGTGCTCGAGAACAAGGGCCCGCGCGACAAGGACTACGTGCGTGCGCGCGAGCAGATCTCCAACGAGCTGATGACCATCCGCTTCACTGCGCGGACGGTCGAGCGGCTGTGCGACGGCGTGAGGAGCCTGGTCGACGACATCCGCTCGCGTGAGCGCGAGATCCACAACATCTGCACCGACAAGGCGCAGATGCCGCGCCAGCACTTCATCAAGGTGTTCGCCGGCACCGAAGGCTCGCGCCGCTGGCTGACCGCAGAGGTCAACTCCGGCAGCCCGTGGAGCGAGCTGCTGGTGCGCTTCGAGCCGGCGATCCTCGAGCTGCTCGGCAAGATGCAGGGGGTGCAGCAGAAGATCGGCATTCCCATCAAGGATCTCAAGGAGATCAACAAGCAGATGTCGACCGGCGAGGCCAAGGCGCGCCGCGCGAAGCGCGAGATGACCGAGGCCAACCTGCGTCTCGTGATCTCTATCGCGAAGAAGTACACGAACCGCGGCCTGCAGTTCCTCGACCTGATCCAGGAGGGGAACATCGGCCTGATGAAGGCGGTCGACAAGTTCGAGTACCGCCGCGGCTACAAGTTCTCGACCTACGCCACGTGGTGGATCCGTCAGGCCATCACGCGCTCGATCGCCGACCAGGCGCGCACCATCCGCATTCCGGTGCACATGATCGAGACGATCAACAAGATGAACCGCATCAGCCGCCAGATCCTGCAGGAGACCGGCCAGGAACCCGACCCGGCGACGCTGGCCGCGCGCATGGAGATGCCGGAAGAAAAGATTCGCAAGATCCTCAAGATCTCCAAGGAACCGATCTCCATGGAGACGCCGATCGGCGACGACGACGATTCGCACCTCGGGGACTTCATCGAGGATCAGTCGACCATGGCGCCCTCCGACGCCGCGACTTACGCTTCGCTGCGCGACGTCACCAAGGAAGTGCTCGACACGCTCACGCCGCGGGAAGCGAAGGTTCTGCGCATGCGCTTCGGCGTCGAGATGTCGACCGACCACACGCTGGAAGAGGTCGGCAAGCAGTTCGACGTGACGCGCGAGCGAATAAGGCAGATCGAAGCGAAGGCGCTCAGGAAGCTGCGCCACCCTTCGCGCTCGGAGCGGCTGAAGAGCTTTCTCGATCAGGAATCCTGATCGGGCAGGGCAGCAAGATAGGGCCGCGCGAGCGGCCCTTCTTTTTTGGGGAGGACGGACTTGGGCACCAAGCTGGTCGACTACTACTTCTCGCCTTCGTCGCCGTGGAGCTTTCTCGGCCACGCGCGCTTCGGGCAGATCGCGCGCCGTCACGGCGCGGCCGTCAACGTGAAGCCGGTGGACTTCGGGACGATCTTTCCGCAATCGGGCGGCCTGCCGCTCGGGAAGCGCGCGCCGCAGCGCCAGGCCTACCGCCTGGTGGAGCTCAGGCGCTGGAAGGCGTTTCTCGGCGTGCCGCTGAACCTCGAGCCCAGGTATTTCCCCGTCGACGCCACGCGCGCGGCGTGCATGATCGTCGCCGCCGAGCCGCAGGGCGCGGAGGCGCAGATGCGCCTGGCGGAAGCGCTGATGCGCGGCCTGTGGTGCGAAGAGAAGAATCTTGCGGACGCGGGTCAACTGGAGGCGATCGCCGGATCCGCCGGGTTCGACGCCGCGGCCCTGCTCGAGCGGGAGGAACGCGCCAGGGAGCGCTACGAGAACCTGACGCGCGAGGCCCTGGCGCGCGGCGTGTTCGGCGCGCCGACTTACGTATATCGCGACGAGCTGTTCTGGGGCCAGGACCGGCTCGACTTTCTTGACCGCGCGCTCGCCATGTAAGCTGCGCTTCGGGGGCCGGTAGCTCAGTCGGTCAGAGCAGGGGACTCATAATCCCTTGGTCCTTGGTTCGAATCCAAGCCGGCCCACCATTGATGTTCCGACGTCACGGGAGCCGCTATTGCAAGCGGACTTCGCGCGCGGCGCATCGAGGAGCTGGGGAAAATGCAGGGCAATATCCCGGGCGCGCTCGCGTATCGCCCAGAGCAACGCCAGTAATGCAGTAGCGCAAACGAAAAACCCCGCCGAAGCGGGGCTCGTGTTCTCTCGTCCCTCGGAGCGTGCTAGCTAGCCGGTGCGTCTTCGGCGGCTGAAGGCAAGGTTCGCGAGGCCGATACCGAGGAGAGCGATGGTGGCGGGTTCCGGCACCGTGACTTCGGGCAACAGCGTCGACGAGAACGCGCTATACAAGGGAATAATGAACGGATAGCTGATTGTCAGCGCGGTACCGCTAGTTGTGTAGATGGGCTGACCGTTGTGGCACAGATCGAGATCCGGGCAGAACGGGCCAAAGCCCGCTGTATCGAAGTCTGACGCCAGGTCATACGTTCCGAAGCCCGCGTTGCTTCCGTAGGTCGCTAGCGGGTACGTCGGCCCGTACTGGGAGCCGAATCCCGCGCCGCCGTTCGTTTGATCGACGCTGACGAAGAGCTGCGCCGAAGTAACGTCCAGGTCGGCATCAAACGGATTTTGCCCGCTGTTGAATATTATGTGAATCTTCGCCGACTGGAGCGAGTTCTCGAGACCACTGGCACCTGTAACATTAAATGCGGTGATGTTGTTCGTATCACCAACAGCGGTAATGGTAATAAAAGCGCAATTCGAGTCGGAGAAGTTGGTGCAGTCGTGAGGCGCACCACCGATATTTACCGAAACGTCTCCGATATAGTCGCTATAACTGATCGGCCTTGCCAACGCGCCGCAGCTCCAGACGGCGCTTAGTACTCCGATGCCAACGATGCAGAGCGGCTTCGCCAGGGTAAGCCTCAGCATGCGTTCGCACGCCTGTAGCGGCGGCTCAACCCTAGGCCGAGCAGTCCGACGCCCAGGAGGGCGATGGTAGCGGGTTCCGGCACTGATGGGGGTTGGCTAGCTTCGATCGTCAGCGTCGCCGTCTGAGTGACATCGGTACCAGGTTGATACCCAAATAAGAAAAAACCCATGCCTGTGACCGAATCGGAGGTGAAGCTTGGCGTAAGCGCCATGTTTACGCCGCTCATGATGCCGCTGTCCGAGACGCTCATTCCGGTGATCGGTCCAGAGATATTGGTGAGGTCAAAGGTTATTTCTCCTGGTTGCGCTTGACCGAAGAATCGGACCGAGATCGCGCTAGCACTCACGTCTGCCCGTGCGGTTCCGCTCAGAACATTGCTTGACGTAGAAAATCCGCCTTGGGTGAGTTGCTTTGAGAAGGACTGGCTAATCTCAACACCGCCGCCGACAGTAATGAGGCCCGAAAAGATCGGAATCGTATAGAAGCCGTTGTCATCTGATCCGGCCCACGAAATGTCTGCATTAAGGGTCGTTCCGATGAGCGTTGCATTTGCATTGAGGCTCCCGCCCAATATAGTTAGTAGTGAGCGCCATGAGAGCTATCAGTGTTTTCTTAAACGAAGGCATGTTCGACTCTCAAGGATTCATTGATCACAGCCCGCACCTTAGAGCTCAGAAGGGAAAAGCAATCCTTCTCTCGCTGCGCGCAGGTCTTAGCGAAACAGATAGCCTTGAGCAAGTTTCGCGCCGAGACTCAGGATGCGTGCGACATCACGTCTAATCAATAGGTTACTCTTACACGGACGATCTGGGGCTTAGCGAGTGTAAGAAACCTCGACAGCGAGGTCTTCCTCTAATAGCGTAGTTGATCGACCTGCGCGCCCGCGACCGGCAACGATGGCCTGCATCTGTGGTGCGAACTTCTCCGGCTTGTGGTTGTAGACCAGTGCGGTCAGTGGGAGCGTGGGGCGCGGTGCGACGAGCTCGAGACGCATTTCGGCCGCGAGATCGTAGCGACTAAATGAATTCCAGACGGACTGATACGTTGAGCTTGGCGTTCGGCGTTGAGTTGCTCGTAGCGCTTGTAGCGCATGTAGCGGCTCCTATGGGGTGTGAGCGCATGGCGATTTTCGAGCGCATCGGCTCGCCCATGACCGTTACCCGCGAGTCGGTTACTGCGACGGTCCATATAGCGGCACACTTCCGGCACATTCCGGCGTGACTTGTTCCAGTAATCTACAGCAAGTGGCATCAACCGACTGCCCGCTTTTCACTCTAAGAATGTGCGGCTCAGTGCTGTGGAGTGCTGCTGTATATTTGTACACTTGGCCTCATAATCCCTTGGCTCTTGGTTCGAATCCAAGCCGGCCCACTCCATTCCCAGCCCAGACTCTCGCGCTTGACCGGGCGCGCCTTGCGCCAGCATGATCCGTCATGGGTTCCAGCGATGGTCTGGCCGATTCCCAGTCGCTGATCGAGGCGCGCTTCGCGGCGCAGCGAATCGCCTTTGGACCCATCATCTTCCAGTGCGTGAGGTTGCTGCGGGACTTCGGCATCCTGGAAGCCTTGCGTGCAGCGCGAGCCGGCCTTGCGCTTGACGAGATAGCCTCGCGAGTCGAGGTTTCGCGCTATGGCGTACTCGTGCTGCTGGAAGGCGGACTCGCGGCCGGCGTCGTGCGCGCCGAAGGGGACCGGTTCGTGCTCACCAAGACCGGTGCCTGCATCCAGCGGGACGAGCTGACGCGCATCAACATGGATTTCGTGCACGACGGTTGCTTCCAGGCCTTCTACTACCTCGAGGAATCGATCCGGCAGGGCACGCCCGCCGGCCTGAAACACGTGTTCGGCGACTGGGACACGATCTACCCGGCCCTGTCTACGCTGCCGGAGCCCGCGCGAAGCAGCTGGTTCAGGTGGAATCACTATTACTCGGATGCGGCTTTTCCTGATGCGCTGCCCATCGTTTTCGAGCGCCCGCACCGCAGGCTGCTGGACGTCGGGGGCAACACCGGCAAATGGGCCATCCAGTGCGCGCGCTACTCCCCGGAGGTAGCGGTCACGATCCTCGACCTGCCCGGCCAGACGACCGTCGCCCGGCAGAACGTCGAGGCGCTCGGCTTGCAGGAGCGCATCGCGATTCAATCCTGCGATCTTCTGGATCACTCGCGGACTTTGCCGACGGGATTCGACGCGATCTGGATGAGCCAATTTCTGGTGTGCTTCGGCGAGGCCGACGTGCGCGCGCTGCTCGAGCGCGCGGCCGCCGCGATGGAGCCGGATAGCCGCCTGTACATCCTCGACACGTTCTGGGATCGGCAAGACCACGAGATCGCGGCCTACTGTCTGCAGGCCTTCTCGCTTTATTTCACTTGCCTGGCGAATGGCTGCAGCCGCATGTACAAGGCGGCCGACATCGCCGCGATGGTCGAGGCGGCCGGACTGAGCGTCGAGAGCGTGAGCGGCACCCTCGGCATCTGCTCGTCGCTGATCATCTGCCGCCGGCGCTGACCGTAACAGATCTGCGAAGGCGAGCGCGGTCGTACGCGCCATGTAAAGTTGAGTAAATCTGCTCGGATGGCGATCCGCGCGCTGATATAACTTGCCCACCCGACCCGCAGGAGGCCCGCGCATGAAAGCGACAATGGCAATAGTAGGCGCCCTCTCCGCTGCGCTCATCCCGTTCGCGGCAGTGGCGCAACAGGACCAGCCGAGCTTCGAGGAAGTGAAGCACAGAGCGGAGCAGCGCATACAGGATCGAATCGCCGATTTGCAGAGCCGGCTGACCTGCGTGCAGAACGCCCAGGATCCGGATGCGCTGCGCGCCTGCTTTCCGCGGAGGAGCGGCGGGAGCCGCGGCGGCCGTCCCGGGGGTGCGCCGCAGCCTCAATGAGCGTCGAGCGGGGCCGGATGCCGCCGGCTCCTGGATTGCGGTAAAATCCGCGCCTTCCCACGGGGTGGTAGCTCAGCTGGGAGAGCGTCGCGTTCGCAATGCGAAGGTCGGGAGTTCGATCCTCCTCCACTCCACCAGTCTTCTTCGCCCCGGCGCCTGGCGCCGTTCATTCAGCTCGTCGGGCCGGCCTCGCGGCTTGGGTCGGCCGGCTGCAGGCGATCGGCGCGCAGAAGCCTTATCAACCCGGACAAGTACAGGCCCCGCGAAAGCAGCTTCCAGGCGACCATGCGCGTGATGCGCGCGATGTCGAGCACGGGGTGGAAATGGCTGCGGCGCGCGCGCGCGCCATAGACCGCAGGAACGCGCACTGCGAGCAGCGCGAAGCCGGCGCGCCCGGCTTCGATCAGTACCTCGCTCTCGAACACGAACCCTTCCGCGCCGCAGTGCGAAACCACTTCGCGCCACGCGGCTCCGGGATAGACCCTGAAGCCCGACTGGCTGTCCTCGATGCGTTGCCCGGCGGCCCAGGCGATCCAGAAGTTCGCGAAGCGGTTCGCGAGATAGCGATCCGGCGGAATGTTTGCCGAGTCGTGCAGCCGGCTACCGATCGCGATCGAGCGCGGTACGCCTCGTTGGGCCGACAGCAGGCGGGCGATTTCCTCGGGGGGATGCTGCCCATCGCCGTCCAGCGTGACGACCGCGTCGGCGCCATGCCGGAACGCTTCCTCCATCCCGCGCAGCAGGCTGCACGCCTTGCCCCGGTTGCGCTCGTTGCGCAGGACGATCACCGGCAAGCCGCCGAGCGCCGGCACGGTACGGTCCGACGAGCCGTCGTCCACCACAATCACGCGCCCGACGTGTCGCAACGTTCGCTCGACGACGTCCCGGATCGTCGCCTCTTCGTTAAAGGCGGGAATGACCGCCGCGACTGCGTTCACGCCATTCCTCCATCGACAGCCAGCACCTGGCCAGAGACGTAGGATGCCTCATCCGAGCACAGAAACGCCACCACCCCGGCTACTTCCTGCGGCGTTCCCGCGCGCCCCATCGGTACCATGCGCGCGATGCGCCCGTCGTCGAAAGCTTCGTGCGCCATAGGCGAGGCGATGATCCCGGGCGCCACGGCGTTCACCGTCACGCCGCGGCTCGCGAGCTCGATGGCGAGGGACTTCACCGCCCCATGCAGGCCGGCCTTTGCGGCCGCGTAGTTGCTCTGCCCGCGATTGCCCATGATGCCGGCCACCGAGGTCACCGCGACGATCCGCCCCCACCGCGTGCGCAGCATCGGCAGCAACAGAGGGCGGGCGGTATTGAAGAATCCGTTCAGCGACACGCCGATGACGCTCGACCACTGCTCGTCGCTCATGCCGGCCATCGGCGCGTCGGCCGTGATGCCGGCGTTGTGCACGAGGATCTGGATCGCGCCCCCATCGAGCAGGCGCTCGACCGCGGCCGTCGACGCGGCCGCATCGGAGACATCGAAGACCACGCTTTCCGCGCTGCCGCCCTGCGCGCGCAGCGCCTCGACCAGTTCGCCTGCGCGCGCGGGATCGCGGTGCGCGTGCACGATGACGTGCGCGCCGCTCCTGGCAAGAGAGCCGCAGATGGCCGAGCCGATCGTTCCCGCGCCGCCAGTCACCAAAGCGCGCTTCACGCGCCGCCCTGCGGCGCGAGGACGACCGCCGCCCGGCCGCGCAGCAGCTCCCTTCCGCCGGCTTGCACGACGAACTCGTAAAGGATCTGCCGGCGCCCGCCGACGAGCCTGCGTGCCGTGAGCATGAGATCGTCGGCGATGTCGTCGAGGCGCTCCACGTTCAGGGTAACGTCCCTGACCGCGGCGAGCATGCCGCTGTGCGGCGCAAGCGGTTCGACCAGCGCGCCATGCACCGCCATGGCCTGGGCGGCATACTCGATCGCGCACAGCGCGGGCAGGGCGCCGCGCTCGCGCAAGGGATGCGCCGGATCGCGATGGCTGTCGGCACGGCAGGTGATGCTTTCCTCGTCGAAGCGAACGACCTCGCTCAGTAGGCTCATCGTCCCGCGGTGCGGAATGAGATTGCGGAATTCCTTGCTGCTCATCGGCATGGCGAGGTTTCGACCGTCATGTGCCGGTCGCCTACGTACACGATTGACACGCGCTGCGCGGTGCTGGCGCGGGACGCCGCGAGCAGCGGCAGGGCTTGCGCGGCCGGGTTCGTCGCGAGCGCCGGCGGCAGCATGCGCGGAAAGCGCGCGGGCTGCACGCCCGCGCCGAGCGAGATTCTCCAGCGCGCGAACGCCCGATTACCGGGGGCGGGCGAAATCAGCAGCGCCACGCCGAAGGGCAGCCTGATGTCGCGCAACGGGGTCAAGGGCTCGGGGAAGGGCAGATCGCAGGCAACGAGCAGCACGGGCACCTGCTCCGCGAGCACGAAACCGACGGCCTCGAGCAGGCCCACAGCGAAAGAGGCGTCGTAGCCGCAAAGCGCTACCGAGCGCTGCTGCGACCCGGTGCTGATGCTCCAGTAGCCTGGAGCCGCGTTGTGCACGGAGTTGTGGAACATCGTCGGGGAGACCTCGCGTTCCGGCGAAGTGACCGCCTCGCACAGCTTGTGCACGATCTCGCCGTCCCCCGAGCTCGACGAGAACACCATGGCGACCTCTCCTGCAGCGCGCTCGGCGCCCGCGAGCGCCTCGTGCGCCACCGCAAGCGCCCAGCGAACGAGCTGCGGAACGCGGCGGCGCTCGTTCGGCGGCAGCTGGGGCGGATCCGGGCGCGGGACTTCGGCGCGATGCGGGAGCTCGCCGTCCAGCACGCGACGCGCCGTTTCCCAGTCGGGCAAGCCCGGACCGAGCACCCCGACCGACTCCAGATAGACCGCCTTCACGCCGCCCTCCCGAGCAGCAAGCTGCAATTGCTGCCGCCGAAGCCGAAGGAGTTGCTCAAGGCGTAGCGCAGATCGCGCGTTTCAGGGGCGGCTGCGACGCGGCTCGCAAAAGCCGGGTCGATTCGATCCAGGTTGAGCGTGCCGGGAATGAGGCGTGCCTCCAGGCACAGCGCGCAGATTATCGCTTCGACAATACCTGCGGCACCGAGGGTGTGGCCGGTCCAGCCCTTAGTCGAACTGCACGGCACCGAGGCGCCGAACAGGCGGAAGATGGCACGATCCTCGATGCGGTCGTTTGCCGGCGTGCCGGTGCCGTGCATGTTGATGTATTGCACCTCGCTGGGCGCGATGCCGGCGCGCTGCAGGGCGAATTGCATCGCCGCATAGGCGCCATCGCCGCTCGGGTCGGGCGACGACATGTGGAACGCGTCCGAGCTCTCGCCGTAGCCGAGCAAGGCGACGCCGCCCTGGGCGCATCCGGGGCGCTCGAGCAGCGCGAAACCGGCGGCTTCTCCGATCGAAATTCCGTCGCGTGCTGCGTCGCAGGGTCGGCACGGCCGGCGCGACAGAAGGTCGAGAGACTCGAAACCGTACAAGGTCGTCAGGCACAGGCTGTCGACGCCGCCGACGACCGCGGCGTCGGCGTAGCCCGCGTCGATCATGCGCGCCGCGCTGGCGAACACCTTGGCGCTCGACGAGCAGGCGGTGGAAATCGCCGCGGCCGGCCCGCTGAGCTCGAGATAGCGCTGCACGAAGTCGGCGACCGAAAACAGGTTAAGGGAGTAGCGCTCCTTGAACCATCCCGGGAGCGCGCCGCTCTCGCGATCGCGCTGCCGATAGGCGCGCTCGCAGTTCTCCATGCCCGAGGTGCTGGTTCCGACGAGGACGGCGATGCGCTCCGGGCCATAGTGCGCTCGCGCCAGCGCGACGGCGGCGTCGAAGCCGTCCTGCCGCAGGCCGAGCTGTGCCAGGCGGTTGTTGCGGCAGTCGAACTCGGCCAGCCGCGCCAGGATCTGCTCTTCCTCTACGCCGCCGACCCGCCCGATCCAGGTGTCGAGCGCAACGCCGTCCAGATCCATGGGGCGCAGGCCTCCGCGCCGCTCGCGCAGGGCGGCGAGCGTCGCGGCACGACCCAGCCCAAGCGGATTCGCCGTCGAGTAGTGAGTCAGGAGTAATGGCTGCACGCGAAGCTCCGACAGGTCGAGCAAACTATACCGGAGGCGGGATCTATGCGGGCCGGGCGGCGAAGGCGGCGGCGAGCAACAGCGCCAGCGAAGCGCCGAGCGCAACCGTCATGCCAATCTCGTGCAGGACGGGAATGCGCGACAGCGCAAGGCAACCGAACGCCGAGAGCGTCGTTCCTGCGCACACCGCGACCGCGCGTTGCGCGCGCCGCTTGTCCGCGCTGTCGGCGTAGCGTCCGGCGAAGAACAGCGCGTAATTCAGGCCGACGCCCACGACCAGCAGCAACGCGACGAGGTTGAACAGCGAAAGCCGCTTGCCCAGGAGCAGGAGCAGGGCGACGTCGAGCGCCACCGCCGCGAGCGTCGGAGCCATGACGCGCGCGGCGCCCCGAGCGCCGAGAGCGAATGCGAGCAGCGCCGCGATGCACGCGAGCCCGAGGGCGATATAGCGCAACGCCTGGTTCTTGTACGTCGCGACAAGCGTGTTCGATTCCGCCTTCAGGTCGATGAACTCGGTGCCGTGCGCAGATGCTTCCCGCGCCAGCTCGGCGGGCGCGCTCACCGCGCGCAGCGTGGCGAGCGCGTTCCAGCCGTCGTCGTTGCGCACCAGCAGCGATTCAACCCTGAAGGCGAGAGCGGTTCCTTCCAGGTCGCGCATGTCGAGCAGCGGCGCGGTGCGCGCGCGCGCCACGTCGAGGAGGAACGGCGCGAAGCCGCCCGCACGGAACGGCGAATCCCTGAGCGCGCCGTCGAGCCTCGCCGCAAGCACTTCCCGCTCGGGCAGCGCGGCGCGGCGCGCTTCCTGCGTCCGCTTGCTGGGCAGGTAGGTCGACGCAACGTCGAAGCCTGCAAGCCAGCCGCGGCGTACCGCGTCGTCCAGCCACGCGGCCATGGCCTCGCTCGCCTGCAGGGCGGCTTCGCGCGTGGCCGCGCGGGCGACGACGAGGTAGCGCAAGTCGGGCGCGCCGAGCTCTGCGCGCAGGTCGCGGTCCAGGCGCTTGGCCGAAGCCGACACAGGGGTCAAGCTGGAAAGGTCGTCGTCCCACAGCCGGTCGTGCTTCCATGCGACCACCGCGAGCGCCCCCAGGACCAGCGCGGCCGCGGGCCGCCGGGCATGGCGGGCTGCGTCCGCGAAGCGATCCAGCCACGGGAGCCCTCTTCCCGCGGCGGGCAAGTCGGGTCGCACGGGAAGCACGGCCGGCACGACCCAGCGCGTCGCGGCACCCGCCGCGGCCACGCCTACCACCGTGAACACGCCGAGCTGGGCGAGCCCGGTAAAGCTGGACAGGGCCATGGCCAGCGCGCCGAGCACGGTGGTCAGCACGGCGAGCCTGAGCGTCGTGCCGATGCGCGCAAGCGCCTCGCCGAGCGCCTCGCCCGGACGGGCCTGCATGAAGAGATAGGTCGGATAGTCGACCGCTTCTCCGAGCAGCGTCACGCCGAAGCCAAGCGTGATCCCCTGCAGCTTGTCGAAGCCGAGCCCGACGGCGGTCACGCCGATCACCAGCCCCGTCGCGGCGGGAAGGAAGCTCACCGCGAGTATCGCCAGCGAGCGATAGGCCGCATACAGGATCGCGAGCACGAGCGCAGCGCCGAGCAGCGACAGGCGCCAGACGTCCGAGTCGACGGTGTCGCGGATGTTCGCCGCGAAGACGCCCGGACCCGAAAGCAGAATGTGGCCGGTTGCCGGCCGCATCGCCGCGTAGGCTTTCTCGATCGTTTGCACGACGCGGCGCTGAGCGTCGGCGTCGAACGCCGGCGCGCGGCTCTGCGCGACAAGCAGCGCCCGGTGCCCGTCGCGCGAGAACCAGACGCCGTGGCGCGTCTCCGGCCCCGCGTCCGGGGCGAACTGGCGCAAGACCTGCGCCATTTCCCCGGTCGGGTCCGCCGGCAGCGTGGCGCGCACGAGCACCCCCGCCGACGTACCGAGCAGCCGATAGGTCTCAGCGAGCGCCGCCTCCAGGCCAGCGACCGAGAAGCGCTCGGCACGGACCGCAGGGCTGAGCAGATACCGGTGTTCGAATAGCAGCGCCTGCTCCCTGCTGCCCATCCCGGCCGCGCCGTTGCCGACGTACGCGAACTCGCCGCTCGCGTTAAGCCTGCGGGCGAGCTCGCCGCTGGCGCGCGCCAGCGCGTCTTCCGGCGCGCCCTCCAGGCCGATCAGGATTAGGCGCGACGCGGCGCCGTCGCGCAGCTGCCCGAGCAGAATCCGCTGTGCGGGCGTCGTGGACGGAGGCAAGAAGGCGGACAGGTCGGTCGTGAGCGTCAGATGGCCATACAGCCAGGCACCGCAGGCGCCGAGCGCCAGGAGCCAGGCGGCCACGCGCGCGCGCGCCGCGTTCGTCAATCCGTCGCCTCCTCGACTTCCGTCACCGTCCGGTCGCCGCTCGCCTCCCATACCTCGATGCGCTGCAGGCGCGCGCCCGAGCCCCACACACTGACCGCGCTGATGTAGCGCGCAACGTCGGCTGTGCGCGGCTTGAGCCGCAGCCGCCAGTCGTCGCGCGTCCCGGTCACCTCGACCACGAAGTTGCGCTCGAGGTCGGCCAAGTCGCCCGCGCGCGTCGCGCGCACTGCTTCGATCAGCGCGCCGATGCCCGCGGGGGCGGCCCCGACATCGATCTCCCTGCTGGCGGCAGCCGCGGTATCGATCGTCAGCCGATCGCCCCGCAGCGCGAGGCGCTCCTTCTGCGGCGACACGACGAGCTTCTCGAGCTGGTCCGGGCGGCGGTAGGACAGGCTGCCGTGCGAGACCAGCGGCGACTTGAGCAACGGGCTATAGCGTGTTTCGACGAAAGTCGCACTGGCGGTCTGGACGCTCGCCAACGTTCGCATCAGCAGGTACGCGTCGAGGGGTCGTGGCGCAGCGGCAGCGGAGAGCGCGACCCCCGCGAGCACCGCGGCAGCGGCTTCAGCGAGACGTCTCGTTCCAGTAGTCATAGAAGTTGAACCAGTTGTAGGGCGAGCGGCGCGCGTAGTGCTCGAGCCGCTCGACGTAGCGCGCGAGACGCCGCCGCGCCCAGGCCTCGCGCGCGTCCTTCGCCACGGCGGACGCTTCCGACAGCTCTTCGAGGATCACCTCGTAGCGCGCCGCGCCCCCGTACAGGCCGAAGAAGGTGACCACGGGCGCGCCGACGGTGCTTGCGATCAGCAGCGGGCCGAGGGGAAAGTCGGCCGGCGCGCCGAGAAAGTCGCACGCCTGGACCCGCGCCCCGCGCAGGGGCCGGTCGCCGAGGAATCCCACGATCTCGCCCCGCCCCAGGCATTCGCTCACCTTCAGCATGGTATCGGGCCGGCCGGGTGCGATCACGCGCTCGCTCAGCTCCGGCGCCATGCGCGAAAGCGCCGTCGTCGTGTGGGAAGCGTCCAGCGAGTGCATGACGACGTTGATGTCTCGAAATCCAGCGTTCCTGCCGAGCGCGCGCAGCAAGTCGAAGCTGCCGAGGTGCGAGCCGAGCAGGATGCAGCCCCGCCCGGAACGCAGGAGCTCGATCACGCGCTCGGCGCCGCGTACCTCCACGTCGAACAGCTGTTCGCGCCCCGCCAGCAGGAACACTCGGTCGTGCAGCGTCGACGCGAAGCTGTGGAAGTGGCGCAATACGTCGGCGAGGCGCGGTTCGCGGCCGAGCGCGCGGCGCAGAAATGCTTTCGAGGCGCGCCGCGCACGCGACGAAAAGGCGACGAAATACCAGCTGATCGGATAGAGCAGCCAGCGGGTGGCCGTGCGCCCCAAGGCGAGGCTAAGCCAGGCGATGAGGCCGACCGAGAGCGAGGTGCCCCGCTCGCGCTCGATGTCCCAGGCCGACGGTGAAACGCCCTTAGCCAGCGTTGCCCGCTGCGAAGCGCAGCGTCCCCGAGGCGATCAGGATCGCGCCGCGATGCACGCGGAAACCGATCGACGATGCGTCGTTACGCTCGAATTCGATCTCGAAGCGCTCGCCAGGGCGCAGCGGGGCGTGAAACTTGGCCACGGGGATCGCGGTGAGCGTCGCGGGCGCGAGCGGTCCGGCCGCGCGTGCGACGCGTGCGAGCAGCAGCACCCCCGGCACGATCGGATTCCCGGGGAAGTGACCTGCCAGCGCCGGGTGGCTCGCCTCGATGGCGTCGCCGACGCGCATCACGCGAGATTACGGTTGCGCGCCGCCGCAGCCTCGAACAGCTCCAGCAGCTCGGCGCGTGCGACCTTTCCGGTTGCGGTGCGCGGCAGCGCCTCGACCAGGATGAGCGGCCGCGGCAAGAAGGCGGGGTCGATGCGCTCGCGCAGCACGTGCAGAATCGATTCCGCGTCGACCCCGGGAGCGACGGCCACGGCCGCCAGGCGAGTCACGCCACGCGCGGCGTTGCCCGGATCGAAGAAGGCTCCGTCCTTGACCCCCGGCACGCGCAACAGCTCGCGATTCAGCGCCTCGATCGACGCGCGCTTGCCGGCGATCTTGGCCATGTCCTCGGGGCGGCCCAACAGCCTGAACTGCGTCTCGCTCAGGACTTCCACCCGGTCGGGAATCCTGAGCGGCTGCGCGAGATGACCGCCCTCCACCCAGGTTTCGCCGCCGCTGCGTCGCAGCCGCATTCCTTCGCGCACGCGCCAGTTCTCCTCGAGGGCGGGGCGGCGCAGGGCGAGGGCGCCGCCTTCCGTGCAACCGTAGATCTCGTGCACTGGCGCAGACCAGCGCCGCTCTATGCGTCGCGCGAGATCGGCGCCGAGCGGCATGGTCGCGCTCAGAATCCCCGCGAGCGGCGGACTCTGCACGCTTTCCTCGGCGCACGCGCGCAGATGGGCAGGGGTCGTCACCAGCCAGCGCCTGCCGCGCATCGCGGACAGCGCGGCCGCGATGTCGGCCGGCAGCAAAGGGCGTCCGGAGTGCACCGGCACACCGTTTTGCAGCGGCAGCATGACAGTGGTCTCCATGCCGTAGATGTGCTGCGGCGGCACCGTGCCGACGATCGAGCACGCGCCGCCCGCGGCGAGCCCCAGGTGCGCGCCGAGCGCGCGCGCGTCGGCGACCAGCGAGCCCCAGGTCTGCGCATGGGGCTGCGGCCGGCCCGTGCTGCCCGAGGTGTACGCGATCAGCGCCAACCGGTCGGCGCCGAAGCGCGGCACGTCGAAGGTGCCGCCCGCTTGCGCGAAATCCGGCGTGATGAAGGCGGGCAGGCCCGGCGGCGGATCCTCGCCGTCGGACAGGCAGTACGCGTCTGGCTGGCTGGCGAGCAAGTCGAGCACCGCGCCCGGCGCCCGCGAGTACGGCAGCAGGCTGACCTGCCCTGCGACCATCGCGGCGGCGAATCCGAGCATGAAGCTCAGCCTGTCCTCGCACAAGTTGAGCACATGGCGCTTGCGCGGCAGACGTGCCGCGAGCGCTATCGCGGTGCCGCAAAAGCGGGCTGCGTCGATCGCCTCGCCCCCCCGCCAGCCGATCGCGTCATCGGCGCGAAAGCGCTCGATCAGGGCGAGCTCAGGAGCCATCAGCCAATCGGCCGCGCGCCGGTTTGCCCCACGGCCTGTAGCTCGGCAGACGGCGCAGGAATTCGACCAGCCCGGGGTGCCGGTGGTGACGGAAGCGGATCCTGCGATAGAGGTACTCGCACAGGAAGAAGAGGGCGAGCAGCGCGTAGCTGACGAGGTTCGTGAACAGCGACCATAGCTCGCGCGGTCCGGCGAGCGCCAGGGACAAGGAAACGCCCGCCATCACGACGAAGAACAGGACCCACAGGCCGGTCAGGACGCGCGTGTAGCGGGCGAGGTCGGGCGGCAGTTCGCCGCCGCGCTCGATGCGCGCAAAGCGGCTGACCATGGGCTCTCGGCCGCCGCGCAGCGTGGCGGCGAACGCCCCGGCAAGCGCAAGGTAGACGGCGAGCGGCGGCGTGAACACGATTGCCGCCGGCCACAACGCGCCTAGCCCGAACGCCACGCCGGACAAAGGCAGGCCTAGCAAGACCGCACGCGCCGGGCGCACGCGCGCCGCGAGCACGCTCCAGGCGAGCAACGCGAGCCCGAGCGCCGCCCAGCGCGCGTCGCCGCTGACGACCGCCAGGTGCGACAGGGCGGGAAATGCACAGCATGCGGCCGCGACCAGGAGGCCGGTGCGTCGGCTCATGACGCGCCGTTACCGCGTGCGGTGCTTTTCAACGTACCCGCTTAGCGCGCGCAGGCAGGAGAAGGTGACCTTGTTGTTCTCGTCGTCCGAGCGCAGCTTGAAGCCGTACTTCTGCGAGATCGCCAACGCGACCTCGAGCAGATCGATCGAATCGAGCCCCAATCCTTCGCCGAAGAGCGGGGCCGCGGGATCGATTTCGTCGGGCGTGCAGTCGAGGTTGACGGCCTCGACGATCAGCGCCGCCACCTCGTGCTCGAGATGCGTCTGGGGCAACACGTTTTCCATTTTAGACACTGTACGACCCCTCCCGGGTCGGCTCGCGCCCGCCGGCATTCCTACCCGCATTGTCGGTCGGGCGCTGCGCGTCAAAAGTGCAGCAACTGGGTGCGTATGTTGCTTTCGAGGTTCTGTATCCATCCGTTGTAGTTCTTGTGGATTTCGCCCTTTTGGGCGTCGTATTGCAGGTTGGTGCTGTCCTTGTAGTTGATTGAGTAGGACTTGGTGTCGTAGGTGATGTCGACCACCGCGACGTGGTCGCGCAGGTGCAGGGTTCCGATCATGTGTCCCGGTCCGGCGTCCTGCATTTGCCAGCCAAGCGACGCCCCGGCGCGATGGATCGCCTTGTTCACGTCGCTCATCGTCAAGTCCGCCTTGGGCGAGGTAATGGCATCGCCGTTGACGTTATAGATCGGTGCAATGCGGCAACCGACCGCGAGCAAGGCGAAGCACGCCGCGAAAACCGCCGCCACTTTTCTGATGGCCATTCTTGGTCTCCCGTTTGGGAGAAGGGGCTGCGCCTCCTCCCCGTTATCGTCCTCGTGCGGCCACGCAGCCACGGGCCGGATAAATTATAGCCAAGCATAAGTCTATAGGCGCGCTGCAGTGCCTGGGAATCCCCAATTTTCGGGTTGCTAGGGCGGCGATTGCCGCGCTAAGTCTCTTGGCCCGAGCGACCGCGCTCCAGCCTGCGCAGGAACACGCTCATCTCCTTCTCTGCCTGCTTGTCGCCCTTCGCCCGCGCGGCCTCGATTCCGCTGCGGTAGGCGTCGGCAGCTTCCTCGGCGCGCCCGGCCTCGGCGAGCGCCTTGCCCAGCATTTTCCATGCGGCTGAGTAGCGTGGGTCGCGCGCGACGGCCGCGCGCAAGTGCTCCGCGGCGCGCGCATGATCCCCGGCCTTGAGGTATTCGCAGCCGAGCGAATAGCGCAGCAGCGCGCCGTCGCGCGGCGTGCCGAGCATCTTCTCCAGATTGGCGATCGGCGGCGCAGCCATTTCCGGCTAAGATTAGCGCACCGGCTCGCCCATTTCACCCTTCCCCGATCATGACGACCCCGATACAGACGAAGGACGCGCCCGCGGCGATCGGCACCTATTCTCAGGCGGTGCGCGCGGGCGACACGGTCTATCTTTCCGGGCAGATCGGGCTCGACCCGGCGAGCATGCGGCTCGCCGAGGGCATCGACGCCCAGATCGATCGCGTGTTGCGCAATTTGGCAGCGGTGGCGCGCGCCGCCGGGCTCAGCCTCGAGCACAGCGTGCGTATGACGGTGTACCTCACCGATCTCGCCCACTTCGCCAACGTGAACGAGATCATGGCGAAGCACCTGCGCGAGCCCTATCCCGCGCGCGCCGCGGTCGGCGTCGTGAGCCTGCCGCGCGGCGCGCTGGTGGAAATCGACGCCATCCTGCACGCTGGGTGATCGCCGAGGCGAAGCTCGCCAAGCTCGGCATCCGGTCGCGCTTCGACCTGGTGCTGCACCTGCCGCTGCGCTACGAGGACGAGACCACTCTCACTGCGCCGCGCGACGCGCCGTCGGGAACGCCGGTATTGGTCGAGGCCGAGGTATTGCGCGCGGAGGTCGTGTATCGCCCAAGGCGCCAGCTCATCGTGCATGCGAGAAGCGGCGAGGAGCCGCTCGCGCTGCGATTCTTCAACTTCTACGGCAGCCAGCTCAAGCAGCTGCAGCGCGCGGCCGAGGAACACCGACGCCTGCGCGCATTCGGCGAGCTGCGCGCAGGCTGGTTCGGCGCGGAGATGGCGCATCCGCGCTACCGCCTGGTGAGCGAGGGCGAGGCGCTTGCGCAGTCGCTTACCCCCGTCTACCCGACAACCGCGGGCCTGCCGCAGCAGGCCTTGCGCAAGCACGTCCTCGAGGCGCTGGAAGCCGAAAATCTTGAGGACACGCTGCCCGGGGAGCTGCTGCGGCGCTACGGCCTGCCGGGCTTCTCCGACAGCGTGCAGCTGCTGCATCGGCCGCCGCCCGGCGCAAATCTCGCGGCGCTCACCGAGCGCAGCCACGCGGCCTGGCAGCGCATGAAGTTCGACGAGCTGCTCGCGCAGCAGCTCTCCATGCGCCTCGCCTACCGCGCGCGCCGCGGCCGTGCCGCGCCGCGCCTGCCGGGCGACGGGCCGCTGCTCGCGCGCTTTCGCGCCGCGCTGCCGTTCCGCCTGACGCGCGCGCAGGAGCGTGTCGTGACCGAGGTGCTGCGCGATCTCGCGACGCCGCACCCGATGCAGCGCCTGCTGCAGGGTGATGTCGGCAGCGGCAAGACGATCGTCGCGGCGATCGCTTGCCTGGCCGCGGCGGACGCGGGCTGGCAGGCGGCGGTCATGGCGCCCACCGAGCTGCTCGCCGAGCAGCACCTGCGCAAGTTCGGCGACTGGCTCGGGCCCCTGGGCGTGCCGACCGCGTGGCTGCACGGGGGCCTCGGCTCGCGCGAGCGGCGCAAGGCGCTCGCCGCGATTGCCTCGGGCGAGGCGACGGTCGCGATCGGCACGCACGCGCTGTTCCAGCAGGACGTGGAGTTCGCGCGTCTCGGCCTGGCGGTGATCGACGAGCAGCACCGCTTCGGCGTGCAGCAGCGGCTCAGCCTGCGCAGGAAAGGCGAGGCGCTCGTGCCGCACCAGCTGATGATGAGCGCCACGCCAATTCCGCGCACGCTGTCGATGAGCTACTACGCGGATCTCGACCTTTCCCTGATCGACGAGTTGCCGCCGGGCCGGCGACCGGTGAAGACACGCCTGGTCTCGGACGCGCGCCGCGCCGAGGTGCTCGCGCGCATCCTCGAGGCCTGCGCAGAGGGGCAGCAGGCCTACTGGGTCTGCCCGGTGATCGAGGAATCGAAGGAAGGCGAGCTGCAGACCGCGCTCGACACGTTCGCGACGCTCTCGCGCGAGCTGCACGGGCTGCGCGTCGGGCTGCTGCACGGCCGCCTGCCGGTGCCCGAGAAGGCGGCGGCCATGCAGGACTTCGCCGCCGGGCGCACGCAGCTGCTCGTCGCGACCAGCGTGATCGAGGTCGGCGTCGACGTACCGAACGCCTCGCTCATGGTGATCGAGCACGCCGAGCGCTTCGGCCTGGCGCAGCTGCACCAGCTGCGCGGCCGCATCGGGCGCGGTGCGCGCGAGAGCGTGTGCATCCTGCTGTTCGCTTCGCCGGCCTCGGAGGCGGCGCGCGAGCGGCTGCGGGTGATCTTCGAGACGAGCGACGGCTTCGAGATCGCGCGCCGCGACCTGCAGCTGCGCGGTCCGGGCGAGGTGCTGGGCGAGCGCCAGAGCGGCGCGCCGCTGCTGCGCTTCGCGGATCTCGAGCGCGACGAGCGGCTGCTCGGTGCCGCACGCGAAGCTGCCGAAGAGCTGCTTGCCGGCGAGCTCCGACGCGCACGACGCCACGTCGCGCGCTGGCTCGCCGCGCGGCAGGATTTCGCCAGGGTCTGAGCTATCCTACGCGCGTGGACCTTGCCCTCATCGCCAGGAAGCTCGACGCCTACGAGCGACTCGTCCGGCTGGACAAGCCGATCGGCACGCTGCTACTGCTGTGGCCGACGCTTTGGGCGGTGTGGCTCGCGTCCTACGGGCACCCGACGTTCACCGTGCTGGTCGTGTTCGGCGTCGGCACGCTACTCATGCGCTCGGCCGGATGCGCGGTGAACGATTTCGCCGACCGCAGGTTCGATCCGCACGTCGAGCGCACGCGCACACGCCCGCTCGCCGCGGGCGAGATCGGACCGGGCGAGGCGCTCGCGGTCGGCGCCGTGCTGGCCGGCGTCGCGTTCGTGCTGGTGCTGTTCCTGAACCGCTTCGCGATCCTGCTGTCGGTGCTCGCGCTGGCGATCGCCGCGACCTATCCTTTCGCCAAGCGCTTTTTCTCTCTGCCGCAGGCCTATCTCGGCGTCGCCTTCGGTTTTGGCATCCCGCTGGCCTACGCGGCGGTGCTGAACCGCCTGCCGCTCGATTGCTGGGCGCTGCTCGGGGCGAACGTGTGCTGGGCGATCGCCTACGATACCGAGTACGCGATGGTCGACCGCGAAGACGACCGCAAGATCGGCATCCGCACCGCGGCGCTCACGCTCGGGCGCTTCGACGTGGCAGCGGTGATGGCTTGCTACGGCGCGACGCTCGCCATCCTCGCGTGGGTCGGGTGGTACCTGCACCTGCGCTGGCCCTACTACGCGGGCCTCGGCGTGGCTGCGGCGCTGATGGGCCACCACTACCTCCTGATTCGCGGCCGCTCGCGCGAAGGCTGCTTCAAGGCGTTCCGCCACAACAACTGGGTTGGCGCGGCGATCTTCGCCGGAATCGTGCTGTCGTACGCGTTGTCGCTTTCCGGCGCGCATTGGCGATGAGTCCGCCCGACGCTCCGGTGACGAGCTTCGATTTCAGGAGCGGCACGCTGCGGGGCTCGCACCTGGTGCTCTATCCGCTGTGCCTCGTGCACCGCGGCGAGCACCGGCTCGAGACCATTCCGATCGCGGCCATTGCGTCGCTGCGCATCGGCTTCGAGCGCGAGGCGCGCACCCTGCGCTGGGCCGCTGTGCTGCTTGCGCTCGCGCTGATCGTTTCCCTGCTCTCCAGCCCGCTCGCCTCGCTCGCCGGGGCGGCGGCAAGCGAGGTGGCCGCCCACCAGCACGGAGAGGCGAGCGCGCAGACGATGGCCGCGATGCTCGTCAGCCTGTTTCGCGGCATGGAGACGGCGGCGCGGCTGCTACCCATATTCGGCGGGGCGCTCGGGGCCTGGGGCGTGGCGCTCGCAGTGCTCGGCTGGTTGGGGCTCACGACGCTCACGCTCACGCTCGGCGCGGCCGAGCGCGCCTACGCCGTGCGTGGACGCAGCGCGCCGCTGTTCGACTTCAGCGAAGCGCTGAGCGAGCACATGCTGAAGGCGAGGCGCTGATGCGCTACGAGGACTTGCGGGGATTCGTCGCGCAGCTCGAGATGCTGGGCGAGCTCAGGCGCGTCGGCGCGCAGGTGTCGCCGCGCCTGGAGATGACCGAGATTTGCGACCGCGTGCTGCGCGCCGGCGGGCCGGCGATCCTGTTCGAGCGCCCGGCGGGCCACTCGATGCCGGTGCTGGCCAACCTGTTCGGCAGCGTGCGCCGCGTGGCGCTCGCCATGGGCGTCGAGGCTGGCGCCTCGCCCGAGCCGGCGCTGCGCGATATCGGCCGGCTGCTCGCGGCGCTGCGCGAGCCCGAGCCGCCGCAAGGACTGCGCGACATATGGGAGAAGCTCCCCGAGCTGCGCAATTTCGCCTCGCGGGTGCTCGACATGGCGCCGAAGCTGCGCACGTCGGCGCCATGCCAGGAGACGGTGCGCGAGGGCGCGGACGTCGATCTCGCGAGCCTGCCGGTGCAGACCTGCTGGCCGGGCGACGCGGGCCCGCTCATCACCTGGGGGCTGACCGTGACGCGTGGTCCGCACAAGCGGCGCGTCAACCTGGGCATCTACCGTCAGCAGGTGATCGCGCCCAATCGCGTGATCATGCGCTGGCTGGCGCACCGCGGCGGGGCGCTCGACTTCCGCGACCACAGCTTCGCGCATCCGGGCGAGCCGTTTCCGGTCGCGGTGGCGCTCGGCGCGGATCCCGCGACCACGCTCGCCGCGGTCACGCCGGTTCCCGACACGCTGGGCGAGTACCAGTTCGCGGGGTTGCTGCGCGGCGCGCGCACCGAGCTCGTGAAGTGCCTCGGCAGCGAGCTGCAGGTGCCGGCGAGCGCCGAGATCGTGCTCGAGGGCGCCATCCATCCGGGCGACACGGCGCTCGAAGGTCCGTTCGGCGACCACACCGGCTACTACAACGAGGCGGAGCGCTTTCCGGTGTTCACCATCGAGCGCATCACCGCGCGCCGCGACCCGATCTACCATTCGACCTATACCGGCAAGCCGCCGGACGAGCCCGCGATGCTCGGCGTGGCGCTGAACGAGGTGTTCGTGCCGCTGCTCGTCAAGCAGTTCCCCGAGATCGTCGACTTCTACCTGCCGCCGGAGGGCTGCTCCTATCGGCTGGCGGTGATCAGCATGAAAAAGCAGTACCCGGGCCACGCCAAACGCGTCATGTTCGGCATCTGGAGCTTCCTGCGGCAGTTCATGTACACGAAATTCATCGTCGTCACCGACGACGACGTGAACGTGCGCGAGTGGAAGGAAGTGGTCTGGGCCGTCACCACGCGCGTGGATCCGGCGCGCGACACGCTAATCGCCGAGCACACGCCGATCGACTACCTCGACTTCGCCAGCCCGGTGGCCGGCCTGGGCTCCAAGATGGGCATCGACGCGACAGCAAAGTGGCCGGGCGAGACGAACCGCACCTGGGGCCGGCCGATCGCGATGGACCCGGCGGTCAAGCGGCGCGTCGACGAGCTCTGGCGCGAGCTCGGACTCTAGCGGGGCGGTCCGGCGCGGGCGTAGGTCCAGCGCAGCAGCGCTTCCATCGCCGGCTGCGCGTCGCGCGCGTGCTCGTGGTTCACCAGCATCACCACCACCTGGCGCCGCCCGGAGCGGTCGTCGATGTAGCCGGCGATCGCGCGCGCGTCGGAGAGCGAGCCCGTCTTGACGTGCGCGCGGCCTGCGACGGGATCGTCCTTCATGTACTTGCGCAGCGTCCCGTCCAGCCCCGCGATAGGCAGCGAGGAGACGAACTCCGGCATGACCGGGCTGGCGAAGGCCGCCTGCAGCAGCTTCGCCAGGGTGGCGGCGCTGATGCGCCCGTCGCGCGACAGGCCCGAACCGTTGTCCATCACCAGCTCCGGCGCGGCGAGGCCCTGCCGGGCGAGCAGCGCGGCGACCGCCGCGCCCGCGGCCTCGGGGCGCGCCGGAGGCCCCGCGCTTTCCGCCGCGAGCGTGAGGTACAGCTGGCGCGCCATGACGTTGTTGGAGAACTTGTTCATGTAGCGCACGATCTCGCCGAGCGGGGGCGACTCGTGCGTGAGCACCAGGCGCGCGCCTTCCGGCAGCTCCCCCTCGCGCGCGGCGCCCGTCCAGCTTCCGCCGAGCTGCTCCCAGAGCTGGCGGAACACCCCGGCCACGTAATCGCGGTGCGCGAAGAGCGCGAAGTTGCGCTTCTTCTCGCCGCAGCTCAGGGCGTAGCTGCCGCCGAAGAACGCGCGCAGGCGTCCGACCCCGTCGACGCTGCCCGAGATGGGATCGAAGCGCTCCCCGAGCTCGTCTTCCCAGTCGCCGCACGGCCCCTGCGTGACGCGCAGCGCGTTCTCCACGTCGAGCGCCGGCGGGCGCGGCTCGGCGATCACCTGCACCGCTCCGCGCTCGGCATCCGGCAGGAACTCGAAGCGTAGCGAATTGAAATTGAGCAGCAGCGCGTCCGGCCCGACGTTGTAGGGGCGGAACGGCTTGCCGTCGAAGGCCGCCGGGTCGTAGGGCCCGGGCTCGAACCAGCTGCGATCGAGCACCAGATCGCCGCGCAGCTCGCGCAGGCCACGCTCGCGCAGGCCGAGCAGCATGCGCCAGAAGTCCTCGAATGTGAGATGCGGGTCGCCGTAGCCCTTGAGAATCAGCTGACCGTCGAGCACCCCGCCTTGCTGTGCGCCGGAGGCGTAGACCTCGGTCTTCCAGCGGTAGGCCGGCCCGAGCAGCTCGAGCGCTGCGTAGGTGGTCACCAGCTTCATCACGGAGGCTGGATTCATCGCGCGCCCGGCGTTCAGGCTGAGCGTCGGGCGCGCGGCGCCCACCCGCTGCACGACGACCGCCACGCTCGACTCGGGAATGCCGGCCGCGCGTAGCGCGCTCGCTACCTCGGCGGGCAGGGCGCCGCCGCCGTACGAATGGTTGGAGGCGAGGGCCAGTCCGCAGGCAATCAGCAGGCGGGCCGCGAAGCGTAGGACGTTCAACACGCGCGTGATTGTAGTGGACCCGCCTTCTCCCTCTTGAAAACCGGGCGCCGTGCCAATATCATTAGCACTCGCCAAGGGTGAGTGCTAGTTGACCCCTCGTTTAGCCTGGGTTGGAGCTCTCCAACTCTTTGTTTTAAGACAATTATTAACTGGAGATACGCATGAAAATTCGTCCGTTACACGATCGCGTGATCGTCAAGCGCATCGAGGAAGAGCGTAAGTCCGCCGGCGGGATCGTCATTCCCGACACCGCTGCCGAGAAGCCCGATCAGGGCGAGATCGTCGCCGTCGGCAAGGGCAAGAAGGGCGAGGACGGCAAGCTGATCCCGCTCGACGTCAAGGTCGGCGACCGGATCCTGTTCGGCAAGTACTCCGGGCAGACCGTCAAGGTGAAGGGCGACGAACTCCTCGTGATGCGCGAGGAAGACATCATGGGCGTCATCGAAGGCGCCTAATTCCGCGCGCCTCAATCCGAATCGAATTGCACTAGGAGAGAAGCAAAATGCCAGCAAAAGAAGTACGTTTCCACGAAGGCGCGCGCACCAAGATGATTCACGGCCTGAACATCCTGGCCGATGCGGTGAAAGTCACGCTGGGGCCCAAGGGCCGCAACGTGGTGCTCGAGCGCTCGTTCGGTGCCCCGACCGTGACCAAGGACGGCGTGTCGGTCGCCAAGGAGATCGAGCTCAAGGACAAGTTCGAGAACATGGGCGCGCAGATGGTGAAGGAAGTGGCGTCCAAGACCTCCGATGTCGCCGGCGACGGCACCACCACGGCGACTGTGCTCGCGCAGGCGATCGTGCGCGAGGGCATGAAGTTCGTCACCTCGGGCATGAACCCGATGGACCTCAAGCGCGGCATCGACAAGGCCGTGATCGCGGTGGTCGAGGAGCTGAAGAAGGTCTCCAAGCCCTGCACCACGTCGAAGGAGATCGCCCAGGTCGGTTCGATCTCGGCGAACGCCGACAGCGACATCGGCAAGATCATCGCCAACTCGATGGACAAGGTCGGCAAGGAAGGCGTGATCACGGTCGAGGACGGCAAGTCGCTCGCCAACGAGCTCGAGATCGTCGAGGGCATGCAATTCGACCGCGGCTACCTGTCGCCGTACTTCATCAACAACGCCGAGAAGCAGATCGCGGTGCTCGATGACCCGTACATCCTGCTGCACGACAAGAAGGTCTCGTCGATCCGCGAACTGCTGCCGCTGCTCGAGCAGGTCGCGAAGTCCGGCAAGCCGCTGCTGATCATCGCCGAGGAAGTCGAGGGCGAGGCGCTCGCGACGCTGGTGGTGAACAACATCCGCGGCATCCTCAAGACCTGCGCGGTCAAGGCGCCGGGATTCGGCGACCGCAGGAAGGCGATGCTCGAAGACATGGCGATCCTCACCGGCGGCACGGTGATCAGCGAAGAACTCGGCCTGAAGCTCGAGAACGCGACGCTGAAGGACCTCGGCCGCGCGAAGAAAGTCGAGGCCGCCAAGGAGAACACCACGATCATCGACGGCGCGGGCAACAAGAAGGACATCGAAGGTCGCGTCAAGCAGATCCGCGTGCAGATCGACGAAGCGACCAGCGACTACGATAAGGAGAAGCTGCAGGAGCGCGTCGCCAAGCTCGCCGGCGGCGTCGCGGTGATCAAGGTCGGCGCCGCGACCGAGGTCGAGATGAAGGAGAAGAAGGCCCGCGTCGAGGACGCGCTGCACGCGACCCGTGCCGCGGTCGAGGAAGGCGTGGTCCCGGGCGGCGGCGTGGCGTTCCTGCGTGCGCGCCAAGCGCTCAAGAACCTCAAGGGCGAGAACCACGACCAGGAAGCCGGCGTCAAGATCGTGCTGCGCGCGCTGGAAGAGCCGCTGCGCCAGATCGTCGCCAACGCGGGCGCCGAGCCCTCGGTGGTGATGAACAAGGTGCTCGAAGGCAAGGCCAACTTCGGCTTCAACGCGCAGACCGACGAGTACGGCGATCTGGTCGAGATGGGCGTGATCGACCCGACCAAGGTGACGCGCACCGCGCTGCAGAATGCGGCCTCGGTCGCCGGCCTGATGCTCACCACCGACGCGATGGTCGCGGAGCTGGTGGAAGAGAAGAAGGGCGGCGGAGCCGGCATGCCCGACATGGGCGGCGGCATGGGCGGCATGGGCGGCATGGACATGTAACCCGGCCGATCCGGCCTGCAGTTGGAAAAGGGCGCTACGGCGCCCTTTTCTTTTTCTGCTCCGCCTTTGCCCGTATAATCCGCCCCTTCCAAACCGCGCTGCGGCACGGAAGCGCGTCCGGCACGGCCAAGTAGCTCAGTTGGTAGAGCAGAGGACTGAAAATCCTTGTGTCGGTGGTTCGATTCCGCCCTTGGCCACCACGATTTTGCGAACGAAGTGAGCAAAATCGAAGCAAGGGCGATTCCGCCCTTGGCCACCACTCATTCAAAGCATTTGCCTAGCCTCGGCGGGAATGTGAATCCGTCACATTTTCCCTGCGCCATGCTGCGCTGAGTTCCCGGCGTCCGATCTTTACTCTGTGAATCATCAAGACACGGAGGACGCCATGAACGCCAAACTGATCCTGCAAGCCGCCATCACCGCCCTGGTCCTGGGTATCGGCTCGGGCGTGATCCCGGCCACGATGAGCGCCGCCCAGGCCTTCCAGCCGTTCGGCGCCCCCCAGATCCAGTCCCAGCACGCGACGCAGCAGGGCGTGCCCGAAGACTTCATCTTCGCCTCCAACTACACCTGGCTCGGCCGCAAATAAGCCTGGGCCTGCCACCCCTTACCGAGGGAGCCCGCCATGAGAGCCAAACACCTCCTCCGTGCAGCGTTCGCCGGCGTGGTTCTCCTCGGTGTCTGCCTGATCGTCGCCGAGCCGACCGACGGCCATGCGGCGCCAACGGCCTACGAGTCGCTCTCTATCCGCGCGATCGATCGCACCGACGTGCCCTGGCAGGCCTCGGCGGTCGAGGACCCGGACCACATCCGCGCGTTCTGACGAACCTCCCTACACACATCTGCTCAGTGCATCGAGGGTCGCGCGCCTGATTGACAGCCTGCGACGGCGAGCAGATGCTGTCAGGCCTTTCAGGGAGAAGAACAATGACGCCGGTACCCGCCAGGATGGCCGCGGTGGTCGCGGCGTTCGGTGTCGCTGCGTGCGCCCACACGCCGCCGCCTGCATCGCAGGAGACGATCTCCGCCTACGTCTCGGAAGCCCACAAGCTCGCGGGCGACGACCTGAAGCCGCTGCTCGCGCTCTGCAACCCGGCGCCGGCGGCGAGGCCGCCGCAGGCGGCGGTCGACAAGTATCTGGCGACGCAGATGGCCCGGCCGGCGCCGGAGCCGGGGCGGGCTTTCGACAACTTGTACTACGTCGGCGCCGCCTGGGTGAGCGCCTGGGCGATCAAGACGTCGCAGGGGGTGATCCTGATCGACGCGCTGGATGACGCGACGGAGGCGGA
>DASPRX010000151.1:0-7496 GCA_035624235.1 Burkholderiales bacterium | reverse complement strand
GGAGATCGAGGTGGCGCACGCGGAGCGCGCCGCGGGCGCCTCGAAATACTCGATGCTCAAGCTCGCACGCCTGAACTTCGACCTGATGACCGGCTTCTCGATCGCGCCGCTGCAGCTGTTCTCGGTGCTCGGCATGCTGGTCGCGGCGGGCTCGCTTGCGCTTTACCTGGTGGTGATGATCGAGCGCATGCTGCTCGCCGGCAGCCTGCGCGAGGCGCTCGCCGCGCTGTGGGACCGCGACATCCTCGCCTTCTTCCTCATCGGCCTGCAGCTGTTCGGCATCGGGCTGCTGGGCGAGTACATCGGCAGGATCTACGTGCAGGTGCGCCAGCGCCCGCGCTACATCGTGTCCGCGGTGCTCGAGCGCGTGGAATGACGCGCGCGGTCGTCTTCGCCTATCACAACGTCGGCGTGCGCTGCCTCGCGGTGCTGCTCGCGCAGCGCGTCGAGGTGCCGCTGGTGGTGACTCAGCCCGACGACCCGGGCGAGAACCTGTGGTTCGCGCGCGTCGCCGACTATGCCGCCGAGCGCGACCTCGAGACCGCGTATCCCGAGGACCCCAACGTGCCCGAGTTCGCGGCGCGCGTCGAGCGGCTGCGGCCGGATTTCATCTTCTCGTTCTACTACCGGCGCATGCTCGGCGCGCCGCTGCTCGCCGCCGCGCGGCGCGGCGCGCTGAACATGCACGGCTCGCTGCTGCCGAAGTACCGCGGGCGCGCGCCGGTCAACTGGGCGGTGATCATGGGCGAGGCCGAGACGGGCGCGAGCCTGCATTACATGACCGAGAAGCCCGACGCCGGCGCGGTGGTCGCGCAGCAGCGCGTTCCCATCCTGCCCGACGACACGGCGCGCGAGGTGTTCGACAAGGTCACCGTGGCGGCCGAGATCGCGCTCGAGCGCGTGCTGCCCGAGCTCGTCGCGGGGCGCGCGTCGGGCGTCGCGCAGAATCTCGCCGCGGGCAGCTACTACGGCGCGCGCCGTCCCGAGGACGGCAGGATCGACTGGAGGAAGGGCGCGCGCGAGATCCACAACCTGGTGCGTGGCGTCGCCCCGCCGTATCCGGGCGCCTTCACGACCGCGCGCGGCGTGCCGCTCAGGATCCTGCGCACGCGCCTGGAGCCCGCGCCGCCGGCGCACGCCGGCCGGCCGGCGCTGTACGCCGAAGGCGCGCGCTGCTACGCCGACTGCGGCTCGGCAGGCCGCCTGCGGCTGCTCGAATTCGAGATCGACGGGCGGCCGGCGGGCGCCGCCGAGCTGCGCGCCCGTTTCGGCGGCGACCGCGTGAACTTCGACTGACAGGCGAAACCCATGAAAAAACTCCTGGTACTCGGCGTAAACGGCTTCATCGGCCATCACCTGTCCAAGCGCGTGCTCGACACGACCGACTGGGAGGTCTACGGCATGGACATGCAGACCGACCGGGTCGCGGACCTGCTCAGCAACCCGCGCTTCCGCTTCTTCGAGGGCGACATCACTATCAACAGGGAGTGGATCGAGTACCACATCCGCAAGTGCGACACGGTGATCCCGCTGGTGGCGATCGCCACGCCCGCGACCTACGTGCGCGAGCCGCTGCGCGTGTTCGAGCTCGACTTCGAGGCGAACCTGCCGATCGTGCGCGCCTGCGTGCACCACGGCAAGCGCCTGATCTTCCCCTCGACCTCCGAGGTCTACGGCATGAGCCGCGAGCGGCGCTTCGACCCGGAGACGACCGAGCTCGTGCTCGGGCCGATCCACAAGCAGCGCTGGATCTACTCCTGCGCCAAGCAGCTCATGGACCGGGTGATCTGGGCCTACGGCGCGCAGCAGGGGCTGGACTTCACGCTGTTCCGGCCCTTCAACTGGATCGGCGCTGGGCTCGATTCGCTCTCGGCCGCCAAGGAAGGGAGCTCGCGCGTGATCACGCAGTTCCTGGGGCACATCGTGCGCGGGGAGAGAATCCAGCTGGTCGACGGCGGGCGCCAGAAGCGCGCCTTCACCTACATCGACGACGGCATCGACGCGCTGATGAAGATCATCGAGAACCCGGGCGGCGTGGCGAGAGGCAAGATCTACAACATCGGCAACCCGCGCAACAACTACTCGATCGCCGAGCTTGCGCGCATGATGAAGCAGATGGCGCTCGGCTACCGCGAGTACCGCGACAGCGCGCGCAAGGTGAGGATCGTGCGCACCACCGCCGGCAAGTACTACGGCAAGGGCTACCAGGACGTGCAGAACCGCGTGCCGGCGATCGCCAATACGCAGCGCGAGCTGAAGTGGCGGCCGCGCGTCGGCATGCGCGCGGCGCTCAAGCACATCTTCGAGGCCTACCGCGAGCACGTCGCCGAGGCGAGCAGCCTGGTGGAATGAGGCTCGCGCTCAAGGTCGACGTCGATACCCTGCGCGGCACGCGCGAGGGCGTGCCCGCGCTGCTGCGCATCCTCGAGCGGCACCGCGCGGGCGCCACCTTCCTCTTCTCGCTCGGCCCCGACCACACCGGGCGCGCCGTGAAGCGCGTGCTGCGCCGCGGCTTCGTCGGCAAGGTGGCGCGCACCTCGGTGCTCGAGCACTACGGCCTGAAGACGCTGCTCTACGGCACGCTCCTCCCCGGGCCTGACATCGGCCTGCGCTGCGCCGCCGAGTTGCGCGCGGCGCGCGCCGCCGGCTTCGAGGCCGGGATCCACTGCTGGGACCACGTCAGGTGGCAGGACGGCGTAGCGCGCGCGGGCGCCGATTGGACGCGCGCCGAGATGCGCCGCGCGTCGGAGCGCTACCGCGAGATCTTCGGCGAGCCCGCGCGCGTGCACGGTGCGGCCGGGTGGCAGATGAACGCGCACGCCTTCGCCGCCGAGCCCGAGCTCGGTTTCGAGTACGCCTCCGACACGCGCGGCAGCGGACCGTTCCTGCCGGTCTGCGGCGGGCGCGCGCTCGACTGCCCGCAGCTGCCGACCACGCTGCCGACGCTGGACGAGCTGATCGGCGTCGACGGCGCGACGCCCGAGGACGCCGCGCGCGAGGTTCTCGCGCGTTCGCGCACGGCGCCGCCCGCGGGCCACGTCTACACCCTGCACGCGGAGCTGGAAGGCGGACGCCTCGCGCCGGCGTTCGAGCGCATGCTGGAAGGCTGGCGCGCGCTCGGCTACGAGCTGGTGACGATGCGCGCGCTGTACGAGCGGCTCGAGCGCGCGCGCCTGCCGCGCTGCCCGGTCGTCGAAGGCGCGGTGCAGGGCCGCTCCGGCACGCTGGCCGTGCAGGGCGAGGCGCTCGCGCCGCGGGTACAATCTGCCGCTTGAAGCTGCATCGATCCGTCGCGACCGGCGTCAACGTCTTCACCGCCTACGGCGAGGGCTACGTCATGGTCAACGGCGCGCGCCACGCGTCGAGCCTGATCGTGCTGCCGGACCGGGTGCTTGCCTGGGGCGCGGCGAGCTTCGCCGCGCTCGGCGCCGAGGACTTCGCGCCGCTCGCGGGCCTGGGCCTCGAGATCGTGCTGCTCGGCACCGGGCCGCGGCTGCGCTTCCCGCGCCCGGAGCTCACCCGGGCGCTCGCCGAGGCACGCGTCGGCCTGGAGGTGATGGACCTGCAAGCGGCGTGCCGCACCTACAACATCCTGGTCGCCGAGGAGCGCAAGGTGGCCGCCGCGCTGCTATTCGCATGAATCTCTCCAGCTTCGGCCTGATCGCCTGCGGGGTGCTGCTCAACACCTTCGCGCAGCTGCTGCTCAAGAAGGGCGCCGACGCCGTCGGGCGCTTCGAGCTCTCCGCCGCCAGGTTGCTCGACGCGCTGCTCTCGTACGCGGTCAACCCCTACGTCCTGGGCGGGCTCGCCTGCTACGCGGTGAGCGTGCTGGTCTGGCTCTTGGCGCTGTCGCGCGTCGAGGTGAGCGTCGCCTACCCGATGCTCTCGCTCGGCTTCGCCCTGAACGCGCTGCTCGCCTGGTGGCTGCTCGGCGAGGCGGTCACCGCGCAGCGCCTCGCCGGAATCGCGATCATCATCGTCGGCGTGACCCTCGTCGCGAGGTCCTGAAATGGCGCTCTTTCCGGGTTTTCAACGAAGGAAGATCAAGACCAGCGGCGCGCGCATCAACCTGGTCGCAGGAGGGGACGGCCCGCCCGTGCTGATGCTGCACGGCTACCCCGAGACGCACGCCATGTGGCACAAGGTGGCGCCGCGGCTCGCGCGCCGCTATACGGTGGTGTGCCCGGACCTGCGCGGCTATGGCGATTCGTCCAAGCCCAAGGGCCTGCCCGACCATTCGAACTACTCCAAGCGCGCCATGGCGCTCGACATGGCGGAAGTGATGACGCGGCTCGGCTTCGAGCGCTTCCACCTGGTCGGCCACGACCGCGGCGCGCGCGTCGCGCACCGCCTGGCGCGCGACCACGGCAGGCGCGTGCTCAGCCTCACCGTGATGGACATCTCGCCGACGCTCAAGATGTACGAGTCGACCGACATGGCCTTCGCGCGCGCCTACTACCACTGGTTCTTCCTCATCCAGCCCGCGTCGCTGCCCGAGACGATGCTGCGCGCGGTCGGGCCGAAGTACGTTCTGGGCAGGATCGGGCGCGGCAAGTCCGGGCTCAGGCCGTTCTCCAGGGCCGTGCAGCGCGAGTACGCACGCTGCTTCCGCGATCCGCGCACGATCCACGCCACCTGCGAGGACTACCGCGCCGCCGCCAGCATCGACCTCGTGCACGACCGGCGGGACCTGAAGAAGAAGCTTGCCATGCCGGTGCTCGCGCTGTGGGGCAAGCAGGGCGTGGTCGAGGCGCAGTTCGACTGCCTCGCCGACTGGCGCGAGGTTGCGCGAAACGTGCGCGGGCGCGCGCTCGACTGCGGCCACTTCCTGCCGGAGGAGAAGCCCGCCGGGGTGCTGCGCGAGCTCGGGCGCTTCCTGGCGCAGTGCGCGAGCTGAGCCGCCGCGGCCTGCTCGGTCCCGAAGAGGGCTGGTCGCTCGCGCCGGTCGCGGCCTGGCTGGTGATCGAGGGGCGCCGGCTGGCCGACCCGGCCGCACTGCTCGCCGGGCTCGCCGCGCAGCTGGACAAAGCCGGCGCGCGCATCGACCGGCTCGGGTTCACCTGCGCGACCCTTCATCCGCAGCTGCTCGCCTGGGGCTGCCTTTGGACGCGCGGCGTGGGCGTCGTCCCGTTCACAGGGCGGCACGGCATCGAAACGAGCGACGCCTTCGTCGGCAGCCCGACCCAGCACGTCTACGAGCAGCACAGCGCTTTTCGCCGGCGGCTCGTCGCGCTCGACGAGGAGCGCGACCACCTCCTGCTGCACGAGCTGCGCGCCGCGGGCATGACCGACTACTACGCGCTGCCCCTGGAGTTCGGCTCCGGCGAGATAAACTTCTTTGCCGCGGCGACCGCGGCGCCACAGGGCTTCTCCGACGCCGATCTCGAGCGGCTCGGCGCGCTCGCCAACCTGCTCGCGCCCCTGGTCGAAGTCATCCACGCGCGCAAGATGACCCTCGGGCTGCTGAACGCGTTCGTCGGGCCGCGCATCGGCGAGCGCATCCTGCGCGGTCAGGTGAAGCGCGGCGACGGCGACCGCATCGAGGCGGCGTTCTGGTATTCCGACCTGCGCGGCTTCACGGCCTTGAGCGAATCGCTGCCCGGACCGCAGCTCTTGCAGCTCCTCAACGAGTACTTCGAGAACTGCGCGGCCGCCTGCGCGGCGCGCGGCGGCGAGATCCTGCAGTTCATCGGCGACGCAATCCTGATCGTGTTCGAGATCGGCCGGCCGCAGGATGAAGCGCAAGTGTGCGAGGCCGCGCTCGACTCCGCGGTCGACGCGCTCGATCAGCTCGCGGTGGTTAACCACCGCCGGCGCCATGCCGCGCTGCCCGCGATCGACTTCGGCCTCGGCCTGCACCTCGGCACGGTGACGCACGCGAACGTCGGCGCCCCCGACAGGCTCGCGTTCAACGTGGTCGGCCCGGCGGTCAACCGCACCGCGCGCCTCGCGGCGCTCGCCAAGCGCGCGGGCGTGCCGCTCGCCGTGTCGCAGGAGTTCGCCGCGCGCGTGCGCCGGCCGCTGCGCGCGCTCGGGCGCTTCGAGCTGGCCGGAATCGGCGGCGCGCACGAAGTGTTCACGCTCGCAAAATAGCGTTCTTCTTCAGGCCCCTGAGGCGCTACTTGCGGCTGTCATGAAAAACATGTTCAATGGTCGCGTCGCAAAGAACCGCCAGGACGCCCTGAACAAACCAGGCATGGTTGGCAAAGCGGTCAAGGACTTCACCCTGCCCTCGACCGGCGGCCACGCGTTCAAGCTGTCCGAGCACCGAGGCAGCAAGCTGGTGCTATATTTCTACCCCAAGGACAACACGCCCGGCTGCACCGCCGAGGGCGCCGGCTTCCGCGACCACCACGAGGAGTTCAGGGAGGCCGGCTGCGCGGTGTTCGGCGTCTCGCGCGACTCGGTGAAGTCGCACGAGAGCTTCAAGGCGAAGATGAAGTTCCAGTTCGACCTGCTGTCGGACATCGACGAGCGGGTGTGCGGCCAGTTCGACGTCATCAAGCAGAAGAACCTGTACGGCAGGAAAGTGCGCGGCATCGAGCGCAGCACGTTCGTCGTCGGCAAGGACGGCGTGCTCGCGCGCGAATGGCGCGGCGTCAAGGTCCCAGGCCACGTCGAGGAGGTATTGAACTTTGTTAAGACCCTCTGAGCGTCCCGCGCAGGCGCGCGACGACGCGAGCAGCGAACCCGCGGCAGAATCCCCCCTCCCATCCCTCCACTCCATGTCGAAACGCCCGCGCCGGCAGGCCAAGCGCGTCACCAAGCTTTTCGTGCTCGACACCAACGTGCTGATGCACGACCCGACGTGCCTGTATCGCTTCGAGGAGCACGACGTGTACCTGCCGATCGGGACGCTGGAGGAGCTCGACAACCACAAGAAGGGGCTCTCGGACGTGGCGCGCAACGCGCGCCAGGCGAGCCGCTTCCTGGACGAGATCGTCTCGGCGACGGTGACCGACATCGGCGCCGGGCTGCCGATCCGCACCGCGGACGGAAAGCCGACCGGAGGGCGCCTCTTCCTGCAGACCGAAATGATCGACGGCGGACTGCCCGCGACGCTCGCCGCCGGGCGCACCGACAACCAGATCCTGTCGGTGGTGCGCCACCTGCAGAAGCGCGAGCCGCAGCGCAGCGTGATCCTGGTGTCCAAGGACATCAACATGCGCATCAAGGCGCGCGCCCTCGGGCTCGCCGCCGAGGACTACTTCAACGACAAGGTGCTGGAGGATACCGACCTCCTCTACACCGGCGTGCGCAAGCTGCCGGCGGACTTCTGGGACACGCACGGGCGCGACATGGAGTCCTGGAAGAAGGAAGGCCACACCTACTACCGCGTGCGCGGCCCGCTGGTGGCGAGCCTGCAGCTGAACGAGTTCGTGTACGACGAGTCGGGCGAGCGGCCGCTGTATGCGCTGGTGAAGGAGAAGGCGGGCCGCGCCGCGGTGCTCGAGACGCTGCGCGACTACACGCACGCCAAGAACGCGGTGTGGGGC
>DASPRX010000249.1:0-2265 GCA_035624235.1 Burkholderiales bacterium | reverse complement strand
CCTAGCCGCCGGGTCAGAAGGTGACGACCTGGCGCAGCGCGCGCGCCTCCGCGAGCTCGTCCATCGCCTCGTTGATGTCTTCGAGCGCGAGGGTGCGCGTCACCAGCCGGTCGACCGGCAAGCGGCCCTGGCGATACAGGCTCACGAAGGCGGGAATGTCGCGGCTCGGCAAGCAGGATCCGATGTAGCTGCCCGCTACCGTGCGCGCTTCGGCGACCAGGCGCGCGAGCGGGAACGAAAACTTGCGCTGCGCATCGGGCAGGCTGACGGTCACCGTGCGCCCGCCGCGCCGCGTGAGCTCGAGCGACAGCTCGAAGCCCTCCACCGTTCCGGTCGCATCGAGGGCGGCATCAAAGTCTTTTTCAGTCATTTCTTCGGTTGTGAAGAAGGCGGTCGCGCCCACCGCAAGCGCGAGCTCCGCTTTCGCCGCGTTGCGGTCGATCGCGGCGATGCGCGTCGCGCCCGCGAGGCGCGCGCCCATGATCGCGGCGAGCCCCACGCCGCCCAATCCCACCACGGCCACGCGCTCGCCCGGCGCGATTTTCGCGGAGTAGAGCGCGCTGCCTGCGCCGCACATCACCGCGCAGCCGAATAGGCTCGCTTCGACGAAGCCGAGCTCGCGGGGGATCTTCACCAGCGATTTTTCCGAAACCAGGGCGTACTCGGCGAACGCGGCGAGCCCCATGTGATGATGCAGCGGCGCGCCGTCGAGAGCGAGGCGTGGGCCGCCGCTGATCAGGCGCCCCTCGCGGTTCGCCTGCGTGCCGCGCGCGCACAGGTAGGCCTTGCCCTCGACGCAGCGCTCGCAACTGCCGCACTGCGTGAGGAAGATGAGCGCCACGTGGTCGCCCGCGGCGACGGACTCGACCCCTGCACCGGTCTGCGCCACCACGCCCGCGGCCTCGTGGCCGGGGACGATCGGCAGCGGCCACCTGCGGTCGCCGTTCACCACCGAGAGGTCGGAGTGGCAGATGCTCGCCGCCTTGATCTCGACCAGCACCTCGCCCGCGGCAGGCGGCGGCAGCTCGACCGTCTCGATCGCGAGCGGGCGGCTGGTGGAGTAGGGTCCCGTGGCGCCGGCCTGCCTGAGCACCGCCGCGCGGAATTTCACAGGTCTTTCGCCTTCAGCAGCGCGTTGCAGCTCGCGAGGCTGCCGCGATGCGTGTCGCGGATGCGCGTCAGCGCCTGGGCGCCGGATGCGTCAGGCACGCGCGGCAGCGCCGCCTCGATCTCGCGGATCGACCAGCCCAGGCCGCGGCACAGGAACTCCAGGCGCGCGCGCCGGCCGCGCACGGCGAGCGCCTTGTCGAGGAACCCGCCGGTCGCGTGGCTGTAGGGCTCGTCGGCGCGCTTGAGCACTTCGCCGAGCAGCACGCAGTTGTGCGCCTCGTCGCCCTGCACGCGGCGCAGCGCCTTCCAACCTTCGCCGTCGCGCGGGTACTCGCCCAGGAACTCGAGCAGCGCTCGCGCTCCCGCGCGCTCGGCCTCGAGCATGCGGTTGACGAAAGCGCACCATTCGGCGCGCGTGAAGGCCTTTTCGCTCAAGCGAGGTGCACGTACTCGTAGTCGACGGGCAGGTTGTTGATGCCGCGCTCGGGCGGTGCGACCCAGGCGGCCATCTTGCCGGGCGCGACGACCTTCTGCATGAGCGACTTGACGAACGCCTTGTCCTCGGGCGACGGGATCCACTCGAGCAGGCGTCGCTCATACTCAACCTTGGGCAGCAGCCTGCCCTGCGGATCGACCGGCCGGCCGACCCAGGAGCCGATCGAGCGGCGGAAGCGCGACGAGGGCAGCGCGAGGCGGAACGCGTGCCCGGCGCGCTCGATGGCGCGGTTCCAGCGCTTCAGGCCGATCTCGCAATCCTTGAGATAGGACTCGCGCATCACCTCGTTGAGCGCGTTCAGCATCGGCACGTCCTGCGCGCCCTCGGGCGTGTCGAGCTTGAGCGAGACGTCGCGCAGCACGTGGTCCTGATACTGCGCTTCGTCCGGCCGGCCCTTGAGGCCGTTGGCGAAGTTGGCGGCAGAGTTCGACGAGATCTCCGAGCCGAACAGATCGAGCGAGCTCGAGCACCAGAAGTTGAGGTACTTCTGCAGGAGCGGCAGGTCGATCGCGCCGCGCGCGCGGATCTTCGCCGGATCGTCGCTGCCGAGCTCCTGCATCACCTCGAGCGTGCGCTTCACCACGCGGCCGATGCCGGTCTCGCCGACGAACATGTGGTGCGCTTCCTCGGTCAGCATGAAGCGGCAGGTGCGCGACAGC
>DASPRX010000274.1:0-9305 GCA_035624235.1 Burkholderiales bacterium | reverse complement strand
ACCCGGCGCTCTTGCGCGCGGGGCGCTTCGACCGCCAGGTGCTCGTCGACCGGCCAGAAAAGAAGGGCCGGCTGCAGATCCTCGCCGTGCACGTGAAGAAGATCCGCCTCAGTCCGGGCGTCGAGCTCGAGCAGATCGCATCGCTCACGCCGGGCTTCTCGGGCGCGGATCTCGCCAACCTGGTGAACGAGGCCGCGCTGCTCGCCACGCGGCGCGGCGCGGACTCGGTGACGCTGGACGACTTCACCCAGGCGATCGAGCGCATCGTCGCCGGGCTCGAGAAGCGGCGCCGCATCCTCAGTCCTAAGGAGCGCGAGGTCGTCGCTTATCACGAGATGGGGCATACGATCACCGCGATGGCGCTGCCCGGCGTCGATACCGTGCACAAAGTCTCGATCATCCCGCGCGGCATCGGCGCGCTCGGCTACACCATCCAGCGCCCGACCGAAGACCGCTTCCTCATGACGCGCGAGGAGCTGGAGAACAAGATGATCGTGCTGCTCGGCGGGCGCGCCGCCGAGCACGTCGTGTTCGGCCACCTGTCGACCGGCGCGGCCGACGACCTCGCCAAGGTGACCAGCATCGCGCGCAGCATGGCGCTGCGCTACGGCATGGTCGAGAAGCTGGGCTATGTGTCCTTCGACGAGGAACGGCCGAATCTCCTCGGCGTGCCGGTCGCGCAGCAGCGCGAGTACAGCGAGGAGACCGCGCGCGAGATCGACGTCGCGGTGCGCGACATCGTGAAGGACGCCTTCGACAAGGCGGTCGCGATCATCGAGCGCCAGCGCCAGGTGCTTGAGCGCGGCGCGCAGCTGCTGCTCGCAAAGGAAACCCTCGCCGAGCCCGAGCTCGCCGAGCTAAAATCGGCGCTCACACTCGCCTTGGCAAAATGAGGTATCAGATTCGCCTGTTGGCCGTCGGCACGCTCGCCCTAGCTCTCAATGCAGCGGCCGCGCCGACGGACGAGCAGCACGCCGTGCCGAAGGGCATGGACCATGAGGCGATGCAAGCCGCGATGGCCCCGGACACGCGCCAGCTGGTCGAATTCCCCCCGACCCTGCGGGCGAAGGAGCTCGCCAATATGCGCGACCACCTGCTGACGCTGTCGCGCATCCAGGAGTATCTCGCCAAGCGCGAGTTCGACAAGGCGGGCAAGCTGGCGGAAGAGCGCCTGGGCATGTCTTCCTTCGGCCTGCACGGCGCGCACGAGGTGGCGCCCTACATGCCGAAGGGCATGCAGGAGGCGGGAACCGCCATGCACCACGCCGCGAGCCGCTTTGCGGTCGCGACCCAGGAGGCCGCGGTCGACAACGACGTCGGGCACGCGCTCGGCGCGCTAAACGAGGTGACGCAGGCCTGCGTCGCCTGTCACGCCGCTTATAGACTTCAGTAGTCGTTCGCCGGCTCAGGGGTTGAGCGGCGCCGCGGATACCGGGGCTTCACTCGCCGCCGCCGGAGTTCCAGCCGGCGTCGCGGTTTCCACCGGCGCCGGCGCTTGCGTGGGCACGGACGCTTGCGCGGGTGCGGGCGGTGGTGGCGGCGGCGGGGCGTATTCGGCGTAAAAGTAATCCTCGGTTTCGTTCCACACGCCTTCCTGCGCAGTGGAATTCTCGGGCATGACGACGCCGGCCCGCACGATGCCCGGCGGCATTGAATAGGTCCGGTCCGGCGCGCCCTTAAGCGCCGCGCCCATGTAGTCCTCCCACATCGGCAGCGCCGCGCGCGCCCCGACCTCGCCCTTGCCGAGGCTGCGCGGCTTGTCGAACCCGATCCATGAAACGGCCACCTGGTCGGGGTTGAATCCGTCGAACCAGGCGTCGACGAAGTTCTCGGTGGTGCCGGTCTTGCCCGCGAGGTCGGTCCTGCCTAGCGACTGGGCGCGCGCAGCGGTGCCGTGGCGCACCACGTCCTTGAGCAGGCTCGTCATCAGGAAGGCATTGCGCACGTCGATCGCCCTGGGCGCGCCCTCGCCGGCGCGCGCCGGGCTCGCCTGGTAGATCACGTTGCCGCCGGCGTCGAGCACGCGCTCCACGAGGTAGGGCGCGACGCGGTAGCCGCCGTTGGCGAACACCGCGTAGGCGGTCGCCATTTGCATGGGCGTGAAGGATCCCGCGCCGAGCACCATCGTCGGATAGGGCGGGATCTGGTCAGCAGGCAGCCCGAAGCGCGTCGCGTAGTCGCGCGCGTACGGGATGCCGATCGCCAGGAGCACGCGCACCGCGGCTACGTTGCGCGAGTCGGCGAGCGCCTCGCGCACGGTGATCGGACCGAGGAAGTCGTTCTCGTAGTTCTGCGGCTCCCAGTCCTCGCCGCCGGGGTAGGACGCCGGAACGACGAGCGGCTCGTCCTGCACGACCGTCGCGGGCGAAAATCCCTTCTCGAGCGCGGCCGAATAGACGAAGGGCTTGAAGCTCGAGCCCGGCTGGCGATAGGCCTGCGTCACGTGGTCGAACTGATTCGCGTCGAAGTCGAAGCCGCCGCACAGGGCGAGGACCGCGCCGCTCGCCGGATCGAGCGCGACCAGCGCGGCTTGCGCCTCGGGGAGCTGCGCCAGTTGCCCCTTGCCGCCCGCCCCGCGCTCCAGCCGGATGAGCGCGCCGCGCGCGAGCTTCGGCGCCGAGCGGCCGAACCTGCGCGCCTCGCCCCGCAGGAGCACCGTCTTGCCGTCGCGCATCAGCGCGGTGAGCGATACGGGGCTGGCTTGCAGCACGACCGCCGGCTCGAGCCCGTTCACGGCGGCGCGCCTGCGCAGGGCGCGCTCGGCCGCCGCCTCGGCGTCCGCGGTGCCGCTGCCCAACTCCACCTCGCCTTCGGCGCCGCGGTAGCCGTGGCGCTGGTCGTACGCGAGCACCGCCGCGCGCACCGCCGCGTCCGCGGCCGCCTGGTCCGCCCCGTTGATCGTCGTGTACACCGAGTAGCCGCTCGTGTAAGCCGCTTCGCCGTACTGCGCGAACATCATGCGGCGCACCTCCTCCGCCGCGTAGGGCGCATCGAGCGCGTAGTGCACGCTTGCGCGCGTCGTCTCGATCGGTTCCGCGAGCGCAGCGCGGTACCGCGCGTCGTCGATGTAGCCGAGGGCGCGCATGCGCCCGAGGACGTAGGCGCGCCGGCGCGCCGCGGCGGCCGGGTTGGCTCGAGGGTTGTACGCGGAGGGCGCCTTCGGCAGACCGGCGAGCGTGGCCGCCTCGCCGAGCGTGAGCTCGCCGAGCGACTTGCCGAAGTACACCTGGGCGGCCGCCGCGAAGCCGTAGGCGCGCTCGCCGAGGTAGATCTGGTTCACGTAGCGATCGAGGATCTGGTCCTTGGTGAGCGCGTGCTCGATCTTGTAGGCGAGCAGCGCCTCGGCGAACTTGCGCTGCAGCGTCTTCTCGGAGGAGAAGTAGAGATTGCGTGCGAGCTGCATCGTGATCGTGCTCGCACCCTGGCGCGCCGCGCCGCCCAGCGTGTCGACGAACGCCGAGCGCAGCACGCCGTTGATGTCGATCGCGCCGTGCTGGTAGAAGCGCGCGTCCTCGGCGGCGAGAATGGCTTCCTTCAGCACCGCGGGAACGTCGCCGATCCTGACCAGCGCGCGATGCTCCTCGCCGAATTCCCCGATCAGCGTGCCATTCGCCGCGTAGACGCGCAGCGGGACCTGCGGCCGGTATTCGGTAAGCGAGTCGATCGCCGGCAGCTTCGGGTAGAGCAGGATCGCGGCGAGCACCAACGTGAACAGCGCCGCGACGCCGGCCAGGCCGGCAATAGCCGCCGCATGGAGCAGGTAGCGCAGCACGAGCCGGCCGCGCGAGTCGGGCCGTGCCGTCTCTACCACGGAGCCTTTCTTGCGCCGCCGCAGACGAGCGTCCCGGCGGGCTCAAGGTAATGGTCGTGATGAATGCGGTCGGCGCGCGGCAACATGGCGAATGATATCGGATATCGTCATCCCTATTCGATCACCAGGAGCGCCGCGCGTTCGGGCTCGAGGAGCTCTGCCGAGCAATGTAGACCAATCGCCGCAAAGTATCCGACAGGATCGGGGGGCTTTCGCCGCGGCACTGTTTCCCTTCCCCCGGTCCGGGCGTTGACCTGAGTCAATGCGAACCCCTCGCGCGCCGGGACACTCTCATTGCAATACTGGCGTGCCGCACAAACGAATGAGTGAGACGAGAACCGACGAGCCGCAAGGGTTGTCGAGCGCGGAGGCCGCGCGCCGGCTGCGCGAGCACGGGCCGAACAGCGTGCCGCAGGAAAAGCGCCGCCCGCTGCGCGCGCTGGCGCTCAAGTTCTGGGCGCCGGTGCCGTGGATGCTGGAGGCTGCGGTGGTGCTCCAGCTCGCGCTCGGCAAGCTGGACGAAGCGGCGGTCATCGCCGCACTGCTCGTGCTGAACGCCCTGCTCGCCTTCGCCCAAGAGGGCCGCGCCGACCGCGCGCTTGCGCTTCTGCGCGGACGGCTGTCGGCGCACGCGCGCGTCCTGCGCGACGGCACCTGGCAGGTGATTCCCGCCGGAGAGCTGGTTCCGGGGGACGCGATCCATCTGCGGCTGGGCGACATCGTGCCGGCGGACGTGCGCATCGGCAGCGGGCAAATGCTGCTCGACCAGTCCGCGCTCACCGGCGAATCGCTGCCCGTGGAAGCGGCAGCCGGCGCCGCGGCCTACGCCGGATCGACGGTGCGGCGCGGCGAGGCGACCGGCGAGGTGACGGCGACCGGCACGCGCACCTACTTCGGGCGCACCGCCGAGCTCGTGCGCACGGCGAAGACGGTCACGCACCTCGAGGGCCTGATCTTCACCATCGTGCGCTACCTGGTCGCGCTCGACGTCGCGCTCGTCGTGGCGCTGCTTGCCTACGCGATCGCCACCGGGCTGCCGCTCACCGACACCCTGCCTTTCGCGCTGGTGCTGCTCGTCGCCTCGGTGCCGGCGGCGCTGCCAGCGACCTTCACGCTGGCGCAGGCCTTCGGCGCGCAGGAGCTCGCGCATCGCGGGGTGCTCGTCACGCGTCTCTCGGCGATCGAGGAGGCCGCGGCGATGGACGTGCTCGCGACCGACAAGACCGGCACCATCACCGAGAACCGCCTCGCGCTCACCGCGCTCCAGGCGAGCGCGCCGCGCACGGAAGGCGAGCTATTGCGCCTCGCCGCGCTGGCGAGCGACGAAGCGACCCAGGATCCGATCGACCTGGCGGTGCTCGCCGCGGCGCGCGCGCACGGTGCGCTTGGCGAGGCCGTGGAGCGCCTGAGCTTCGAGCCCTTCGACCCCGCGACCAAGCGCTCCGAGGCGCTGGTGCGCGAAGGCAGTGCGCGCGTGCGCGTGGTGAAGGGCGCGCCGCTCGCGGTCGCGGCGCTCATCGCCGGCACGCCGGACCTGCGCGCGGCCACCGAGCGGCTCGCGGCTGGCGGGCAGCGGGTGATCGCGGTCGCCGCCGGCCCCGAGGGCGCGCTCGAGCTCGCCGGGCTGCTCGCCTTGAGCGACCCGCCGCGCGCGAACTCGGCGCAGCTGATCGCCAGCCTGCGCGCGCTCGGCGTGCGCGTCATCATGGTTACCGGCGACGGCCTCGAGACCGCGCGCGCGGTCGCCGCGCGGGTCGGCATCGGCGCGCGCGCCGGCACGGCCGAAGCGCTGCGCCAGGGCGGCGCCGCGCCGGCGCTCGAGTGCGACGTCTACGCCGGCGTCCTGCCGGAGGACAAGTTCAACCTGGTGCGCGCGCTGCAGCGCGCCGGCCACGTGGTCGGCATGACCGGCGACGGCGTGAACGACGCGCCGGCGCTCAAGCAGGCGGAGGTGGGCATCGCGGTCTCGTCGGCCACCGACGTCGCCAAGGCCTCGGCGAGCGTGGTGCTCACCAATCCCGGCCTGGCCGAAGTGGTCGCCGCGGTGGAGACGAGCCGCCGCATCTACCAGCGCATGCTCACCTACACGCTGAACAAGATCGTCAAGACGCTCGAGATCGCGGTGTTCCTGAGCGTCGGCGTCATGCTCACCGGCGTGTTCGTCGTGACGCCGCTCCTCATGGTGCTGCTCCTGTTCACCAACGACTTCGTCACCATGACGATCGCCACCGACCGCGTGTCGTTCTCGCCGCAGCCCGACCGCTGGCGCGTCCCCGAGCTGATGCGCACTGCCGCGGCGCTTGCGGCGGTCATCCTCGCGCTCTCCTTCACCGTGTTCTTCGCCGGGCGCGACTGGCTGCACCTGCCGCTCGCGCAGCTGCAGACGCTGGTGTTCGTGATGCTCGTGCTGAGCGGCCAGGGGACGGTGTACGTGGTGCGCGAGCGGCGTCACTTCTGGCACTCGCGCCCGAGCGGCTGGCTGCTCGCGGCGAGCGCGGCCGACGTCGCGCTCGTGGCCCTGCTCGCGCTGGAGGGGATCTTCATGGCGCCGGTGGCGCCGGCGCTGCTCGCGGCGCTAGCAGGCGCCGTGCTCGCCATGCTGCTCGCGCTCGATTTCCTGAAAGTACGCATCTTCCGTAGGCTGGTTTAAGGGGTCCTTGAGCGCGGCGATTGCCGTGCTGGCGGTTACGACCTGAGCGTGGCCTTTAGGCGCAGCGGGTGCAGGAACAGGTCGAGCGCATCGGCGATCGACGGCGCAGCCACGTCCGCCGCGCGCAGGGCCGCGGCCGCGGCCCCTTCGCGCTGCACGAGCGCGATCCCCAGCCGCGCGGCGCGCAGCATGGCGGCGTCGTTGCGCCCGTTGCCGATGCACGCCGTGCGCCGCGCGCCGAGCGCGCGCACATAGCGCGCCTTGGCGGCATCCTGGCGCGACTGACCGAGCACCGCGACGCGGCAAGGCACTTTGCTCATCGCGCGCCGCACGGAGCCGAACGTGTCGGCCGTGACGACGTGCAGCTCGAGGCTGCGCGCGAGCGCCCGAAGTCGCGTCCGCACGCCGGGCAGGAGCCGTCCGTCGACCGCGAGCGTGCCGTTGTAGTGGAGCACCAGATGGTCCACCCGCAGCACGCCAAATCCAGGAATCTCGATCTTCACTCAGCGCACCACGAGAACCGCGCGCCCTGCGTATTGCACGACCTGCTTGGACACCGAGCCGAGCAGCAGTCGCGCAAACTTCGAGCGTCCGCGATCGCCAACCACGATCAGATCGACGCCGTGCCGGTCTGCGCCGTAAATGATCTGCTCGGCTGGGTGCCCGACCGTGACCTCGAAGTGGCCCCGTACGCCGGATTTTTGCACTACGGGCTCGAGCGCGGCGATCAGCTTGCGATGATAGTCGCGCGAGTTTTCGATCACCGCCTCCGTTTCGACATCGTCGCCGACCTCCGGCGGTCGGGCCACCGATAGCACGAAGAGCTCGGCGCCGTGCTCAATTGCCAGGCCGAGCGCCGTATCGAACGCCTTCTTCCCCGACGTCGAGCCGTCAACACCCACCAGGATCTTGCTGTACATGGTCAGCCTCGCGCAGATTTCGACGCCACCGCGGTCGTCGGCGCGGCAGCGGGCGTCACCGGTCCGTCGTCCCGCGGCAGCAGATGACGCGGCAGGAACCAGGCGTTCGCGATCAGCGTCGGAACCACGGCGCTGCCGATCACGGCCGCGACCAGCGCAGAGTACTGCGTCTGATCGATGATGTGGTGCGAAAGGCCAAAGAGGGAGGAGATCGTCCCGAAGGTAAGCCCGGTCGACATCAACAGCGTGGTGTACATGCCTTCCTTTGGCGGCGCACGGAAGATCTTGGTCGCCGGGTACACGCCTACGAACTTCGCTGCCATCTTGAGCAGCAGCATCGCCAGGAATGCGGCCGGCGCGGCAATCAGTGCGGGCACCGAGATGAACGAGCCCGCACGAATGAAGTAGAACGGCGTCAGCAGGCCGAAGGTGAGCGTTCTCAGCCGCCGCACCAGGACGTGATCCTTGCCCACCGTGCCTGCAAGCGCCATGCCGACAAGGTACGCCGGCAGCACGGCCTCGCTATCGGCCCAGCCCGCAAGCGCGCCGAGTCCGAACAGGCAGAGCAACAGGAATTTCGCTTCAAGCTCGGACGGTCGACCGCCGTAGCGCTTGAAAAATCGAGGCGTGATCCAAGGCAGCGCCACAGCTGACGCAATCATCCCCGCCACGAACAGCAGGGTCTTGCCCGTGAATGGAGCAAAGATCAAACCGAGGCCGATCACCGTCAGCAGATCGTTTACGAAGCACGCCGCGAGGACGGTCTTGCCGTAGTCCGTCTTGTTCAGCCCGAACTCGATCATGACCGCGTAGACCACCGCGACCGACGTGGTGGACATGGCGATCCCCGCGAGCAGGCTCGATTGCGATGACCAGTGAAGCAGCCAGTAGGCTCCGGCCGCGCACACCACAAACGGCGCAAAAAAGCCGACCACGCCGATTCCCGTCGCCTCCTTCCACTGCCGACGAAACACGGCCGGGTCGAGCTCCGCGCCGGCGAGGAAGGTCAGCACGATCGCTCCGGTCCCGGAGAGGAATTTGATCCACGTCTGATCCGCGCCCAGCGCAGCCGTGCCGACTACCGCGCCGATGACGAGCTGCGCGATCGTGCCGACTACGATCTCCGACAGAGCGGTCGCGATGCGCAACCAGATGGACAGCAGGGTCGCGAGCAAGGCGAGCCCCAGCCACAGCGCCGAATGCGCCCAGATATCGGTCATCCCGCCTCCTCGCAGGAGAGTCGCTCAACCCTCGCCTTCAGTCATACCGAACTCCGCGCGCGTGCGGGCGTAGACGACGCGGACGCGTTCGCGATCGAGCAGCTGAAGAAAAGCGTCGGCCTGCTCGTTCGTCAGCAGAAATTCGACCTCCACGGTCAAATCGCCGGCCAACTCGAAGAAATGCTGCTCGTGGAGCACGCCGTGTCGCCCGTAGCCGGCGATCGCTCGGAACGCCGAGCCACCGTGAATGCCCGCCTTCTTCGCCTGTTCCAGCAGCCACTCGTAGAGCAGGATGTGACGATGCTTGCGGTTTTCGTGCACGTAGAAGCGCAGGTAGGTTCCCGAGGTCGTCTGCTTCACGGGTATCTCCTTCATCGCAGGACCAGCTTCATGATTCCGATACCGGACAAAGTCATCAAGATCGATCCCGCCACATGAGCGAGAACGATGAGCGCAGTCCAGCCCAACTGCTCGCGCACGAGCAGCGTCACCGTCTCTGCCGAGAACGTGGAGAACGTTGTGAGCCCGCCGAGAAACCCGGTCATGACGAGTAGCCGCATCTCCGCAGGGAGCGACTCGTATTGGGATACGAGCGCCATGGCAAATCCCATCAGCAGGCCGCCGATCAGGTTGGCCGCAAGCGTACCGAGCGGCAAAGTGGGAAATACCGGATTGAACAGCAAGCCCAGCCACCAGCGCAGCCA
>DASPRX010000269.1:0-20523 GCA_035624235.1 Burkholderiales bacterium | reverse complement strand
GGCGGGCATCCTGGTCGACGGCAACGGCCTGAAGCCCACCTCGACCGCCTGGCGCATCAAGTACGCCAAGGACGGCAAGCGCAGCTTCGTCGACGGCCCGTTCACGGAGTCGAAGGAGCTCGTCGCCGGCTATACCATCATTGACGTCAAGTCGCGTGAGGAGGCGCTCGCCTGGACCCGGCGCTTCCCCAATCCGTCGATTGACGGCAATGAGGGAGAGATCGAGGTTCGCCAGTTCTTCGCGCTCGAGGACTTCGGCGACAGCCCCGCGGTCGAGCGCATGAAAGACACCTGGAAAAAGGAGTGATGCCATGGCCACCCAACCGTACCTGTTCTTCGAAGGCAAGGCCGAGGAGGCCCTGCAGTTCTACGCCAAGGCGCTCGACGCGCAGACGCAGATGCTGCTGCGCTACCGCGACGCGCCCGGCGGCACCGCCAAGTGCCCCGACGGCAGCACCCCGCCCTCCGATAAGGTCATGCACGCCTCGGCGCTCGTCGGCGGCACGATGCTCATGGCCTCCGACGGGTTCTGCACCGGCAAGCCCAACTTCGCCGGCTTCGCCCTGTCGTACGACGCGAAGGACGAGGCCGATGCGAAGAAGCGCTTCGACGCGCTCTCCGCGGGCGGCAAGGTCACCGCGCCCCTGTCGGAAACCTTCTTCGCCAGAGCCTTCGGCATGGTGACCGACAAGTTCGGCGTGCACTGGATGATCATCGCCGGCACGAAAGCTCCTCAATGAAATACCTGCTGCTGGTGTACGGCGAGGAGGAGAAGATGAGGCAGGTCGACGACTTCCACTGCCTCGCGTTCGACCAGTCCATCCGGAGTAGCGGCCACTGCATCGCCTCCGAGGCTCTGCAACCGGTCGCGACCGCCACCACGGTGCGCGTGCGCAACGGCAAGGCGACCGTCACCGACGGTCCCTTCGCCGAAACCAAGGAGTGCCTCGCGGGCTTCTACATGATCGAGGCGAAGGACCTCGACGAGGCGCTGCAGATCGCCGCGCGCATCCCGCCGGCGGCGGTGGGGTCGGTGGAAGTGAGGCCGGTGCGGCCGATCCGCGAGGCGCCGAACGCACACAGACCTGGCTGATCAATTTCTTTGACTCCAGTCGACGAAACGCTGCAAGGCGCGCGCGTTTCGTCGCCGTCGGATCCTTCCGCATTGACGCGCGGAGCGCGTTCTGGCAAACGTGGCATTCCGCCCAAGCCATCGGCCGCCACCATGCTGAAACGAGGCAGAGCACCTGCTGGCACGCTCGTCGTGCTCGAGCACGATTCGAGAATTCTCAAGGGCAACCCGCTCGGCGATCCGCATGTGAGGAAGCTCACGGTGTGGCTGCCGCCGCAGTACGACGCGGGGCGCGCGCGGCGCTTCCCGGTGCTCTACGACCTCGTCGGCTTCACCGGCTCGGGCCTCGCGCACACGAACTGGAAGGCGTTCGGCGACAACGTGCCCGAGCGCGCGGCGCGCCTGATCCGCGAGCAGAAGATGGGCCCGGCGCTCATCGTCTTCTCGGACTGCTTCACCGCTCTCGGCGGCAACCAGTACGTGAACTCCTCGGCGATCGGGAACTACGCCGACTACCTCACGCGCGAGATCATCCCGTTCGTCGACGGCGAGTTCCGCACGCTTGCCGCGCGCGAGCACCGCGGCTGCTTCGGCAAGTCCTCCGGCGGCTACGGCGCGATCATGCACGGCATGCAGTACGCGAAGTACTGGGGCGCGATCGCCGACCACTCGGGCGACGCGTACTTCGATTTCGTCTACTGGCACGACTGGCCGAATACGCTGAACGAGCTCGCCAAGCACCGGCTGCCGAAGCGCAAGAGCGGCCCGCAGACATTTCCGCGCAACCGGAAACTCGAAGCGGGCCTGGACGACGGGCGCATCCGGCGCTTCCTCGCGCACGTGTGGAAAAAAGAGAAGCTCTCGGGGGCCGAGGTCCACTGCATCATGAACCTCTGCATGGCGGCGACCTACGATCCCGACCCGCGCGCGCCCAACGGCTTTCGCATCCCGTTCAACGCCGAGACCGGGGAGGCGATAGCGGAGCGCTGGCGCAGGTGGCGCAGCCACGATCCGATAAACCTGGTTTCAAAGTACAGAAAAAATCTCAGGTCGCTGCGCGGCCTCTACATCGACTGCGGCTGGCGCGACCAGTACTACATCCACTACGGCGCGCGCCTGCTGTCGCAGCGCCTCGCCGCGGCCGGCATCCGCCACCGCTACGAGGAATTCGACGACGACCACTCCGACATTGACTACCGGATGGACGTGAGCCTGCCGTTTCTGGTCAGGGCGCTCGGCTAGCTGCCGGGCTTGCAATCCGATCTGGGGGAACCATGCCGTCGACTGAGCAAACCGCGGCGCGCGCGCTCGCGCGCCAGAAGGCCTGGGCGACCGGGCTGGTCGCGCTGTGCGCGCTCGTGCTCGTGTGCGCCAGGATGTTCGAGGGCCGCTACCCCGCGCTCGCCTGGGTCGCCGCCTTTGCCGAGGCCGCGATCATCGGCGGGCTCGCCGACTGGTACGCGGTGGTGGCGCTGTTCCGGCATCCGCTGGGCCTCAAGCTGCCGCACACCGCGATCATTCCCGCCAACCAGGAAAGGATCGCCGAGCAGCTCGGCGATTTCATCGCGCAGCACTTCCTCGCCGGCGAGCGCGTCGCCGAGAAGATCCTGGAGCTCGACCCGGCGGGGATCGCCGGCCGCTGGCTCGCCGACCCGGCGAACCGCGAGCGCGCGGTGGAGCACGCCGGGCGCGAGGCGGTGCGCGACGAGTTGGGATTGCTCGAGCGCATCGAGGGCTTCCTCGCCGAGCCGGCCGCGCAGGAGGCGATCCGGGAGCGCATTCGCGCCGAGCTGCCCAGCCTCGCGCGCTGGTTCCGGGCGGACGCCTACGTGCTCGCGCGGCTCGGCGCCGCGGCGCAGTCTCTAGTGCAGGAGATGCGCGAGGATCCTACGCACCCCTTGCGCGGCGAGCTGCGCGGCTTCGCGCTGCGCAGCCTGGAAGAGTTCCTGGCGAGCGCCGCCGGGCGGCTGCAAGGAGACGACGAGTTCCGCGCGCGGCTGAACCGCTGGCTCGCCGCGCGCGCCGGCGCGCTCACCGAGGGAAACCGGCACGAGGTGGCGCGCTTCGTCGCCGAGCAGGTCAAGTCCTGGGACGCGCGCCGCGCGGTGAGCGTCATCGAGCACTCGATCGGCCGGGACCTGCAATACATCCGCGTCAACGGCACGCTGGTCGGCGGGCTGCTCGGCCTCGTCATCCTGGGCGCCACGCGGCTGCTATAATTCGCGCCTCGCAGTTGGTCTCAACCCAAAGCTGGCCGCGGCCGGCTTTTTTGTTTTCGGAATCCCAACGTGATCGTCGCCTCCGGCATCGCCATGCAGTTCGGGGCCAAGCCCCTGTTTTCGGACGTCTCCGTGAAGTTCGGCGGAGGGAACCGCTACGGCCTGATCGGGGCAAACGGTTGCGGCAAGTCGACGTTCATGAAGATCCTGGCCGGCGAGCTCGAGCCGAGCGCGGGAACGGTGTCGATCGACGCGAACGAGCGCGTCGGCAGGCTGCGGCAGGATCAGTTCGCCTACGAGAGCGAGCGCGTGCTCGACGTGGTGCTGATGGGGCACGCGCAGATGTGGGCGGCGATGCGCGAGCGCGATGCGATCTACGCCGATCCGAACGCGGGCGAGGCGGAGTTCCTGCGCGCGGCCGAGCTGGAGACGAAGTACGCCGAGTACGGCGGCTACACGTCGGAAGCGCGCGCCGGCGAGCTGCTGCTCGGGCTGGGGGTGCCGTCGGAGCAGCACGGCGGACCGATGAGCGCCGTGGCGCCGGGCTGGAAGCTGCGCGTGCTCCTCGCGCAGGCGCTGTTCGGCGACCCGGATATCCTGTTGCTCGACGAACCGACCAACAACCTCGACATCCACAGCATCCGCTGGCTCGAGGAGGTGCTCAACGCGCGCTCGAGCACGATGGTGATCATCTCGCACGACCGGCACTTCCTCTCCAGCGTGTGCACCCACATGGCGGACGTGGACTACGGCGGAATCAAGGTCTACCCCGGCAACTACGACGACTACATGGAAGCTTCGGCGCTGGCGAAGCAGCAGCAGGAGAACGCCAACGCGCGCGCCAGGGACCGCATCGCCGACCTGGAGGAGTTCGTGCGCCGCTTCCGCGCGCACAAGGCGAAGGCGCGCCAGGCGACCTCGCGCATGAAGCAGATCGAAAAGCTCAAGGTCGAGGACGTGAAGCCCTCGAGCCGCCAGTATCCGTTCATCCGCTTCCTGGTGGACCCGAAGGAAAAGCTGCATCGGCTGGCGGTCGAGGTGAAACATCTTTCGAAATCTTGGGGTGAGAACAATCTGTTCAGGAACCTCGATCTCTCGATCGAGGCGGGCGAGAAGGTGGCGATCATCGGCCCGAACGGGATCGGCAAGACGACGCTCCTGCGCTGTCTGGCGGGCGACCTCGCGCCCGACGCCGGCGCCGCGAAGTGGGCCGAGAAGGCGCGCCTCGGATACTGGCCGCAGGACCCGGCGGACGAATTCAAGGACGACGAACCGCTTGCGGACTGGCTCGGCCGCTGGCGCCTGAAGGAGCGCTCACAGGACGAGCTGATCGTGCGCGCGACGCTCGGCCAGCTGCTCTTTTCGGGCGACGACCAGAAGAAGTCGGTCAAGGTGATCTCGGGCGGCGAGGTGCAGCGCATGCTGATCGGGCGCCTCGTGCTGCAGATGCCGAACGTGATGCTGCTAGACGAGCCGACCAACCACCTCGACATGGAGTCGATCGAGTCGCTGAACGGGGCGCTCGAGAAGTACGCCGGCACGCTCGTCTTCGTGTCGCACGACCGCGAGTTCGTCTCGTCCCTCGCCACACGCGTGATCGAGCTCAAGCCCGGCGGCGAAGTGGTCGATTTCCGCGGCGGCTACGAGGACTACCTCGCGGGGGCGGGCGCGGCGCTGGCGGCCGCCTAGCGATCCGCCGCCTCGGCGAGGACGCGCTTCGCGACGTGGAAGCCGTCCAGCGCGGCCGGCGCGCCGCAATAGACCGCCGCGTGCAGCAGCAGCTCCTTGATCTCGGCCGGCGTGATGCCGTTCCTGAGCGCGGCGCGCAGGTGGAGCTCCAGCTCGCGCGGGCGATTCAGCGCGACGATCATCGACAGGCTCATGATCGAGCGCGTCTTGAGCGGTAGCCCGCCGCGCGCCCAGCTCGCGCCCCAGCCGTGCTCGGTGACGAAGTGCTGCACGTCGATGGTGAACGCGTCGGCGTCGCGGAACGCCCGGTCGACATAGTCCTTGCCGAGCCACCGGCGCCGGATCCTCAGCCCGTCGTCGTAGGCCTTGCTGCGCCGTGCGGGCGCCTTGCGCTTCGCTGCCTTGGCCATCGCTCCCTCCTTGGTTGGATACGGGGGGGAGTCTGCCATGTGCCCATTTTTCGCGGGTCCCGTGCTACATTTACGGCCGCAGGATCTCAAGTACGCGAATGCCCGTCCCGTCTACCGCCAAAAGCGGCTTCACAGTGGCCGTCGATTCCCACCCTTGATCATCGTGCCCGAAGCGGGGTCGGTAAGCCTCGCGCAAACGTCTTAGTCTGAGTAAAAGGATTGATATGCCGACAGGTACCGTGAAGTGGTTCAACGATGCGAAGGGGTACGGTTTCATTACGCCGGACGGCGGCGGCAAGGATCTGTTCGCCCATCACAGCGCGATCCAGGGCGCCGGGTTCAAGTCGCTGAAAGAAGGGCAGAAGGTGTCCTTCGAAATCACGCAGGGACAGAAGGGACCGGCGGCGACGAACATCAAGCCGCTGTAGTCTTGCGCGCCGTGCTGCGGCGCGGCGGCAAGATTCTCCAAGTCCGAAGCGGGGCCATGGGCGAGAATCGGCCATGGCCTCGATACGCAGGGAATTCCGGCTCTCGGTCCCGCCCGATCTGGTGTGGGCGGCCGTGGCGGACGTGGGCGCGGTGCACACGCGCCTTGCGCCGGGCTTCGTTACCGGCTGTCGCATGGACGGCCCGGACCGCATCGTCACGTTCGCGAACGGGCTCTCCGCGCGCGAGCTGATCATCGACGTGGACGCGCAGGCGCGTCGCATCGCCTACTCGGCACGGAGCGAGCGCCTGACGCATCACAACGCCTCCCTGCAGGTATTTCAGGACGGTCCGGGGTGCCGGGTGGTGTGGGTCACCGACGTGCTGCCGCACGAGGCGGCGGCCCGCGTCGGACAGATGATGGACGCGGGCATCGCTGCCATGCGCAAAACGCTCGACTCGCATTCGCGCCCGGCATAGAAAAAATCGCAGTACAGTCGTGGCCATGCGGGTCACGACGATCCACGAAGGGCCGGGCCTGTCGCTCTACGACGCACGCTGCGATGCGCGGCCGGGCGAAAAGCCCTGCATCGAGGTCTTTCGCAGGCATTCGCTCGCGTTCGTGCGCCGCGGCAGCTTCGGCTGCCGCACGCGCGGCGCGTCGCACGAGCTGGTGGCGGGCTCGGTGCTGGTCGGCCGGCCCGACCAGGAGTACGTGGCGACGCACGAGCACCACGGCTGCGGCGACGAGTGCCTGTCGCTCAAGCTCTCACCGGAGCTCGCAGAATCGCTCGGCGCCGCGGAGGCGGCGTGGGAGCTCGGGCGCGTGCCCCCGCTCGCGCCGCTCATGGTACTCGGCGAACTCGCGCAGGCCGCCGCCGCAGGCGGGAGCGACATAGGCGCGGACGAAGCCGCGCTCCTCTTCGCCCACCGGTTCGCGGCGCTCGCGGGCGGCAGGGACATCGCCGCCGCGAGGGCGACGCCGGGCGAACGGCGCCGCGCGGTCCAGGCCGCGCTGTGGCTCGAGGCAAGCTCGGCCGAAGACGTCGGCCTCGAGGCGGCGGCGCGCGAGGCGCGCCTGTCGCCGTTTCATTTCCTGCGCGTATTCGCGCGCGCGCTCGGCGTGACGCCGCACCAGTACCTCGTGCGCACGCGGCTGCGCCGCGCGGCGCGCCTGCTCGCCGAGGGCGGGCGCCCGGTCACCGAGGTGGCGCTCGACGCGGGCTTCGCAGACCTGTCCAACTTCGTGCGCAGTTTCCGGCGTGCCGCGGGCGTCTCGCCCAGGGCCTTTCGCCGCGCGGCGCTCGGCGAGCGCAAGATTCTCCAAGACCGCCTCGCCGCGCCCGCCTTAGCCTGAGGCTTTCTGCGAAGGAGGCCGTATGTTCGATCACGTCGGTTTGCGGGTGAAGGACCTGGAGGCGGCCGCGCGCCTGTACGCGGCCATGCTTGCGCCGCTCGGACACGTGCCGGGCGCGCGCGGCGAAGGCTACGCGGGCTTCGGCCCGAAAGGAAAGCCCACGCTGTGGCTGCACCTCGACAAGAAGGGCGGCGGCGCGCACGTCGCGCTGCGCGCCGAGAGCCGCGAGGCGGTGGACCGCTTCCACGCGGCGGGGCTGAAGGCGGGTGCGCGCGACAACGGCGCGCCGGGGCTGCGCACCGACTACGCGCCCGACTATTACGCCGCCTTCCTGCTCGACCGCGAGGGCAACAACGTCGAAGCGGTCTGCATGCGCTGAGCGGGGCGGGCGCGTAACATCCGGGGCGTGCCCGCCTACGACCTGCTCATCCGCAACGGCACCGTCATCGACGGCACGCGCGCGCCGCGCTACGCGGCCGACCTCGCCGTGAAGGACGGGCGCATCGCCGCGATCGGCCGGCTCGACAACGCGCGCGCCGAATGGGAGCTCGATGCTTCCGGGCGCATCGTGGCGCCGGGCTTCATCGACGCGCACACGCACGACGACCGGCTGCTCCTTTCGGGGCCGGACATGGCGCCCAAGGCGAGCCAGGGCGTGACCACGGTCGTCGCCGGCAACTGCGGCGTGTCGCTCGCGCCGGCGCCGAACGGCATGTCGCGCCCAGTGCCGCCTCCGCTCGACCTGCTCGACGCGGAAGGCGGCTGGTTCCGCTTCCCCGATTTCGCCGCGTACGTCGAGGAGCTGCGCGCGCGGCCGGCGGCGACCAACTGCGCGCTGCTCGTCGGGCACACGTCGCTGCGCGTGCAGACGATGCAGCGCGTCGAGCGGCCGGCGAGCGCCGCCGAGATCGCGCGCATGCGCGCGCTCGCCGACGAGGCGCTCGCCGCGGGCGCGATCGGCGTCTCGACCGGGCTGTGGTACGAGCCCGCAGCCGCCGCGCCGACCGAAGAGGTGATCGAGGTGTGCCGCCCCCTCGCCGCGCGCAAAGGCCTGTACTGCACGCATATGCGCGACGAGGCGGACAGGGTGCTCGACTCGCTCGAGGAAACTTTCCGCATCGGGCGCGAGCTCGGCGTGCCGGTGGTGATCTCGCACCACAAGGTGATGGGCCTGCCCAATCACGGTCGCTCTGCCGAGACGCTGCCGCTCATCGAGGCGCGCGCGCGCGAGCAGGCGGTGGGTCTCGATTGCTATCCGTATTGCGCCTCCTCGACGATCCTCACGGCGAGCCGCGTCGGCGTCGCGTCGAAGGTGCTCGTCACCTGGTCGAGGCCCCACCCGGAGTTCGCCGGGATGGAGCTCGCCGAGATCGCGCGCAAGATGGGCCTCGGCACGAACGCAGCGATCGAAAAGCTCCTGCCTGCCGGCGCGATCTACTTCTCGATGGACGAAGCCGACGTGCAGCGCATCCTCGCCTTCGAGCGCACGATGGTCGGCTCGGACGGCCTGCCGCACGACGCGGCGCCGCACCCGCGGCTGTGGGGCACCTTCCCGCGCGTGCTCGGCCACTACGCGCGCGGCCTCGGGTTGTTCCCGCTCGAGTCGGCGGTGCACAAGATGACCGGCCTCACCGCGAAGACCTTCGGCCTCGCGGATCGCGGCGTGCTGAAGGAGGGCTGCGCCGCCGACATCACCGTGTTCGACGCCGGCACGGTGGACGAGGCGGCGAGCTTCGCGCGCCCGATCCGTCCGGCGAAAGGCATCGACGCGGTGATCGTCAACGGCGAGCTCGTCTGGCGCGAGGGGAAATCCACCGGCGCGCGTCCCGGGCAGGTGCTTGCCCGGTCCCGGCCGCTGCATTGAGATTCGAGGAGGAGGGCGATATGACTGCCTGCTTCATCGTACGTGCCCAGGTCGTCGACGCGAGCATCGAGGACGCCTTCGACCGCTGGTACCAGGACGAGCACCTGCCCGACGCGCTCAAGGCCTTCGGCGCGCGGCGCGCCTGGCGCGGCTGGAGCGACGCGGACGAGGGCGTGCACTACGCCTTCTACGAGTTCGAAGACATCGGACGCGCGCGCGCGATCCAGGGATCGGCGGCGCTCAAGCGCCTGGTCGCGGAGTTCGACCAAGCCTGGGGCGACAAGGTGAGGCGCAGCCGCGATTTCATCGAGGTCGTTCAGGCGGTCGCCGCATGAAGACCGTCCTCATCACCGGCGCGGCGGGAGACGTCGGTACGCACCTGCGGCGCGAGCTCGCGGGCAGGTACGCGCTCAGGGTGTCCGACATCCGTCCTTTCGAGAAGATCGACAAGGCGGAGCGCGTCGTGCGCGCGGACATCGCGCAATTCGCCGCCGCGCTGCGCATCACGAAGGGCGTGGACGCCGTGGTGCACCTCGGCGGCTATTCGGTCGAGGGCCCGTGGCCGGCGATCCTGTCGGCGAACTTCGTCGGCTGCTACAACGTGTTCGAGGCGGCGCGCAGGAACGGCGTGAAGCGCATCGTGTTTCCTTCGTCCAACCACGCGACCGGCTTCTACCGGCGCGAGCACCTGATCGACCATCGCGTCTATCCGAGGCCCGACAGCCGCTACGGCGTGTCGAAGGTGTTCGGCGAGGCGCTCGCGAGCCTGTACGCGGACAAGTACGACATGCAGGTGCTGTGCATCCGCATCGGCAACGTCAACCCGGCGCCGATCGACAAGCGGCGCCTGTCGATCTGGCTCTCGCCGCGCGACCTCGCGCAGCTCGTCACCATCGGCATCGAGCACCCCGACATCCGCTTCGAGATCGTGTACGGCGTGTCGAACAACACGCGCGGTTGGTACGACAACTCGAACGCCTTCCGCCTCGGCTACGAGCCGCGCGACGACTCGGAGGCCTTCGCCAAGGACGTGCTCGCGCGCGAGAAGCCGGGCGACCCGACCGCGGAGCTGTACCAGGGCGGCGCCTTCGTCGTCGCCGAGGACATTCCGAACCCCGCGCCCCTGCCGCGCAAGACGAGGCGGAAGCGGCGCCGCCGGTAGCTGCCCCGATGTCGGTTCTGACGCCCGGTTGACATAGGTCAAAGCGGGCCGAACACTCGCGGCTAGCGTATGCGTTCTTTGAACAGGGAGATGCAGATGAAAGCAGTGTTGTCCCTCCTCGTCGCCGCTCTGGTCTTCGGCTCGAGCGCGATGGCCGCAACCAAGGTCGCGCCCGGCAGGCCGGGCAAGGTGTCGATCGAGTACGTGGCCCCCGAGGACCCGAAGCACGAGGAACTGTACAAGCTGCTCAAGAAGCGCCAGATCCTCGAGCAGATGCAGATGGTGCTGAGTCCCTTCAAGCTCACGTTCAGCATCACCGTGCGGCTGAAAGGCTGCAAGGGCGTGCGCAACGCCTGGTACGACGACGAGGATCACACGGTGACGGTGTGCTACGAGTACCTGCAGGACGTCATGGACCATGCGCCGAAGGAAACGACGCCGGCGGGCGTGACGCCCGAAGCCGCCGTCATCGGCCCCACGGCGGAGGTGTTCCTGCACGAGTTCGGGCACATGCTGTTCGACCAGTACAAGATGCCGCTGCTCGGGCCGGAGGAGGACTCGGCCGACGCGGTGGCGGCCTACACCATGATGCAGTTCGGCACCAAGTTCGCCCGCGCGGCGATCGGCGGCGTGGCCTACATGTACGCGCGCAAGGCGAAGGAGCAGGCGAAGACCTTCGAAAAGGAGGATCTGGCCGAAGAGCATCCGCTCACGCAGGCGCGTTTCTACACGCTCTTGTGCTTCGCCTACGGCGGCCAGCCGAAGAACTTCGCCGACGTGGTCACGAAGGGCTACCTGCCCGAGTGGCGCGCCGAGAACTGCGAAGACGACTACAAGCGCATCCAGTACGCGGTGCAGACGCTGTTCGGGCCGCACATCGACCGCGCCAAGGCGAAGCAGGTGCGCGACTACTTCGAGAAGAAGTTCGCCGACCTGAACGGTCAGGCGGTCAAGGAAAAGAACTAGGGCGCCCGGCTTCGCCGCGCTAGCACCTCGATCGGCACGATGCGCGCCTCGGCCACGCCGCGCCCGGCGTTGCCCATGATCTCGCGCGAGCCTTCGCCGTGGATGAGCATCACCGCGCGGTGCGGCGGCTTCTCGCCGCGCGCGACCATCTCGCGCGAGCGCGCGCCGAAGGCGAGCGCTTCCTCCGCGGTGCTGCGGAAGTGCAGGATCTCGAAGCCGGCGGCTTCCAGCCCGCGCCGCGTCTGCTCGGGCGTGGCGAGGAAGCTCGCGGCGGCGCTCGCCGCCCAGGGCATCGGGTAATCGGGCTCGGGCCCCGGCCCGCGCGCGATCTCGGACAGCATCAGCCAGCCGCCCGGCTTCAGCACCCGCCGGACCTCGCGATAAAGCGCGCCCTTGTCGGCGATGTTCATCGACACGTTCATCGAATACGCGCCCTCGAAGCTCGCGTCGGCGAAAGGCATCGCGAGCGCGTCGCCCTGCTCGAAACGCACCTGCCCGGCGAGGCCGAGCAGGGCGGTGAGGTGGCGCGCGACCTCGCAGAACTCGGACGTGAGGTCGATGCCGGTGACGCGGCAGCCGAAGCGGCGCGCGATGTAGCGCGCCGGGCCGCCGATGCCGCTGCCGACGTCGAGCAAGTGGTGGGCGGCCTCCACCTCGAGCGGATCGGCGAGCTCGCGCGTGGCTTCCAGGCCGCGCGTGTGGAATTGGTCGTAGTGCGCGAGCGCCTCGAGGCCGGGGCGCGCGGGATCGACGCCGTCCTCGGCGAGCGCCGCAGCGAGGCGCGCGAGCAGCGTGCCGCGGCTGTAGTGGCCTCTAATGTGGCTTTCCGCACCCATGGGCGTGACCTCTTCGGTTAAGCTTACCCCGATCATGCCCGAACCCGTCGCCGTCGATAGCCTTGAAGTGCTGGTGCTGGTCGACAACACGACCGACAGCTTGTCGAGCACGCCGAAGAGCGTGCTGCCGGAATGGACCGGCCTGCTGACCGGTGGGCGCATGCACATCCTGTCGGGCGCAGCGATCTGCTGCGCGAACCACGGCCTGTCGCTGCTCGTCACGGCGCAGGTGGGCGCGACGCGCCGCTCGCTGCTGCTCGACGCCGGCCCCGAGGGCGCGGCGTTCCTGCGCAACGCCGGCATCCTCGGCGTGGATTTCGCAAGCATCGAGTCGGTGGTGCTGTCGCACGGGCACTGGGACCACGCCGGCGGGCTGCTCGCGGCGCTCGAGGCGATCGTGCGCGACCGCGGCAAGGGCGGCGTCGACTGCTACCTGCACCCCGGCATGTTCGCGCAGCGTGCGGTCCAGCGCCCCAGCGGCGAGGTGTTCGTGCACGAGCCGGTGCCGGACCCCGCGCTGCTCGCGGAAGCCGGCGCGCGCGTGGTGAACACGCGCGAGCCGCAGCTCCTGTGCGGCGGCGCGTTCTACCTGAGCGGCGAGATCCCGCGCCGCACGACGTACGAGGTTGGGCTGCCGGGGCACGTGCGGCGCAGCGCCGACGGCAAGTCCTGGGAGCCCGATCCACTGCTGATGGACGAGCGCTTCGTGGCGGTGCGCGTGAAGGGCAAGGGCCTGGTCGTGCTCACCGCCTGCTCGCACGCCGGGGTGATCAACGTGCTCAGGCACGCCGCGGAGCTGTTCCCCGACGTGCCGCTGTACGGGGTGCTGGGCGGCTTTCACCTCGCCGGCGTCACCGAGAAGGCGATTCCGGAGACCGTCCGCGACCTGAAGAAGCTCGGGCCCAAGCTGCTCGCGCCCGGTCACTGCACCGGCTGGCGCGCGCTCTCGGCGCTCGCGCAGGTCTTCGGCGAAGAGGAGCTGGCGCCCTCGGCGGTCGGCAAGCGCTACCTAATCGACCGGCGCGCCGCGCCTAGGCGCGCTCCTGGCGCCAGCGCGCGGCCTCCGCGCGGATCGCGCCGATAAGCGCCTGCAGCGCGGGGCCGGGCGCCGCGTCGGCGCGCAGCGCAAGCCCGATCGGTTCCTCGGTGCCCGCGGTCGACAGCGGAACGCGCGCGAGCAGCCCTGCGGCGAGGTCGATCTCGATCGCGCCGATCGGGGCGAACCACACCATGTCGCCGGCGCGCGCGAGCGCGCGCGCGAAGGAGACCGACAGCGTTTCGACGCGATCCTCCGGCAGCGCGAGGCCGTGCGCGGCGAGCAGGCTCTCGGCGCTCTGGCGCAGCGTGGTGCCCGGCGTGGCGACGATCGCCGGGTAGCGCAGCGCGCGCTCGAGGCCCGGCTCGCGCTCGGCGAGCAGCGGATGGTCCGGATGCACGGCGAGCGCGAGCGCGTCGGCATACAGATTCTCGAAGCTCAGGCCGGTCATGTGCTCGGGGTCGGACAGGCGCACGAGCGCGACGTCGAGCTCGCGGTGCTGCAACTGCGCGAGCAGCTGCGCGTTCGGTCCGCTCGCCACGCGCAGCAGCGCGCCGGGCATTTCGGCGCGAAAGCTCAGCACCGCGGGCGGCGCGAAGCACGGCGCGACCGAGGGCAGCAGCCCGAGACGCAGCACGACCCCGCCGCGCCGCTGCGCCTGCGCCAGGCTGTCCACGCCCTGCTCGAGCGCGGCGACGCTCGCGCGCGCATGGCGCAGAAACACCTCGGCCGCGGCAGTCGGCAGCGCGCCGCGGCGGCCGCGGCGGAACAGCGGCGCGCCGAGGATCTCCTCCAGCTCGCGCAGCGTCTTCGACACCGCGGGCTGCGTGATCGCGAGGCGCTCGGCTGCGCGCTGGATCGAGCGTTCTTCGGCGACGGCGAGGAAGCATTGGAGGTGACGCAGCTTCAGGCGGCCGTCGAGCATGAATGTATAACCCCCGGTTATGGGAGCTGGGAGAAAACGTCAATATACATAACTTTTCATGCCGGCTAGATTCGTTGACCTCGATCAATTAGGAGCCCGCATGGCCGCAGTCGTATCGCCCCAGGCGCCCGTCAGCGAGCGGCTCAGCCCGCGTGAGTGGGCGAGCCATCCGCCGTACGTCTATCCGGCCTACAAGTCGACCATCAAGCGCGGTCCCACCAGGCCGCTGGTGCCGCTCGCGGGCGCGCTCGCGCAGCGTCGCGCGCCGGTGTACGGGCACGAGGACATCGGCCCGCTCGACCACGACCTGACGAAGAACGCGGCCAGGAACGGCGAGCCGCTCGGCGAGCGCATCGTGGTCACGGGACGCGTGCTGGACGATGACGGGCGGCCAGTGGCGAACACGCTGGTCGAGATCTGGCAGGCGAATGCCGCCGGGCGCTACGTGCACAAGGTCGACCAGCACCACGCGCCGCTCGATCCGAATTTCCTCGGCGCAGGGCGCTGCCTGACCGATGCGCAGGGCCGCTACCGCTTCCTCACCGTCAAGCCGGGCGCGTATCCATGGGGCAACCACCCGAACGGCTGGCGCCCGAATCACATCCACTTCTCGCTGTTCGGCGAATACTTCGCCAGCCGGCTGGTGACGCAGATGTTCTTCCCCGGCGACCCGCTGCTCGCGTTCGATCCGATCTACCAGAGCGCGCCCGAGGGCGCACGCGAGCGGCTCGTATCGCAGCTGAACCTGGACGTCGTCGGCGAGCCGGGCTTCGCGCTCGGCTTCGAGTTCGACATCGTGCTGCGCGGCGCGGCGCAAACGCCGATGGGGAGATAGCCCATGACGCTAAAGCAGACCCCTTCGCAGACCGTCGGCCCGTACTTCGCCTACGGGCTCACGCCCGAGCAGTACGGCTACGACTACAGGAGCCTGTTCGGCCCGGTGCTCGCCGGCCCCGAGGCGCGCGGCGAGCATATCCGCATCACCGGGCGCGTCTTCGACGGCGACGGCGTGCCGGTGAACGACGCGATGATCGAGATCCTGCAGCCCGACGCCGAGGGGCGCTTCGTCGCCTCGACCTCGGAGGCGCGCGCGAGTGACTTTCGCGGCTTCGGACGTTGCGGCACCGGCACGCACGCGTCGCTGCACTTCTGGTTCGACACCGTGAAGCCGGGCGCTGCCGCGCCCGGCGAGGCGCCGCACATCGACGTCATCGTCACCATGCGCGGCATGCTCAGCCATGCCTTCACGCGCGTGTACTTCGAGGACGAGGCCGAGGCGAACGCGGGCGATCCGGTGCTCGCCGCGCTGCCGCCCGAGCGGCGCGCGACGCTCGTCGCGCGGCGCGAGCAGCATCCCGGCGGCGCGGCCTACCGCTTCGACATCCGCATGCAGGGACCGAAGGAGACGGTCTTCTTCGACTTGTAGGGCGGCTGCCTAGCGGAAGCGGTACACGACGATCTTGTCGGCGCCGGACTCTGCGGCCCAGACCTCGCCATTGCGCCCATGGATCTGCCGGACGTTCGGATGCCTGCTGGAGGACTTGAAGCTTTCGAAGGTTTGCGTCGCGGGGTCGAAACGCAGCATCGCCTGCGCTGACCACTCCGAAGCCCAGACGCGGCCGGTTTCATCCACGTATACGGCGTACAGTTGCGGCCGCGCGCCGGGCGCGGCCCACTCCCGCCAGGCGCCGGTCGCGGGGTCGTAGCGCGCCAGCCGTCCCGAGTTCCACTCCGACACCCAGAGAGCACCGCGCGCGTCCGGCCACACGCGGCGCGCCCCCTGGCGCGGCGTCGGCGGCTCGAGGACGCGCGCCTCACCGCTCGCCGGGTCGACGCGTCCCAGGTAGGAACCGGCGAGCGAGGCGTAATACACCGCGCCGTCCGGCGCGACCTGGATGCCGTACGGTCCGACGCCGCGCGGCGCGGCGAACAGCTTCAGCGCGCCGCTCGCCGGGTCGAGCCGGCCGTAGACGCCGCTCTGGCCCGTGAACCAGAGGATTCCCGCGCGATCGAATGCCGCGGTGTTCAGGTTGGCGTTGTCGGTGCCGGGCAGGGCAAAGCGCGTCACGCCCTTCGTATTCGCCTCGACGCGCACGATTGCGTTCTGCCCGCTGTCGGTGAGCCACACCGCGCCGTCGGGTCCGACGATCACCCCGTGCGGTGCCGAGCGCGGGCCGAGATCGATCAGTTCCACCTTGCCGCTTGCGGGATCCAGGCGCCCGAGCTGCCCGCTCGCCTGCGCCGAGAACCACACAGGCGCGCCCGGCGCGGGATCGGCCCATACATCATGCGCGCCCAGGCCCGGCGGCAGCGGATATTCCTGCACGCGCACGTCGGCCGCGGCGCCGCCTGCGGCGAGCGCGCAGCACGCGGCGAGCAGCCAGCGGCGCATGCCGCGCGGGCTCAGGACGGGCGCTGCTGCCAGTCGGCGCGCCGGAAGCGCCTGCGGCGCGCCTGCGCGACCGCGCCGCGCTTGGCGTACTCCTGCAGGCGCCCCAGCACCGCCTGGGCTACTTCACCGGGCAGCGCGCGCGCTACCGAGTCGAAGCGCCCCGCGATGTCCTGCGCGGCCAGCAGATCGGTGCCGTCGTGGAAGTAGCCGCGCTCGCGGTCCCACACCAGCGCGCGCTCGGTGGCGTCCAGCCCGTAGCACAGCTCGAAGCGGTCCAGGTTGCCGTCGGACGCCTGGGATACGAAAAGGTCGAAGTAATCGTCGTGAAACCAGCGCCGCCGCTTGCGCGGCGAGTCCTGCGTGACACCCAGAATCTCGCGCATCGTCTCCCGTAGCCTCGCGTGTCGGGTTACTCCTCCTGCGGCGAGTGTACCGCAAGCCGGGGCGCTAGAATGCGCCTCCTCATCGTCCACCCCGGAGGGGCTTCCATGGCCATCTCGATGTACCAGGCGAGCGCACCGCGCTTCCTCCTGATGCTCGGCAATCTTTCGGCGATCCTCGGCAAGGCGCAGGCCTACGCCGAGCAGCGGAAGCTCGACCCCGCAACGCTGCCCGCCTGCCGGCTGTACCCCGACATGCTGCCGCTCGTGCGCCAGGTGCAGATCGCGTGCGACAACGCCAAGGGCGCAGTAGCGCGCCTTGCCGGCGCCGAGAATCCGCGCGACGAGGACGCGGAAAAAACGCTGCCGGAGCTCCAGGCGCGCATCGCGAGGACCATGGAATTCATCAAGGGATTCACGCCAGCCCAGATCGACGGCAGCGAGGAGCGCGAGATCGTGCTCAAGCTCGGCAAGAGCGAGCAGAAATGGCGCGGCATGCAGTACCTGCTCGGCTTCGCGCTGCCCAATTTCTACTTCCACGTCGTCACCGCCTACGACATCCTGCGCCACAACGGCGTGGAGCTCGCCAAGCGCGACTACATCGGCAACCCGTAGCTCACAGGCCGCTCAGGAAAGGGCCGACGAGCAGGTCCTGCGACAGGTACTGCCGGCGGTAGGTCTCGAAGGGCACGCGGTCGGCCGCTTCGATCGCCTTCTGCCCGGCGACCGATTCGGCCGCCATGCGCTCGTAGGCCGCCTGCGCGCGCGGCGCGGGCGCCAGGCCGCGCAAGGCCTCGCGATGGCGCGCGGACTGCGCGGCGGCGAAGTCGACGTAGGAGCCTGAGTAGCGGTCGCGCAGCTCGGCGAGCACGCGCGCCGAAGGCAGCCGCGAGGGGTCGGCGAGCGCCGCGCGCGCGGCGTCGAGCGCCTCGGAGTAGTGCCCGGCGCCGTGCGCCGCGTCGAGCGCCGCGGCGATCGGCGCGCATTCGTCCAGCAGGCTGCGGCCCCAGTCGGCGAGCGCGACGTCGCGCCCTCCGCGGTCCAGGCGCAGCCCAGGCTCGCGGCCGCGCTCGGCGACGCGATGCTGGTTGCGCGAGATGAAGGCGATCTCCTCGGGCGTATCGGGCGGGCTGTCGGCGAGCAGGCAATGCAGCAGGAACACGTCGAGCAGGCGCATGGTCTGCGCGCCGATGCCGATCGGGTCGAAAGGATCGAGATCGACCAGCCGCACCTCGACGTATTCGACGCCGCGCGCGCCGAGCGCATGCAGCGGCCGCTCGCCCGGCTCGATGCGGCGCTTGGGGCGGATCGTGCCGTAGAACTCGTTCTCGATCTGCAGCAGCGCCGTCGAGAGCTGGCGATAGTCGTCGCCGTCGCGCAGGCCGATCGCCTCGTACGGCGGGTATGGCCGGGTGAGCGCCGGGTAGAGCGACGCGGCATAGCTCTGCAGGCCGTTGAAGCTCACCGCGAGCGAGCCCTGCGCCTCGCTTTGATAGCCGAGCGGTCCCATGCGCAGCGAGGTGCCATGCGGCAGGTGCAGCGTGCCGGGGGCGAGCTCCAGCAGGCGGTGCCCGCGGCCGGCGACGAAGGTGCTGCACACGGCGGGCGAAGCGCCGATCAGGTAGATCGGCAGCCAGGAGTGGCGCCTGAAGTTGCGGATCAGCGCGAAATACGCGTCGTTACGGTACGCGCCGTCGCCGCCCGCGCGACCGTCTGCGCTGCGCAGCGCCGGCCAGGCGGCCTCGGGCAGCGAGAAGTTGTAGTGCAGGCCGGAGATGGTCTGCATGCGCCGGCCGTAGCGAAAGGAGAGGCCACGCCGGTAGATGTTCTTCGCACGCCCGACGTTCGAGGGACCATAGTGGCCGAGCGGAATGTCGCTCTCCGCGGGCAGCTTGCAAGGCATGCTCGCCGCCCACAGCAGCTCGTCGCCCACCTGGCGGTAGACCTCCTGGTGAATGCGCGTCAGCTCCGCGAGGCAGTCCTCGATGCGCGCGTGCGCGCCGGTGATCAGCTCGAGCTGCGACTCGCTGAAGTCGGTGGTGATGTGCGGATGCGTGAGCGCCGAGCCCAGGCCGGTGGGATGCGGCGTACGCGCGAGCGAGCCGTCGGGCGCGACGCGCAGGCTCTCTTTCTCGACGCCGCGCAGGATTCCGCGCAGCAGTCCGGGCGCGAGGGCCCGCAGCCGTTCCTCCAGGCGGGGCAAGCGCCTGCTCCTCTGCTTTCGGGGCGCCTAGGGTAACAGATGGCCGTTACCCTCCAGCGAACCGATGCCCCTGCCGGCGATGCGGCGATTCGCCTCAGCGCGGGTAGTAGCTCGGGGGCGGCGGCGGAGGAGGAGGCGGCGGGGCGGCGTAATACGCGCGGCGGTGGTAGTGCGGCGCCGTCTCGGCCGCCGCAGGCACCTTCTCGCCCTTGGCGTACATGCATTGCGTGTAGGCCATGTCGTAGCGCTGCTGCAGCGTGTAGGCCGAGGCGTTGGCTGCGCCGATGCCCGCCGTGGAGCCGAACAGCAGGCCGGTGCCGGCGCCGACCGCGGCGCCTTCGTGACCGCCGATCAGCGCGCCCGCGGCGGCGCCAATGGCGGTGCCGACCGCCGCGCTCGCTATGCCGCTGTTGACCGCGGCGTCCTGCGGCGTGCTGCCGGTCTGGCCGCCGGCGTACTGCCGGCACTCGAAGTCGTCGTTGCGGAACTGGTCGAAGCTGCGCCCTTCGCCGGGCAGCGCCATGACGCTCGGGCCGCTCGGCGGCGCGACCACGCAGCCGCCGAGCGCGAGCGCGGCGGCGACGAACGATGCCAAAGCGATGGGTTTCATATTCCGGTTCCTCTCCTGATCACTGAGGCGGCTCGGGCGCGACGCGCTGCCAGCCGCCCGGGCATTGCTTGACGTAGGGGTAGTAGGCCTTCGACTCCTGGCAGTAGTACCAGTACGAGCCCGCAGTCGCGCTTTCGGGCGCGGCGTCCTGACGCTCGACGTACACCGGCGGCGACGACGGCTGCACCGCCGCCGGCGGGTAGTAATACGGCGACGGGTAATAGGCGGGAGGATAGTAGTAGTAGGGCCAGCCGAACGGTCCGCCCATGTATAGCCCGAAATGCACGTCCGCATGACCGTGCGCGGATGCGGGGCCGGCGAACGCGACGCCGAGCGCCAGCGCGAGCGCGGCGAGCAGCGGGTATCGCATCTTCATGTGAGGAGTTCCGTGCGCCGGCTTCATGACGATACGTTACCCGCGGCGCGGCCTGCGCCACGAGGAAATTGGTAACAAATTGTTGTCCGGCGATGGCGCGCGCCGGCGGGCCGAAACATCCTGTTACATCGCCGCGCCGACCGTGGGCGGCGGGACCGGCGGACAGCCTAGTCCTTGTGCTGCTGATTCTCGATGTGCGCGTGCCGACCGAGGTAGAGCGCGATCTGCGCCACCAGGAACATGATGAGGAGGGCGCCAGCGCCCGCGATGTAGTCGTCGATTCTGAATTCGCTCATCGTGCTCTTCTCCCGTTTGTCCCGGTTTCACTTTCCGGGGCTTCGATGGTGCGCCCGCAGTCTGAAGCCAGGCTTAAGATCCCGCTTGCCAGAATTCAGGGAGACTTCGATGACGAAGGACGAGCTGCAGTCGCTTCCCCGCCGGCCGCTGTTTTCCGCGAGCGAGCTCACCGCGCGCGTGATCGCCGAGAAGCAGGGGCCGGTGGGCTGGCTGGTGTTCAACAACCCCGAGCGCAGGAATGCGGTCTCGCTCGACATGTGGGAGGCGATTCCGCGCGTGCTCGACCGTTTCGAAGCTGATCCC
>DASPRX010000167.1:0-5934 GCA_035624235.1 Burkholderiales bacterium | reverse complement strand
GGGCGACTTCGGCGGCGGCGGCATGCTGCTCGGCTTCGGCATCCTGTGCGCGCTCATCGAGGCGCAGCGCTCGGGCAGGGGCCAGGTGGTCGACGCGGCGATGGTCGAGGGCGCCGCGCAGCTCGCGGCGATGTTCTCGGGCATGCTCGCCGCCGGGCGCTGGAGCGAGGCGCGTGGCGAGAACACGCTCGATTCGGGTGCGCCCTGGTACGACGTGTACGAAACGAAGGACGGAAAATACGTCGCGATCGGCTCGATCGAAGCGAGATTCTTCGACGAGCTCGTCGAGCGGCTCGGCCTGGAAAACGCGCCGCCGCAGCACGACCGGGCGCGCTGGGCCGAGCTGCGCGCCATGATCGCCAACAAGTTCAAGTCGAAGACGCGCGACGAGTGGTGCAAGGTCTTCGATGGCTCGGACGCGTGCTTCGCGCCGGTGCTCAGCTTCAGCGAGGCGCGGCGCGACGCGCACAACGTCGCGCGCGGCGCGTACGTCGACGTGGCGGGGGTGGTCCAGCCGGCGCCCGCGCCGCGCTTCTCGCGCACGCCGGGCGAAGTGCGGCGCGCGCCGCCCGAGCGCGGCCAGGGCGGCCGCGCTGCGCTCGCCGACTGGGGATTCGACGAGGCGGCGATCGCGCACCTCGCCTCCCTAGGGCTGGGTTTCCAGCGCAGCTAGCACGCCGGCCGCTGGCATATAATCGGCGCGCGGCGGATTCTTCGCCCGAAGGGGAACAGTAGTGATCGACGTTCGCGAAATTCCTGCCTACACGATCTCCGAGGCGGCGCACTACCTTGGCGTGAGCCCGTCCACCTTGCGGTCGTGGTTTGTCGGCCAGTCATATTCGTACCGTGGTGAACGCAGGATGTTCCGGGCAGTCATTCGTCCCGCCGATCCGCGAGCACTTAGTTTGTCATTTTCGAACTTGGTCGAGGCGTACGTGCTGACGGCGATCCGGAGAAAGCACAAGATCGGCCTGCCGACTATTCGAAAAGGCCTTGCGTTGCTGGTGGACAGGCTGGGCGCGAAACGCCCGCTTCTCGAGGAGCAATTCGTAACCAAGGGCACCGACCTGCTTGTCGAGCGTTTCGGCCAGATCATCAATCTGTCGCGCAACCTGCAGATCGAGATGGCGGATTTGATTCGGGCGTACCTGGAGCGCGTCGAACGCGACCCGAAGGGATTGCCCGTCAAGCTCTACCCGTTCATCCGTTCCCAGCCGCCGCGCGAGCAACCACGAACGGTGGTGATCGACCCCCGCCTCGCCTTCGGACGTCCGGTGCTGCTCGGGACGGCCGTACCCACGGCGGTGCTCGCCGAGCAGTTCAAAGCCGGGGATCTGCCCGCGGACCTCGCGAAGGAATACGGTGCCAACGAGGAAGCGGTCTGGGACGCGATCCGCTGCGAACTCGATCGCCGAGCCGCCTGAGCCCCTCGTCTTCTTCCTCGACGAGTCTCTCGACAGTATTACGGTCGCCGCGGCGTTGCGAGACGCTGGTGCTACGATCGAGCGCGCAACCGAGCGCTTTCCCCGAGGTACACCGGACGAAGTCTGGCTTGCGGATGCTGGTCGCAATCGCTGGGTGGTGTTGACGCGCGACCAACGAATCCGCTATCGACAGCTCGAGGTACTGGCACTTCGAGAGGCACGCGTCCGGGCGTTCGTATTTACAGGCGGAAATGTCACCGTAAAAGACACCGCTTCGATACTAGTCGCGGCGCTCAAACGCCTAGTGCGAATCGCACGCGCCGACCCGGGCCCGTTCATCTATCACCTCGGACGAGCAGGTAAGCCCGTGAAGATGCGATAGCCAACTCGGGCGCATCCAGGATCCGGGCTCGGTTTCCTGGCGAGCTAGATGTCGTGCCTTACTTGTGCATCGGCATCTGCATCGGCGCGGACGCGCCCATGGCGCCGACGCTTAGCTGCACCTCGACCTCGCCCGCCTTTTCGAAGCGCAGCTTGACGGGAATTTTGGTTCCCTCCTTGAACGGCTCCTTGAGGCCGATGAACATCAGGTGGTTGCCGCCCGGCTTGAGCGCGAGCTCGCCGTGCGCCGGCACGTCGAACTGCTTCACCTGCTGCATCCTCATGACATTGCCCTGCATCGACATGACGTGCAGCTCGACGTGCTCTGCGGCGGGCGACGATGCGGCGACCAGCTTGTCGGGCGCCGCACCGCGGTTCCTGACCGAGACGTAGCCACCCGCAACGCTCGCGCCGGGCGGCGTCGCGCGCGCCCAGGGCGCGTCGATCTGCAGATCACCTTTCTTCTGCGCCCAGGCCGCGCCCGCAACGAGCGCCGCGCAGAGTGCGAACCAATGCATGCGTTTCATGAATGCTCCGTGAACAAGTTGTGGCGGCGCAAGGCGCCGCCTTCCGCCGCAAGAAAAGAGGAAGCGAATGGAAAGTCAGGCCGCGGCCGGCGGCGCCCGCGCTACGCGGGACACGAGCGGCGAAGCAGATAGGGCGGCGTCCGTTCGCGCGACGACGGCTTCATGCTCCGCGATGCCGAGCAGGCCGGCGGGCGCCGCGAGCGGCTGCTGCGGCGCCGTCGCGGCGAGGAACTGCGAGCAGACCGGGCATTGGCTGCCGTGGCCCGGCTGGCCGCCCTGCGGATCGGCCGCACCGCAGATTTCGACCAAGTTGGGCCACAGCGAGGCGCGCAGCGCGTGCACCGCGTGCACGCTCCACCCCGCGCTCCAGGCCGCGAGCGCGAAGAACGCGATCGCGAGCGCGGCGCTATTTCTTCGTCTTCGCGCGGGCGTTCTCATCTTCCTGAAGCTTACGCCAGAAAATCTTGCCCGTGGCGGTCTTCGGAAGATCGTCCACGAACTCGACGATGCGCGGCACCTTGAAGGCGGCCATGCGCTCGTGCGCCCAGGCCGTGATGTCCTCGCCTTTGACCCGCGTGCGCGCGGCGGGCTTCAGCACCACCACCGCCTTCACGGTCTCGCCGCGGTAGGGATCGAGCGCGCCGATGATGCACGCTTCCTGGATGTCCGGGTGCGCGTACAGCATCGCCTCGACCTCGGCCGGCCAGACCTTGAAGCCCGCGGCGTTGATCATGCGCTTCAAGCGGTCGGTGATGAAGAAGTAGCCTTCCTCGTCGTAGTAGCCGAGATCGCCCGAGCGGAAGAAGCGCTTGCCGTCGTGCTCGATGAAGGCCTCGGCGGTCGCCTTCTCCTGGCGCCAGTAGCCCTTGAACACCTGCGGGCCGTTGATCACGATCTCGCCGACTTCATTGGGCCCCAGCTCGCGCAGCGTCTCGGGGTCGAGCACGCGCGCGTCGGTCGAGAAGATCGGCACCCCGCCGCACTGGCGCTTGGGGCGCTGCGGCGGGTTGGAGTGGCTCGGCGCCATGGTCTCGGTGAGCCCGTAGCCCTCGATGAACTCCAGCCCGAGCGTCTCGTAGAGCTTCTTCGCCAGGCCCTCGGGCATCGCCGCGCCGCCGCCGCCGAGCGTGGTGAGCGAGGACAGGTCGTAGTTCTTCAGGTTGGGATTGGCGAGGAAGTCGACCACCATGGTAGTGATCGCGGTGAAGCCGGTGACGCGCGCGCGCTCGATCTGCATCGCCGCGCAGTCGCGGTCCCAGCGCGTCATGACGACGCTGGTCGCGCCCGCCTGGATCGGCGTGTTCATGCCGGACTGCATGCCGGTGACGTGGAACATCGGCAGCACTGCGAGCGTTACCGCGCCGCTCGACGCGCCGCGCCAGTGGCAGCCGGCGGTCGTGGTCGAGAGCACCGTCGCGTGCGTGTGCATGCAGCCCTTGGGCTTGCCCGTGGTGCCCGAGGTGTAGGGCATGACCGCGAGATCGTCCGGGCCCGCGAGCGGCTCGCCCGGTGCGATTCCCGCCTGGAGCGCCTCGCGCCACGAGCTGACCCCGCCGTACGCGGGCACGGCGGCCGCTGCGCGCACGAAGTCGGGCAGCGGCAGGTCGGTGCTCGCGGGGAGGTACTCGGAATGCGCGCCGATCAGCGCGTGCTCGAGCGCGCTCGTGCCGACGAGCGGCGCGATGCGGTCCCACAGCTCCTGCGTCGAGACGACCACGCGCGCGCCGGCGTCTTCGACGTAGTGGCGCAGCTCCTCGGTGCGGTTCATGGGGTTCACCGGCACCACCACCGCGTCGGCGCGCAGGATCGCGTAGTAGCCGACGATGAAGTGCAGGCCGTTCTGGCAGTAGAGCAGCACGCGGTCGCCCTTCGCCACGCCGCAGCGGCGCGCGAGGAATCCCGCGATCGCGTCGACCTGGCGCTTGAGCTCCGCGTAGGTGACGCGGTTGCCGTAGTAGTCGACGGCCGCGCTCTCGCCGTAGCGCCTGGCGCTCACCTCGAGGTTGTAGTGGATCGTGGTGCGCGGCACCCTCAGGGTGCGCGGCAGCCCCGGCGGCCAGTGGGCGAAGTGTCGACTGAACATCGCCTCAGAGCGCGTATTTGCGCACGGCCTTCTCGTTCCAGCGCATGCCGATTCCCGGCCGCTCGGCGATCACGACCTCGCCCTTGGAGAGTTGCGCCGGCTCATCGAGCACTGCGTCCGCCCAGTCGACGTACTCCAGCCAGTGGCAAGTCGGCGTCACGGCCAAGAGATGACAACTCACCTCAGGAAACAGGTGGCTCGACATCTCCAGGCCGGCTGCCTGCGCGAGCGCCGCGGCGCGCATCCAGCCTGTCACCCCGCCGATCCTCTGCGCGTCGGGCATGACGTAGTCGCAGGCGCCCGCAGCGAGCGCCTGCGCCATCTGCTCCGGGCCCATGAAGTTCTCCCCGATCTGCACCGGCGTATGCAATTCGCGCGCGAGGCGTGCGCAGCCCGCAAAGTCGTCGGCGCGCACCGGCTCCTCGATCCAGTACACGCCGCCCTCGTCGTCGATCATGCGCCCGCGGCGCAGCGCCTCGGCGACGCTCAAGCCCTGATTGAAATCCACCATCAGTACGAGCTTGCCGCCCGTCGCCTTCTTCACTACGCGGATCGCCTCCAGGTCGTCGGCGGCGCCCGGGCGCCCGAGGCGCAGCTTGAGCGCCGGGAATCCCTCGGCGGCGAGCTCGACCGCCTCGCGCACCAGCGCCTTGAGCGGCATGATGCCCAGGCCCTTCGAATTGTAGGCGCGCACCGGGCGCGGCGCGCCGCCCAGCAGGCGCACGAGCGGCTGCCCGAGCGCCTGGCCGAGCGCGTCCCACGCCGCCATGTCGAGCGCCGAGATCGCGAACAGCACGATGTTGTGCACGCCGAGCAGCGCGTGCCTGGCGCGCAGCTTCCTTTCCAGCTCGAATGGCGCGAGCGCGTCGCCCGCGAGCATCGCGCCCATCGCCTCGACAAGCTTCGCGAGCGGCGCCAGGGTCTGCGGCGTGATGCCGAACAGGTACGCGCGTCCGACGATGCCGCTGTCGGTCTGCAGGTCGACGAGCAGCAGCGGCGCCACCTTGATCGCGCCGCTCGCGGTGGCGAGCGGGCGCTTCATCGGCGCGCCGACCGCGCGCACGCGCACCCCCCTGACCCCGAGCTTGTTCGCCTTCATTTTCCCTTGAACTTCGGCGCGCGCTTTTCCATGAACGCGCGCCGCCCTTCGACGTGGTCCTCGCTCCTGGCGCAGCGCGCGATCAGCTCTTGCCCCTTGGAGAAATCCCCGCTGGCCTCGATCACGCCATTGATGATCGCCTTCGAGGCCGCCATCGACAGCGGTGCGTTGGCCGCCAGCATCGACGCGATCTCGCGCACGTAGGCCTCGAGCTCCGCGTCGGGCAGCAGCCGGTTGACCAGCCCCATGGCGAGCGCCTCGTCGGCGCTGTAGCGTCGCCCGGTCAGCATGATCTCGCGCGCCGCCGCGTGGCCGACGCTCGCCACCAGTCGATTGGTGCCGTGCACGCCATAGCCGATGCCGAGGCGCGCCGCCGGGATCGCGAAGCTGCTGGAGGCGCCCGCGTAACGCAGGTCGCAG
>DASPRX010000101.1:0-6105 GCA_035624235.1 Burkholderiales bacterium | reverse complement strand
GGCAACCATACCGGCACCTGGCGCACGCTGAGGCCCGAGTACGTCGACCGGCTGCCGCCGTGCAACCACGCCTGCCCCGCGGGCGAGAACATCCAGGGCTGGCTGTACCACGCCGAGTCCGGCGACTACGAGCGCGCCTGGCGCCTGCTCGTCGAGGACAACCCGCTGCCCGCGGTGATGGGGCGCGTGTGCTATCACCCCTGCGAGGGCGCCTGCAACCGCGGTAGCCTGGACGCCGCGGTCGGCATCAACTCGGTCGAGCGCTTCCTCGGGGACTACGCGCTCGACAAGGGCTGGAAGCTCGATCCGCCCGCGGCGCGCTCCGGCAAGCACGTGCTGGTGGTGGGCGCGGGGCCTTCGGGGCTGTCGGCCGCGTATCACCTGGCGCGCCTCGGCCACGCGGTGTCGATCCACGAGGCCGGGCCGGTCGCGGGCGGCATGATGCGCTTCGGCATCCCGAAGTACCGCCTGCCGCGCGCGGTGCTGGAGGCCGAAGTGCGGCGCATCCTCGCGCTCGGCGTCGAGCTGAAAGTCAACGCCAAGGTGGACCACATCCTCGACACGATGCGCGCCGGCGCCTTCGACGCCGCTTTCCTCGCAGTCGGCGCGCACATCGGCAAGCGCGCGTACATCCCGGCGGGCTCCTCCGCGCGCATCCTCGACGCGGTGTCGGTGCTGCGCAGCATGGAAGGCGCGGACAAGCCGCTGCTCGGCCGGCGCGTGGTGGTGTACGGCGGCGGCAACACCGCGATCGACATGGCGCGCACGGCGAAGCGCCTGGGCGCCACCGACGCGATCATCGTCTACCGCCGCACGCGCGAGAAGATGCCGGCGCACGAATTCGAGCTGGAAGAGGCGCTCGCCGAAGGCGTGCTCGTCAAGTGGCTCTCGACCATCAAGCAGGCGGGCGAGGGCGCGCTGGTGGTGGAGAAGATGAAGCTCGACGAGACCGGCTTTCCGCAGCCGACCGGCGAGTTCGAGACGCTCGCCGCGGACTCGCTCGTGCTCGCGCTCGGCCAGGACGTCGACCTGTCGCTGCTCGAGGGCGTGCCCGGGCTGGAGGTGAACGACGGGGTCGTCGAGGTCGGGCCGAACATGATGACCGGGCGCACGGGCATCTTCGCCGGCGGCGACATGGTGCCTTCCGAGCGCACCGTGACGGTCGCGGTCGGCCACGGCAAGAAGGCCGCGCGCCACATCGACGCCTGGCTGCGCGGCACGATGTACGCCAAGCCGCCCGCCCACGAGCTCGCCGCCTTCGAAAAATTGAACACCTGGTACTACTCCGATGCGCCGAAAACCGTGCAGCCGGTGCTGGACGCCGTGCGCCGGCAGTCGACCTTCGAGGAGGTGCTGGGCGGCCTGGACGAGTCGAATGCTCTCTACGAGGCGCGCCGCTGCCTGTCCTGCGGCAACTGCTTCGAATGCGACAACTGCTACGGCGTGTGCCCAGACAACGCGGTGATCAAGCTCGGGCCCGGCAAGCGCTTTCGCTTCAACTACGACTACTGCAAGGGCTGCAGCCTGTGCGCGGCCGAGTGCCCCTGCGGCGCGATCCGCATGGTGCCGGAGGAGGTGTGACGCAGGAAGCGCGGCCCTGGCACGCGCTCGAAGTCGACGCTGCGCTGGCGGCACTCGACACAAAACAAGAAGGTCTAAGTGAAGAGCAAGCCAAAGCGCGCCTGGAAAAATACGGCCCCAATCGCCTGCCGCCGGCGGCGCGGCGCGGCGCGCTCGCGCGCTTCTTCGCGCAATTTCACAACCTGCTGATCTACGTGCTCGTCGCCTCGGCGGCGATCACCGCCGCGCTCGGCCACGCGGTGGACGCTTCGGTGATCGCCGGCGTGGTGCTCATCAACGCGATCGTCGGCTTCATCCAGGAAGGCAAGGCCGAGCGGGCGCTCGAGGCGATCCGCAACATGCTGTCGCTCGCGGCGAGCGCGCTGCGCGACGGCGCGCGCCGCGTGCTACCCGCCGAGGAGCTGGTGCCGGGCGACGTGGTGCTGCTCGCCCCGGGCGACAAGGTGCCGGCGGACCTGCGCCTCTTCGAGTCGAGGAACCTGAGGATCGACGAGGCGACGCTCACCGGCGAGTCGATGCCGGTCGAGAAGTCGCCCGCGGCGGTGGACGCCGGCGCGGCGCTCGGCGATCGCTCCGCGATGGCTTGGTCGGGCACGCTGGTCACCTACGGCCAGGGGCGCGGCGTGGTCGTGGCGACCGGCACCGCGACCGAGATCGGGCGCATCAGCGTGTTGCTCGAGAAGGTCGAGGAGATCTCCACGCCGTTGCTGCGCCAGATTGGGCGCTTCGGGCGCTGGCTCACCGGCGCGATCCTGCTCGTGGCCGCCGGTACCTTTGCGCTCGGCTATTACTGGCGCGGCTTCGGCGCTGCCGACATGTTCCTCGCCGCGGTGGGCATCGCGGTGGCGGCGATCCCGGAGGCTTTGCCGGCGATCATGACCATCACGCTGGCGATCGGTGTGCGGCGCATGGCGCGCCGGAACGCCGTCGTGCGCCGCCTGCCGGCGGTCGAGACGCTCGGCTCGGTGACCGTGATCTGTTCGGACAAGACCGGCACACTCACCCGGAACGAGATGGCGGTGCAGGAAGTGGTGCTCGGCGAGGCGAGCGAGCGCGAGTTCGCGCGCGCGGCGCTGCTGTGCAGCGACGGCATCGATCCCACCGAGCTCGCGCTCGAGGCGCTCGCTTCGAGGGCGGGCCTGCAGCCTCTGCGCGAGTACGCCGAGTGGCCGCGCCTCGACGCGATCCCGTTCGAGTCCGAGCGCCGCTTCATGGCGACGCTGCACCACGCGCCCGACGGCACGCACGCGATCTTCGTCAAGGGCGCGCCCGAGCGCGTGCTCGAGATGTGCGGCGCGGACCGCGCCGCCTGGCAGGACAAGGTGGAGCGGCTCGCGCGCCAGGGCATGCGAGTGCTGGCGGTCGCCGCGCGGCGCGCGCCCGGTTCCCAGGAGCGCCTGGAGCTCGCCGACGTCGACGGCGGCTTCGCGCTGCTCGGCCTGGCGGGCATCATCGACCCGCCGCGCGACGAGGCGATCGCGGCGGTGCGCCAGTGCCGCGAGGCGGGCATCCGCGTCAAGATGATCACCGGCGACCACGCGGCGACCGCGGTCGCGGTCGCCGAAATGCTCGGCATCGAGCGCGAGGACGTGCTCGCGCGCGCCAGTCCCGAGGACAAGCTGCGGCTGGTCGAGGCGCTGCAGGCCGAGGGCGAGGTGGTGGCGATGACCGGCGATGGCGTGAACGACGCGCCGGCGCTCAAGCGCGCCGACGTCGGCGTCGCGATGGGCGGCAAGGGCACCGAGGCGGCCAAGGAAGCCGCCGACATGGTGCTCGCGGACGACAATTTCGCCTCGATCGAGCGCGCGGTCGAGGAAGGCCGCACCGTCTACGACAACCTGAAGAAGACGATCGTCTACATCCTGCCGACCAACGGCGGCGAGGCGCTCGCGGTGATCGGCGCGGTCGCGCTGGGCATCACGCTGCCGATCACGCCCGTGCAGATCCTGTGGATCAACATGGTGACCGAGACGACGCTCTCGCTCGCGCTCGCCTTCGACCCGACCGAGGCGGGCGTCATGCACCGCCCGCCGCGCGACCCGCGGGAGCCGCTGCTCTCCGGCTACCTCGTATGGCGCGTGCTGTTCGTGTCGCTGCTCCTCTTCGGCGGCACGCTCGGACTTTTCCTCTGGGAAGTGCGGCACAGCGGCGACGTGTTCGCTGCGCGCGCCGCGGCGGTGAACGCGCTGGTGATGGGCGAGATCGTCTATCTGTTCAACAGCCGGCGCCTGACCGAGAGCGCACTGAACGCCGACGCGCTGCTCGGCAACCGCGTCGCGCTGCTCGCGGTCGCCGTGCTCGCGGCGCTGCAGCTCGCGTTCACCTATCTCGCCCCGATGCAGGCTCTGTTCGGCACCGCGGCGATGGACGCGGGCGCCTGGGCGCTCGTCCTCGCCTTCGGCGCGGGCGCCTTCCTGCTCGTCGAGCTGGAGAAATACGTCCTCAAGCGGAGGCGCGCGCGGCGCCGCTAGCGCTTCGCCTTCGCCGCGAGGAAGGCGCCGAGCATGCGGCGCGGCTCCTCGCCCGCGTAGGCGGCGGCGAACTCGTCGATGCTCGCGCGCACGCACTCCTCGAGCGGCGCCTCCTCCCACAGCTTGCACAGGCGCTTCTGCGCGCGCAGCGCCGCGTCGCCGGCGGCGAGCAGCGCGTCGAGCGCGGCGTCGACCTGCGCGTCGAGCGCGCCCGGCGCGGCGACGCGCTCGACCAGGCCCCAGGCGAGCGCCTCGCGCGCGTCGATGTTCTCGCCGGTGAGCACCAGCCAGCGCGCGCGCCCCGCGCCCACCAGGCGCGGCAAGAGCGCCGCCTCGACCACCGAGGGGATGCCGAGGCGCACTTCCGGCATGCCGAACTGCGCGTACGCGGCGGCGATGCGCAGGTCGCAGGCGGCCGCGAGCTCGAGGCCCGCGCCAAGGCAAAGTCCGTTCACGCGCGCGATCACCGGCAGCGGGCAGGCGCGCAGCGCGGCGCAGGCGCGGTGCACGCGGGCGATGAAGGCGCGCGCCGAGCGTTCGTCCAGCGCCGCGAGCTCGCCGACGTCGGCGCCGCCGGCGAAGGCGCGCTCACCCGCGCCGCTTAGCACCACCGCGCGCGCGCCCTCGGGCAGCCCAGTGAGCGCCGCGGCGATGCCCTCCAGCGTCGCGCCGTCGAGCGCGTTCAGCTTCGCCGGGCGCTCGATCGTCACGCGCGCGACCAGCCCGCCCGCGCGGCGCTCGAGCGCGATGCCGACCGTGACGCTCACCGGCGCGCGAGCTTCATGCAACGCGACTCGAAGGCGGCGCGGTGCGCCTCGTCGCTCTGCGGGTGGTCGAACACCGCCGCGACGGCGGACCGCAGCAGCGCCTCGTCCTCGGCGTCCTGCGCGAACCAGCGCAGCGAGGGCGGGAAGGCGCGTATCGCCGCGAGGTCCTCCTCGAGCCTGCCGACGAAGAATTCGCGCGTCGCGCCGTTGTCGCGCGCCTGGGCGGCGTGGTAGACGAACTCGCCCGCCTCGCGGCACTCGCGCTCGCTCGGCACGTGCGCCAGGCAGGGGCTGGCCCCCAGGGCCATCGCGAGGAGGAGCGCGGCGCGCGCGCGCTTCACGCCGCGGCGCGCCTCGCGGAGACGAGCTGCGCCACGAGGTGTTCGAGCTTCTGCGCGTCGGCGTGGAAGCGCCGGATGCCCTCGGAGAGCTTCTCGACCGCCATCTGGTCCTCGTTGTGCATCCAGCGGAACGCCTTCTCGTCGAGCCGGACGCGCTCGAGCTCGCCGCCCGCGCCGGGCGAGAGCTTGCGCGGCACTTCGCCTTCGGTTGCGGCGAGCTTCTCGAGCAGGTCGGGTGCGATGGTGAGCAGGTCGCAGCCGGCGAGCTCGAGGATCTGGCCGGTCTTGCGGAAGCTCGCGCCCATCACTTGCGTCCGGTAGCCGAACGCCTTGTAGTAGCCGTAGATGCGCGTGACGGATGCGACCCCCGGGTCCTCGGCGAGCGGAATGTCGTCCACCTTGCGCGCCGCCTTGTGCCAGTCGTAGATGCGCCCGACGAAGGGCGAGATGAGGGTCACCCCGGCGTCGGCGCAGGCGGCGGCCTGCGCGAAGGAAAAAAGGAGTGTCAGGTTGCAGTGGATGCCTTCGCGCTCCAGGCGCTCGGCGGCGCGGATCCCTTCCCAGGTGCTCGCCAGCTTGATGAGCACGCGGCTGCGCGGCACGCCGGCCGCCTCGTACAGGGCAACGAGGCGCCCCGCCTTGGCGATCGAGCCTTCCGTGTCGAACGACAGGCGCGCATCGACCTCGGTCGAGACGCGGCCCGGGACGTGCTTCAGGATCTCGCGCCCGAAGGCGACGAACAGATGCTCCTGGGTCGCCTCGGGATCGCCCCGGCCGCGCGCGACCGCGTCCTCTACGAGAGGTCGGTAGCGCGCCTGGCCGGCCGCGGCGAGCAGCAGGGAGGGGTTGGTGGTGGCGTCCTGGGGCTTCCAGCGCGCCGCGGCGTCTATGTCCCCGGTGTCGGCCACGACCACCGAGTGCCGACGCAGGGATTCGAGCTCGGAA
>DASPRX010000198.1:0-2972 GCA_035624235.1 Burkholderiales bacterium | reverse complement strand
AACGCGGTGCAGGCGCGCCTCAATTACGAGCGCACCGCGGCGCTGCGCCAGCAGGGCTTCGTCGGCCAGGCGCAGCTGGACGACGCCAGGCGTGCGCTAGACGTCGCCGAGAGCCAGCTGCTCGCGGCGCGGCTGCAGGTGGAGACCAACCGTCCCGGCGGCAGCGACGTCGCGCTGGCGCGCGCCGCGCTGGAGCAGGCGCGCGCCAACGTCGCGGCGGCGCAGGCGAAGCTCGCGCAGACGGTGATCATCGCCCCGGCGGACGGCGTGCTGATCACCCGCAACGTCGAGCCGGGCGACGTGGTGCAGCCCGGCAAGGAGCTGATGGCGCTCGCGCCCGCCGGCGAGACGCAGATCGTGGTGCAGATCGACGAGAAGAACCTCGGGCTGCTCGCGCTCGGGCAGAAGGCGATCGCCTCGGCCGACGCCTATCCGGCGCAGCGTTTCGCCGCCGAGGTGGTCTACGTCAATCCGGGCGTCGACCCGCTGCGCGGCGCGGTCGAGGTCAAGCTCAAGGTGCCCGCTCCGCCCGCGTTCCTGCGCCAGGATATGACGGTGTCGGTCGACATCGAGGTTGGGCGCAAGGAAGCGGCGGTCGTCGTGCCGGCCGACTGCGTGCACGACGCTGCGGGCGCGCAGCCCTGGGTGCTCGTGCAGAGCGGCTGGCGCGCGCTGCGCCGCGACGTAAAGCTCGGCCTGCGCGGCGAGAACCGCATCGAGGTGCTTGCGGGCGTGGCGCCCGGCGACAGGCTCGTTCCGACCACCTACACGCTGGTGCAGCCGGGCGACCGCGTACGCGTTGTAAAGTGAACCGCTACGCGCCGTTCGAGTGGATCGTCGCCTTCCGCTTCATGCGCGAGGGACTGGTGCAGACCCTGCTCATCATCCTGGGCGTCGGCCTGGGCGGCGGGGTAATCATCTTCATGTCGGCCGCGCTCGCGGGCCTGCAAGCGAACATCATCCGGCGCACCCTCAATTACATGGCGCCGATCGTGATCATCCCGCCCGAGCAGGTGGCGCGGCCGCAGCGCGAGGGCAGGGCCGCCGCCGAGCTGGTGCAGCCGCGCGCCCAGCAGCTGCGCTCGATCGACCAGTGGCAGAAGCTGCGCATCGAGGTCGAGCGCGTCCCCGGGGTGACCGCCGTGACCGACGTGGCCTCGGGCCCCGGATTCGCGTTGCGCGGCGACGCGAACAAGTCCGTCAACATCGTCGGCATCGAGCCGGACAGCTACGTGCGGGTGATCGGCCTGGGGGACAAGATCGTCGCCGGCAGGCTCGCGCTCGGCGCCACCGACATCGTGATCGGCACCGAGCTCGCCAAGGACCTGGGCGCGGGCATCGGCGACAAGCTGCGCCTCACCACCGCGAGCGGGGGCTCGGAAACGCTAAGCGTGGTGGCGATCTTCGATTTCGGCAACAAGGCGGTGAACGAGCGCAACGTCTACGTGTCCCTGCGCCTGGCGCAGAACCTGCTCGACCTCGCGGGCGGGGTGTCGAGCATCGAGCTGCGCGTCACGGATCCGTTCGCCGCGGAGACCATCGCCCAGGAGATCCAGTCGCGCACCGGGCTGGAAGCAGACAGCTGGATCAGGACGAACGCCCAGTTCTTCACCGCGATGTCGGCGCAGATCGTGACCAACACGCTCATCCGGATCTTCGTCGGACTTACGGTCGCGCTCGGCATCGCGAGCGTGCTGATCGTGTCGGTGGTGCAGAAATCCAAGGAGATCGGCATCTTGCGCGCCATGGGTGGCTCGCGCGGCCAGCTGCTGCGCGTATTCCTGATCCAGGGGGCGTTCATGGGGCTCGCGGGCTCGGTGCTCGGCTCGCTGCTCGCGCGCGTGTTCCTCGCGGTGTTCCGCAGCATCGCGGTCAACCCGGACGGCACGCCGATGTTCATCATCCAGATGGAGCCGTCGCTCTACCTCGTCGCCTCGCTCGGCGCGACCCTGGTCGGAACGCTCGCGGCGGTGATTCCGGCGCGGCGCGCGGCGCAGCTCGACCCGGCGGTGGCGATCCGTGGCTGAAGCGCGCGAGACGCTGCGCCTGGAGGGCGTGCGCAAGTCCTATGACACAGGCACGCCGCTCGAGACCGAGGTGCTGCACGGCATCGACCTGCGGCTCGCGCGCAGCGAGTTCGCCGCGCTCATCGGCCCGTCGGGGTCGGGCAAGAGCACGCTGCTGAACGTCATCGGGCTGCTCGACCCCCCGAACGCGGGGCGGCTGTTCATCGACGGGAGGGAGGCGGGCAAGCTCGGCGACGCGGAGATGACGCGCCTGCGCGGGCGCGCGATTGGCTTCGTGTTCCAGTACCACTACCTGCTGCCGGCCTTCACCGCGCTCGAGAACGTGATGATGCCGGTGCTCGCGGCGCGCGGCCGGCACGACGAGGAGATGCGCGCGAGCGGCGCGCGGTTGCTCGAGGAAGTGGGCCTGGCGCGCTGGCGCGACACGAAGACTAGCCAGCTCTCCGGCGGCCAGCAGCAGCGCGTCGCGGTGGCGCGCGCCCTCGCCATGGCGCCCGCCCTCGTGCTCGCCGACGAGCCCACGGGCAACCTCGACACGCAGTCCGCCGACGGCGTGTTCGACGTGCTGCGCAAGGTGAATCGGACGAGCGGCACGACCTTCCTGATCGTCACGCACGACCCGCGCCTCGCGCAGCGTTGCGACCGCATCATCGAGCTGGTCGACGGGCGCATCGTTGCCGACCGGCCGAACGTCGCAGCCGGCTACCAGAAGTAGAGCGCGACGATCCAGAGCGCGCCGGGAAGCGCCATGGCCGCCGCGTACGATGCGAGAGCGGCGGCGCGGCGCCACGCCGCGCGCGGCGTCAGCATGCGCCAGCCGAGCCAGGCGGACCAGGCGACGCCTGCGGCGAGCAGCAGGGCGCGCGCCCACGGCAGCCAGGCGAGCGCCACCCGCTCGGCCTTGAGGTCCGCTACCGTGAGCATCGACAGGCCGAGAAACACGCC
>DASPRX010000236.1:0-20138 GCA_035624235.1 Burkholderiales bacterium | reverse complement strand
GGGCTGCTGCGTTCCCTGCGGCAGCTGGTTGAGCACCGCGTTCACCTTGGTGTTGATCTCGGTGAGCGCCTTGTCCGAGTCGTAGTTGAGCCGCAGGTTGGCGGTGATCGTGCTCACGCTCTGGCGGCTGGTCGAGGTCATGTAGTCGATGCCGTTCGCCTGCGCGATCGAGTTCTCGAGCGGCGTGGTGATGAAGCCCGCCACCAGCGCCGGGTCGGCGCCGGTGTACACCGTGGTCACGGTCACCACCGCGTTCTGGGTGCGCGGGAACTGCAGCACCGGCAGCAGCGTCACCGAGCGCAGGCCGAGCACGAGCAGGATCAGGCTCACCACGGTCGCGAGCACCGGCCGGCGGACGAAGATGTCGGTGAATTTCATCGCCGCGCGCTCACTCGTCCTTCGGCCTGGGCGCCGCCTGGTCGGAAGGCTGCACCGTGTTGTTGACGACCACCGGCGTGCCATTGCGCAGCTTGAGCTGGCCGGCGGTGACCACCGTCTCGCCTTCCTTCAAGCCCGAGAGCACCGCGATCTGGTCGCCGCGCTTCGGGCCGACGGTGACGAAGCGCTGGGACGCCACCTGCCGCGGCTTGCCGTCCGGCCCCTTGCCCTGCGCCTCGACCACGAACACGGTGTCGCCGTACGGATTGAAGGTGATCGCGGTCTGCGGCAGGGTCAGGTGGCGCTGCGCGGTCGCCAGGCTGATCTCGATCTTCGCGTACATGCCCGGCAGCAGCTTGTGCCCGGGATTGGACAGCGAGGCGCGCACCAGCACGTTGCGCGTCGCCGGATCGATCTTGGAGTCGATCGCCTCCACGCTCCCCTCGAAGCGCTCGCCCGGCAGCGCGTCGCTGGTGAGCACGACTTTCTGTCCTGGAACGACCTGCCCGGCCTGGTTTTGCGGCACGCTGAAGTCCGCCAGGATCGGGTCGAGCGATTGCAGCGTGACGAGCTTCGTGCCGGCGGCGACGTATTGCCCGAGGTCGACCACGCGCACGCCGAGGCGGCCGTCGAACGGAGCCCGCACGAGCTTCTTGTCGACCACCGCCTGCTGCTCCGCGACGCGCGCTTTGGCGACGCGCAGGTTGGCGGCGTCGTTATCGAGCGCGGCCTGGCTGATGAAGTTCGCCTTGCGCTGCTGCAGGTCGCGCTGGTAGGTCGTTTCGGCGAGCTGCTCGGTGGCCTTGAGCGACTCGAGCAGCGCCAGGTCCGAGGCGTTGTCGAGCTGCACGAGCGGCGCGCCCGTCTTCACCTCCTGGCCGGAGCTGAAGTGGATGGCCGAGACGACACCTACGACCTGCGGTGCGAGGTCGGCACCGTGCACCGCGCGCAGCGTGCCGACCGCGCTCACCGCGGATTGCCACTCCGCGTAGCCCGCCTGGGCCGTGGACACCGTCTGCGGCGGCACGCCTTGCGACGAGAGGAACTTCGTCGTCATGTGGGCGACGAAGGCCTTCCAGCCGAAGATCGCGCCGAACAGTGCTCCGGCGAGCACCAGCATCAGCACCATGCGCTTGGTCATCGATCGCAGCTCCTGGGGACAGCACGCTTGTAACGTCGGCCCCGCGCGCCTGTCAATGGCTCGCTGCGAGCCTTGCTAGACTGCCGGCGTGCAAATATCCCTGCCGGTGACCCTGGCGATGCTCGCTGCGGCGCTGCTGCATGCGGGCTGGAACGCGCTGCTCAAGTCGAGCCCCGACAAGGCGCTCGAGAACGTCGCGCTCGCCGCGAGCCGCGGCGCGCTCGCGCTCGCGATCCTGCCCTGGCTGCCGCTGCCCGCGCCGGCCGCCTGGCCGTGGATCGCGGCCTCGGTCACGGTGCACGTCGCGTACTTCTGGGCGCTCGCGGGCGCGTACCGCTGGGGCGACCTGTCCTTCGCCTACCCGGTCATGCGCGGCGGCGCCCCGGCGCTGGTGGCGCTCGCGGGTGCGGCGGTGTTTGGCGAGCTGCTGCCCGCCGGCCAGGCGATCGCCGTGGCGCTCATCTGCGCCGGTATCTTCGGCTTCGCGACGGTGGCGCACGGCGAGCCCGAGGCCGTGCGACGGGCGCTCGCCTTCGCGCTCGGCAACGCGGCGGTGATCGCCACGTACACGCTGATCGATGCGCGCGGCGTGCGCCTGTCTGGCGCACCGGTCAGCTACGCGATGTGGTTCTTCGTCGCCAACAGCGTGGTGCAGCTCTCGCTCGGGCTGGCGAAACGCGCGCGCGAAGTGCCGCCGTACCTGGCGCGCCACTGGGCGCGCGCCGCGCTCGGCGGGGCCTGCACGCTCGGCTCCTACGGCATCGCCCTGTGGGCGATGGCGCAGGCGCCGGTGGCGCTCGTCGCCGCGTTGCGCGAGGTGTCCGTCGTTTTCGCCGCGGCGATCGGCGCGCTGTTCCTCGGCGAGCGCTTCACGCGGCGCCGCATGCTGGCGACCGGAACGGTGCTCGCCGGACTGGTGCTGCTGCGGCTGTAGCGCCGGCCGCGAGCGGCCTCAGGCCCCGGGCCGCATGTGCGGAAAGAGGATCACGTCGCGGATCGACGGGCTGTCGGTGAGCAGCATAACAAGCCGGTCGATGCCGATGCCGGCGCCGGAGGTGGGCGGCAGGCCGTACTCCAGCGCGCGGATGTAGTCGGCATCGTAGTACATCGCCTCCTGGTCGCCGGCGTCCTTCTTCTTCGACTGCTCGAGGAAGCGCTCCGCCTGGTCCTCGGGATCGTTCAGCTCCGAGAAGCCGTTGGCGATCTCCTTCGCGTCGATGAACAGCTCGAAGCGTTCGGTGATCCCGGGATCGGAGTCCTTGCGGCGCGCGAGCGGCGACACCTCGGCCGGGAACTCGGTGACGAAGGTCGGCTCGACAAGGTTCTTCTCGGCAAGCGTCTCGAAAAGCACGAGCTGCAGCGAGCCCCAGCCCTGGTCCGCGCCGAACTCGACGCCGAGCGCGCGCAGGCGCGCCGCGAGGAAGGCGCGGTCGCGCAGCTGCGCGTCGCTCCAGGGCTCGGGCGCGTACTTGCGGATCGCCTGCGGGATGGAGAGCTGCGCGAAGGGCTTGCCGAAATCGATCTTGCGCCCCTGGTACTCGAGCAGGGTTGTGCCGAGGGAAGCCTGCGCCGCCTCGCGCAGCAGCTCCTGCACCAGCGACATCATGTAGCGGTAGTCGGTGAACGCGCAGTACATCTCCATCATGGAGAACTCCGGATTGTGGCGCGTCGAGATGCCCTCGTTGCGGAAGCTGCGGTTGATCTCGAACACCTTCTCCATGCCGCCCACCACCAGGCGCTTCAGGTACAGCTCCGGCGCGATGCGTAGGTACAGGTCCATGTCGAGCGCGTTGTGGTGCGTGCGGAACGGGCGCGCCGCTGCGCCGCCGGGGATCGGCTGCAGCATGGGCGTCTCGACTTCCAGGTAGCCCTGGCGCGACATGTACTCGCGCAGCGCGCGGATCGCGCGCGAGCGCACTTCGAACACCCAGCGCGCGCGCTCGTTCACCAGCAGGTCGAGGTAGCGCTGCCGGTAGCGCTGTTCCTGGTCGGTGAGCCCGTGGAACTTCTCCGGCAGCGGCCTGAGCGACTTGGCTAGCAGGCGCAGCTCGCTGACGCGCAGCGTGAGCTCGCCGGTGCGCGTCTTGAACAGCACGCCGCGCGCGCCGACGATGTCGCCAATGTCGAAGTGCTTGTAGGCCGCGTGCCGGTCCTTGCCGCTGTGATCGTCGGAGACGTAGATCTGCATGCGGTCGCTGCCGTCCTGCAGCACGCCGAAGCTCGCCTTGCCCATGACGCGCTTGAGCATCAGCCGGCCCGCGATCGTCGCCTCCGGCGGATTCTTCTCTAGCTCCTCGGCCGACAGTGCGCCATAGCGCGCGGCGAGCTGCGCGCTCGCGTCCGCGCCCGCGAAGTCGTTTGGGAACGCCGGCCCCCCCTCGCGCAGCTTGGCGAGCTTGGCGCGCCGTTCGGCGACGATCTGGTTCTCGTCCTGCGCGGGCTGCGCCTCGGGCTTGCTGGGCTCCTGCATGCTCATTCTCCTTTACACCCCCTGCTTGAGGCTCGCGGTGATGAACTGGTCCAGGTCGCCGTCCAGCACCGCCTGCGTGTTGCCGACCTCGACGCCTGTGCGCAGGTCCTTGATGCGCGACTGGTCGAGCACGTAGGAGCGGATCTGGTGCCCCCAGGCGATGTCGGTCTTCGACTCCTCGAGCTTGTCGCGCTCGGCCTGGCGCTTGCGCAGCTCGAGCTCGTAGAGCTTCGACTTGAGCATCGCCATCGCCTCGGCGCGGTTCCTGTGCTGCGAGCGGTCGTTCTGGCACTGCACCACCGTGTTCGTCGGCAGGTGCGTGATGCGCACTGCGCTGTCGGTGCGATTGACGTGCTGCCCCCCGGCCCCCGAGGCGCGGTAGGTGTCGATCTTGAGGTCGGCCGGGTTGATCTCGACCTGGATCGACTCGTCCACCTCGGGATAGACGAACACGCTCGCGAACGACGTGTGGCGGCGCGCGTTCGAGTCGAACGGGCTCTTCCTCACCAGCCGGTGCACGCCGATCTCGGTGCGCAGGGTGCCGTAGGCGTAGTCGCCGCTCACCTTGAACGAGGCGCTCTTGATGCCCGCGACCTCGCCCTCGGTGTGCTCGAGGATCTCGACACCGAAGCCCTTGCGGTCGCAGTACTTGAGGTACATGCGCTCGAGCATCGCGGCCCAGTCCTGCGCCTCGGTGCCGCCCGAGCCCGCCTGGACGTCGACGAAGCAGTTGTTCGGGTCGAGCGGGTTGGAGAACATGCGCCGGAACTCGAGCGCGGCGACGTCCCTCTCCAGGCCAGCGGTCTCGCGCCCGATCTCCTCCAGCGTGGCATCGTCCTTGTCGGCGGCGGCGAGCTCGAACAGCTCGCGCGCGTCGCCGAGGGCCGTGCCGACGCGCTCCAGCGTGCGCACCACGCCGTCGAGCAGCTTCTTTTCCTTGCCGAGCTCCTGGGCGCGCTGCGGCTTGTCCCAGAGCTTCGGGTCCTCGAGCTCGCGGTCGAGTTCTACGAGGCGCTTCTTCTTCGCGTCGAAGTCAAAGATACCTCCGCAGCTCGCCGACCCGGCTCTGCAGGTCCACGAGGGAGGAGGCGATCTGGTTGCTGCGTTCGGCTTCCATGGCGCGCGGCCAAAGTGCGGATTATACAGGCGTGGGCAGCACCATCTGCGTCTGCGTGACGAGCGCGACCAGCTTTCCCGACTCGGCGGTGAGCCGCGTCTGCCACACCATGGTGCTCTTGCCGCGGTGCACCGGGGTGCACTCGGCGCGCACGCGCGTGTTCACCGGCGCGGCGGCGAGGAAATTGGTCTTCGACTCTATCGTCGTGGTGCGCGCGCCGGCCGGCATGTTGACGAAGGTGCCGACCGCGCCGAGCGTGTCGGCGAAGGCCATCACGGCGCCCCCATGCAGCACGCCGCCGAGGGTGCACAGTTCCGGACGCACCGTGAGCTCGGCGACGACGCGCTCGGGGCCCACCTCGGTGAAGCGCACGCCCATCAGCTCGGGGAACAGGCCCTTCCAGCGGTCCTGGATGTCCGACGCGGCGCTCATCTGACCTCCGCGCCGGTGTAGTCCTCGGCAATGCGATCCTCGAAGAAGCTGGTTGGATTGGGCGCCGCCACGAAGCGGCGGTAGACCTCCGGCCAGACCTTCGCGTACCGGAACACCCTTCCGTTGGACATCTCGACCTCGAGCGTCTGGGTCTTCTCGTCGTAGCCCACCGAGCGGATCTTGGACGAATTGACGCGCTTCCTTTCCATGTCACCCTCCTTCCACCCGCACCTTGTCGCCCGGGCGCACGGCGGCGAGCACGCGCGCGTCGCCCACCACCCTGCCGAGCAGGTTGCAGCGCGCGACGAGCTTCGGTTTGCCGTCGGTCGAGATCGGGGTCGGACCGTAGGGCAGGGCGAGCGCCGAGCCCTCGACCCAGAAGCACACGGTCCCGGGCTCGACGATCTGGCGCGCCTCGGGCTCGAGATTCGTGTTCACGGGCGCCTCGAAATACAGCTCCTCGCCCCAGGTCTGGGCGCGCGACTCGAAGGGCAGCGCCTCGACGAGCGCAGCGGCGGTCGGCGTGTCGTCGAGCGCCACCTCGATGCTCGTCTTGCCGGCGGTGATGCGCAGCCTGTGCATGGCGGCATTGGCCTCAGGTCTCGAAGTGCTCGACGTTCAGCTGCACGCTCTTCAGGCCGTTGAACTCGTTCACGGCCAGGCGGTAGGCGACGCGCACCCGCGCGCCGAGCGGGGCGCCGCGCGCCTGCGCGCCGCGCTCGAGCGCGTTGAAGCGGATCGCCTCGAACTTCCTGCCGTCCTTCGCGAGGCGCAGCTTCAGGTGCCGCTCGCCCACGACGCGCTGGCTTTCCACGGCGAATGTATCGCAGAACATCGGCTGCGGAAAGCCTTGGCCCCAGATCTGCTCGTCGATGAGCTGCGCGACGCCGAGCGTCGCGTGCTCGGGTGCGAGTTCGCCGTCGGTCTCGAGCACCGGCGCGAGCGCCTCGGGCGGGATCATCTCGCCCGCGGCGCGCTCGAAGGCGGCGGCGAAGCGCTCGAAGTCGCGCTCGCGCAGAGTGAGCCCCGCGGCCTGCGCGTGGCCGCCGAAGCGCAGGATCAGGCCGGGCTCGCGCTTGGCGACCAGGTCCAGGCAGTCGCGCAGGTGCAGCCCGGGAATCGAGCGCCCCGAGCCGCGCAGGAGCCCCCCATCGGCCCTGGCGCAGCACACTACCGGGCGGTGCAGCCGCTCGCGCAGGCGCGCGGCGAGGATGCCGACCACGCCCTGGTGCCAGCCCGGCTGGAACAGCGCCACGGCCGCGCCGCAGGGCTCGGCCAGGCGCTCGACGGACTTGAGCGCCGCGTCGAGCATCTCGCCCTCGATGCGGCGGCGCTCGCGGTTGAGCTGGTCGAGCTGCTGCGCGATGTTGGCCGCGCGCGCCTCGTCGTCGGTCACCAGGCATTCCACGCCCAGGCTCATGTCCGCGAGGCGTCCGGCCGCGTTCAGGCGCGGGCCGGCGACGAATCCCAGGTCGAACGCGCTCGCCTGCGCCGGCGCGCGTCCCGCGATGCGCAGCAGCGCGGCGAGCCCCGCCAGGCCGCGCCCCGCGCGCAGTCTCTTCAGCCCCTGCGCAACGAGGATGCGGTTGTTGGCGTCCAGCGGCACGACGTCGGCGACGGTGCCGAGCGCGACGAGGTCCGCGAGCGCGCCGAGGTTCGGCCCGCCGCCCGCGCCGAAGGCGCCGCGCCGGCGCAGCTCAGCGCGCAGTGCGAGCGCGACGTAGAACATCACGCCGACGCCGGCCAGCGCCTTGGACGGGAAGGTGCAGCCGGGCTGGTTCGGGTTGACGATGCACTCGGCATCCGGCAGCTCCGGCCCGGGCAGGTGATGGTCGGTGATCAGCGTCGCGATGCCGAGCGAGCGCGCGCGCGCCACGCCCTCGACGCTCGCGATGCCGTTGTCGACGGTGACGAGCAGCTCGGGCCTGCGCTGCGCGGCGAGCTCGACCAGCTCGGGCGAAAGTCCGTAGCCGAGGGCGAAGCGGTCCGGCACCAGGTAGTCGACCTCGGCGCCGAAGGCGCGCAGCGCGCGCACGCCGACCGCGCAGGCGGTGGCGCCGTCGGCGTCGTAGTCGGCGACGATCAGGATCCTGCGCCGCGTGGCGATCGCGTCGGCGAGCAGCGCCGCGGCCGCTTCCGCGTTGCCGAGCAGAGACGGCGGCACGAGGCGCGCGCTGTCGTAGGCGAGTTCGTCGGGCGAATGGATGCGGCGCGCGGCGTACACGCGCGCGAGCACCGGGTGCAGGCCGGCGCGCTCGAGCGCGCGCCGGTCGGCCTCGGCGTAGGCGCGCACCGCGAATTTCAAGCGTAGCTCCCCAGCGCGCGCGCGCGGCGCCAGAAGCGCCGCAGGTCGCCGCGGATCGTCTCGAACGAAAGCGCCTGCGCGCCGTCCGGAACGCGCAGCGTCAGCATGCCGACGCGTCCGTCGCGCAGGGCCTCGAGCAGCGGCGCGAACCAGCGCGACTCGAGCTCGAGCAGCCCTTCGCGGAAAGCCTCCGCGTCGCCGAGCGCGCAGGCCGCGCGCAGCGCGTCGAGCGCCAGCAGGTGCCTGCCGTCCCTGGGCGCGCGCGCGAGCCACTCCCCGGCCGAGCGCGGCAGCGGCCTGTGGCGCATGCCGGCGAGCCGTGCCAGCCCGAGCGCGACCGGCTCGTCCGCGCTGACCGACTGCCAGGGGCCGTGCGCCGCGGCGGGCAGCGCGCCCGCGCCCCACAGCCACAGGCTGTTCACCGCGGGCGCGCCGCGCTCGCCGCGCGCGCGGTTCACCGGGTGATCGTGCAGCAGCATCTGCAGCTCGTTCAGCAGCGCATGCCAGCGGCGCGTGTCCGGGCCCGCGGCGAGCTGGGCGTCCAGGTCGGAGCCGGCCACGGCGAGCGGGGACTCGTTCGCGACCGACATCTCGACCTCGAGGCGCGCGCACCAGCGCTCGGGGCGCAGCGGGTACAGCGCGAACGCGCCGGCGAAATGGCGGCCGAGCGTCTCGCACAGCGCCTCGGCCTCTTCGCGCGCGATCGCCAAGGCGGCGCTCGGTACGAGTGCCAGCGCGTCGCCGTGCAGGCGCAAGTGCACCGGGTCCGCGCGCATCCACAACGCGCTTCCGGGCGCGCCGTCCGGCGTGCCGTCGGCGAGCACGGTGAGCGCGCCCGCGGCGAGCGGCGCGTCCTCGCCGAGGAAGGCTTCGGCCAGCCAGCGCTCGGACGAGAGCGCTTCGGACCAGTCCGGGCGCCCGCGCGCGAGCAGCATCTCGAGCGCCGGCAGGCGCAGGCCGCCGAGCGCCTCGCGCAGCGCTTCGCGCGCGGGCAGCAGCCCCGGGACGAGCAGCTCGAGATGCATCAGCCGGCCGCGAGCTCGACGACGCGCGCGCGGCCCCGCAGCAGGTGGCGCGCGAGGATCTTGTACTGGTCGAGGTCGAAGCGCGGCCGCGGGCCGCCCTCGAGCAGGCCCGCGACCTCGGCCTCGCAAGCCGCGGTGCCGAGGTAGCACCAGTTATGCACCACGTGCACGTCGGTCGCCTCGCGCGCGCGGTCGTCCTCGACCACGCCGACCGGCCCGCGCCACGGCCAGGACAGGGTTTTCAGCCGCGCGAGCGCGACGGACAGGCGCGCGTCGTGCTTCGCCGCGCTTTCGCGGCCGGCGCACACCCCCGCGCAGCGCCCGATCTGGTGGCGAAAGCACGCACCGCGCCGCCTTTGCGCCCGCTCCAGGCCGAGCGCCTGCAGGCAAAGGCCGTGCTCGTCGGCGAGGCCGCGCAGCGCGGCGAGCGCCGCGCGCCTGGAGCGGAACACGCCGTAGACGTGCGGCACCGCGTCGGCGTCGATCTCGTCCGCCAGCGCGAGGCGCAGCGATGCGCCGTCGCGCACGAAGCCGCACAGGTCGCTCGCGCGCCGCAGGCGGCGGTTGTAGACCGGGGTCAGCTCCTTCACCAGCTCCGCCTCGCGCAGCAGCGCGCCGAGCTCGCCCGCGGTGCGCTGCCAGTCGATGCGGCGCACCTCGCGCGCGAGCTGCATCTCGCGCGCCGAGCGCAGGTCGCCGGCGAAGTGCGCGAGCACCCGCGTGCGCAGGGCGACGCTCTTGCCGACGTACAGCGGCGCGTCGCCCTCGCCGTAGAACAGGTATACGCCCGGCGCCTCGGGGATCGCGTCGATCGCCGCGCGCTCGATGTGCGGCGGCAGCGACGGCTGCCTGGCCACCTGGCGCGCCGCGACGGCGAGCGCATCGGCGCCGTGCTCGGCCGCCGCGACGCGCAGGAACTGCCACACCGCTTCGGCGTCGCCGAGCGCCCGGTGCCGCGCGCGGCAGGCGAGTCCGTGGCGCTCGATCAGGCTGTCCAGGTTGTGGCGCGTGTGCTCCGGGTAAAGGCGCCGGGAGAGCTTCACGGTGCACAGCGTGCGCGCGCTGTAGCGGATGCCGCTGCGCTCGAACTCCTGCCGCAGGAAGCCGTAGTCGAAGCGAGCGTTGTGCGCGACCACTACGCGCCCGGCAAGCCGCTCGTGCAGATCGGGGGCGAGCCGCGCGAAGGTCGGCGCGCCCGCCACCATGTCGTTCGTGATGCCGGTGCGCGCCTGGATGGCGGGCGGGATGGGAGTCTGGGGATTGACGAGCGTCGACCACTCGCCGCTCACCTCGCCGTCCTCGACCTCGATCACCGCGATCTCAGTGATGCGGTCCCAGCTCGCGTTCGCGCCGGTGGTCTCCAGGTCGACGATGGCGAGCGGTGCGTCGAGCAGCGGCATGGTGGATATCCGTCCAGTGCGCAGGATATCAGACGAGCTGCGCGAGCTGCCACGCCGCGAAGCCGAGGATCGACACGCCGGACACGACGTTGATCGCGCGCATCGGCCGCGGCCCGAGGCGGCCGTGCAGCCGGCCGGCGGCCGCCGCCAAGGTCAGCCACCACGACGCCGAGCCGAGGAACACGCCGAACGTCACCAGCGCCGCCGCTGCGTAGCTCGCGCCCTGCGCTAGACCTAGGCCGGCGAAGATCGCGGCGAAGGCGAGGATGGTCGGCGGGTTGGCGAGCGTCAGGCCGAGCGTGGACAGGAACGCCCTAGGGAGAGAGGTCTTCTCCAGCGCCGCGTTGCCCGGCGCGGCCGGAGCAGAGGTCAGGGCCTGCACGCCGAGATAGGCGAGGAACGCCGCGCCGGCGAGGCCGAGCCAGAGCCTGTGCGCTTGCAGCAGTCCCGAGACCGCGGTCAGGCCGAAGGCGGCGAGCGCCCCGTAGATCGTGTCCCCGACCGCGATGCCCAGTCCGGTGACCAGTCCGGCGAGGGCGCCCGAGGCGACGGTGCGGCGAAAGCACAGCAGCCACATCGGGCCCACGGTGGCGGCCAGCACGAAGCCGAACGCCAGGCCCTTGAGGAACAGCACCGTCATCGCATCGGCACGAAGCCCTGCCGGGCGTATACGCGCCGCAGCCAGGCGCGGATCGCGGGGTAGGGCGCGAGCTCGATGCCGCCGTCCTCGGCGCAGTGCGTGTAGGCGAACAGCGCAACGTCGGCGATCGAATAGGCGCCGCCGACGAAATACGACTCGCGCGCGAGATGGCCTTCCATCACGCCGAGCGCCTGGTGGCCGCGCTCGCGCAGCCGCGGCAGCTCGGCGCGGCGCGGCGAGGCGAGCGGCGTGTGCCGCACGATCGAGCGCGCCACGGCGACGTAAGGCTCGTGGCTGTATTGCTCGAAGAACATCCATTGCAGCGCGCGTGCGCGTCCGAAGCGCCCGGCGGGCGCGAGCTCGGTGTCCTCGGCGAGGTACCACAGGATCGCGTTCGACTCGGCGAGCAAGCTCCCGTCCTCGAGCTCGAGCAGCGGAACCTTGCCGTTCGCGTTCTTCGCCAGGAACTCGGGCGTGCGCGTGTCGCGCACCTCGACCCAGCGGTAGGCGATGCGGAGCTGCTCGAGCGCGAGCTGCGGCTTGTAGCAGTTGCCGGAGTCCGACATGCCGTAGAGCGTGAGCATGCCGCGCGCCTCAGCCGCTGTTGCGCAGGCCAGCGGCCACGCCGTTGATCGTCAGGTGGATGGCGCGCTTGGTGCGCTCGTCGGTGTCGCCCGCGCGGTAGCGCCTGAGCAGCTCGACCTGCAGGTGGTTGAGCGGGTCGAGATACGGGAAGCGGTTGCGGATCGAGCGCGCGAGCGTCGGGTTGTCGGCGAGCAGCTCGTCGTGGCCGGTGATCGCGGCGAGCGCGCGCCGCGTGCGGTGCCATTCGGCGGAGATGTCGCCGAACACGCGCTTGCGCAGCGCCTCGTCCGGCACCAGCTCCGCGTAGCGCGAGGCGATCGCGAGATCCGTCTTGGCGAGCACCATGTCCAGGTTCGACAGCACGCTCCTGAAGAACGGCCAGTGCGCGTGCATCGCGCGCAGTTCCTCGAGCTGCGCGCCGGGCTGCGCCAGCCACTGCTCGACCGCGGCGCCGACGCCGTACCAGCCGGGCAGCATCAGGCGGCACTGCGTCCAGCTGAACACCCAGGGAATGGCGCGCAGGTCCTCGAGGCGCGCCGAGTGGCGGCGCGCGGCGGGCCGGCTGCCGATGTTCAGGTCGGCGATCTCGGCGATCGGCGTGGAGGCGCGGAAGTACTCGAGGAAGCGCGGCGTGTCCTTCACCAGCGCGCGGTAGGCGCGGAAGGCGATCGCGGCGAGCTGCTCCATCACCTTCGCGTAGCGCTCGGCGTCGCTGCGCGCACGCGACCCTAGGCTCGCCTCGAGCGTCGCCGCGGCGAGCGTCTCGAGGTTGCGCCGCCCGCTCTCGGGGTCGGCGTACTTGCTGGCGATCACCTCGCCCTGCTCGGTGAGGCGCAGCGCGCCATCCACGCTGCCCGGGGGCTGCGCCAGGATCGCCTCGTAGCTCGGCCCGCCGCCGCGCCCGACGGTTCCGCCGCGGCCATGGAACAGGCGCAGCCGCACGCCGTGCGCGCGGCACACGCGCACCAGGCCGGTCGCTGCCTCGTACAGCGACCAGTTCGAGGCGAGATAGCCGCCGTCCTTGTTGCTATCGGAGTAGCCGAGCATCACTTCCTGCTCGCCGCCGCGCGCGTCGACCCAGGCGCGGTACAGGGGCAGCTTGAGCGCGCGCTCGACGATCGCGCCGCTTCTCTCCAGGTCGGCGATCGACTCGAACAGCGGCACGATGTCCATATCGAGCTCGGGCCGCGTGCCCGGGCGCAGCAGCCCCGCCTCGCGCAGGAGCACGCCTACCTCGAGCAGGTCGGACACCGATTCGCAATGCGAGATCACGTAGCGCGGCACCGCGCGCGCGCCGAAGCGCTCGTGGCCCTCGGCCGCTGCGGCGAGCACCGCCAGCTCGCGCTGCACGCGCTGGGAATATTCTAGGTGCGGCGAGACGAGCGGCCGCGGCCCCGCGAGCTCGCGCGCGAGCAGCAGCACGCGCTGCTCCTCGTCCAGCGCGGCGTAGTGCGCCTCCACCCCGGCGCGCGCGAGCAGCTCGGCGACCGCCGCTTCGTGCTCGTCGGAGCTCTGCCTCAGATCGATCGGCGCGAGGTGGAAGCCGAACACGCTCAGCTGCCGGCGCAGGTGCGCGAGGCGCCCCTCGGCCAGGCGCGCGGCGCCCTGCTCGGCGAGCGCCTGCGCGATCGCGTCCAGGTCGGCCGCCAGCTCCTCGGGCGAGGCGTACGGCGAGCGCTGCACGCTCGGCGCCGGCACCGCGCGGTGCCCGGCGAGCACCTCGGCGCTCGCCGCGACGCGCGCGTAGATGCCGGTGAGCGCGCGCCGGTACGGCTCGTCGCGCCGGTACGGCGAGTCGTCGCCCGAGCCCCCCGCGAGCGCGGCGAGCGGGGCCGGCACTCCCTTGATGCGCGTCGAGATCGACAGCTCCTTGCCGAGCCGGTTTACTTCATCGAGATAGTGGGCGAGCGCAAGCTGCGCCTGCTGCGCGAGCGCGAGGGCGAGCGTGTGCGCGTTCACGTTCGGATTGCCGTCGCGGTCGCCGCCGATCCACGTGCCGACGGTGAGGAACGGTGCGAGCCAGGGCTTCGCCGCGAGGCCGAAGCGCTCCTTCAGGCCCGCCTCCAGCTCCTCGTACAGGCGCGGCAGCTCGGCGAGGAAGGTCATGCGGAAGTACGCCAGGCCGTTGTTGATCTCGTCGCTCACCTCCAGGCGCGTGAGGCGCAGGATCGAGGTGAGCCACAGGCGCAGCACCTCGCGCCTGAGCTGCGCGTCGCGCGCCGCGTCCTGCGGAGCCGCGAGCAGGCGCGCGATCTCGCGCTCGCAGTCGAGGATGCTCTGGCGCTGCACCTCGGTCGGGTGCGCGGTCAGCACCGGGCTCACGCGCGCGCGCGCGAACCAGGCGACGAGCTCCTCGCCGCCGACGCCTTCGGCGCGCAGCCGGTCGAGCGCGCAGGCGAGGCTGCCCGGGCGCGGCGGCGAGCCGGCAGCGGCGTGCGCCTGCCGCCTGCGGTTCTGTTGCGTGTCTTCGGCGATGTTCAGCAGGTGCGAGAAGAAGCTAAATGCGCGCACCACGTGCAGCGTCTGCTCGATGTTGAGCCCGTTCAGCTGCGCCTCGAGCGTGGCCTTCGCCTCGCGCGCCCCGGACTCGGCGCGCCGGAACGCGACCGCGGTCTGCCGGATGCGCTCGATTCGCTCGAGCATCTCCTCGCCGACCTGCTCGCGGATGGCGTCGCCCAGCAGCCGGCCGAGCAGCCGCCGGTCCTCGCGCAGCAGCTCTTCCTTGGCCTCGTCGGCGAATTCGGCGAGCGCTTCCATGGGGCGGAATTCTACGCGGCGGCGGACACGATCCAGCCCTCGCAGGCCAGCACGCGCCGCGGCAGGCCGAAGTTCGGCCGGGCGGCGCCCCAGGCGGCCTGCACCGCGCACAGCAGCGCGTCCAGGCAATCGCCCGATCCGTCCTTGAGGATCCTTCTTCGCATGCTGGCCGACTCGAAAGAAACCCTTGTCCGCAAAGGATGGCGCCCGCGCTCGAGCGCGGCGAGGATGCGGCGGCGCGCCGCCAGGCGCTCCGGGGTCTGCCTGGCGCGCGCGTCGTTCTTGTACGAGGCGCGCGTGACGGCGCGCGCGAGCAGCCCGGGATAGGCCTCGAGCGCGACTCGGCTGGGATCGCCGCGCGCGAGCCCGGGAATACGCAGCCCGGCCGCGGCCAGCCTCGGCGCGCCCTCGCGGAACATGAGCGCGACCGGCGGGTTGACGAGCTTCATCGGGCTGGAGGAGCCGGCGGGCCCGTCGGTCGCGCGGTGCGCGTACTTGCGCCCCGGCGGGCGCGCGGCGCGGTAGGCGTCCAGCACCCGGCGCAGCTCGGCGCGCGTCAGGCGCGCGCAGTGCTCGACCAGCGCCGGCCAGCGCGCCGGCCAGCCGAGGTCGCGCACCAGCTCGGCGGGCAGGCCGAACGGGAAGTCGAAGCCGCCGACCCAGGGCCCGGGGCGCGCGAGCAGCGCTTCGAAGTCCGCGAAGCCGTACAGCGGCTCGAGCGCCGCGAGGCGCAGCGCGCCGCCGGCGAGCTCGGCGTGCGCGACCACGATCGGCTTCGCGCGCCGCGGCGCCGAGGTGAAGTCGACGCCGAGGATGCGCATCGCGGTTGCGTCAGTCGTGCGTGAGCGGCTTCTTCGTGAAGAGGTAGTCCTTCAGCTCCTTGTCGAAGCTCGGATCGGTGCGCCGGATCCACTCGAGCACCATGGCGGCGTGCTCCTTCTCCTCGTCGCGGTTGTGCGCGAGGATTGACTTGAGCACCTTGTCCTTGCAGGCGTCGACGCGCTGGTTGTACCAGTCGATCGCCTCCAGCTCCTCCATGAGCGAGGTGATCGCGCGGTGCATGTCGCGCGTCTCGTCCGACAGCTCCTCGACCGGCTCGTGAAAACCCTCGTTCGCCATTCGTTTCCTCCGTTGCGTTCAGTTGGCCGCCTGGCGCAGCGCCTCGGCCGACAGATTGTACGTGCGGCCGAGCCCGGCGACGAAGCGCGCATCGCGCGGCGCGATGCTCCAGAAGGCGAAATCCGCCAGCTCGAAGGTGACCGCGGACTGCGGGAAGCGCTCGAGCCAGGCGCGCTTGAGGCGCCCGAATTCGGCGCCTTCGCCGGGCTGCTGCACGGCCGTGCCGCGCAGCGTGACGCGCGCGAGCGTCTGCGGGTCGGCGCGCGCGTCGTCGGGCTCGGCGACGACGAGCGACACGCGCGCGTCCTGCAGCATGTCCTGGGTGTGCCAGGCGAGGCGGCTGACGCGCAGCACGAGCGCACCGAAGTCCGCCTCGGCGAGGTAGGAGACCAGCGACACGTTCGGCGCGCCCTGGCGCAGCGTGCCGAGCGCCGCCACGCGCTGGCCGCGCAGGAGCCTTGCAAGCTGCGCCGTCTCGCCGGAATCCATTGCGGCGATTGTAGTATTCTCGCGGCACCGTGCGTTACGAATTGCTGATCGGCCTGCGCTACACACGCGCCAAGCGCCGCAACCACTTCATCAGCTTCATCTCCCTCATCTCCATGGCGGGCATCGCGCTCGGCGTCTGGGCGCTGATCGTCGTGCTCTCGGTGATGAACGGTTTCCAGCAGGAGCTGCGCTCGCGCATCCTCGGCGTGGTGTCGCACGTGCAGATCTTCGGCACGGACGGGCGGCTGTCCGACTGGCGTCAGGTGCAAAGCGAGGCGACCAAGAATCCGCACGTGATCGGCGCCGCGCCGTTCGTCAGCGCGCAGGCGCTGCTCACCTACGGCGAGGCCGTGCGCGGCACCGTGGTGCGCGGCATCGTCCCGGAGGACGAGGAGCGCGTCGCGGCGTTCGGCTCGCACATGCGCGCCGGCAGCCTCGCCGCGCTGAAACCCGGCAGCTTCGGCATCGTGCTCGGCGCGGACCTGGCGCGCGCGCTCGGCGTGTTCCTCGGCGACAAGGTGGCGCTGATCGCGCCGCAAGGGCTCGTCACGCCCGCCGGCCTGATCCCGCGCCTGAAGCAGTTCACCGTGGTGGGCATCTTCAACATCGGCTTTTCCGAGGCGGACGCGGGGCTTGCGCTTATCGACCTGCAGGACGCGCAGCGGCTCTACCAGATGGGCAGCACGGTCACCGGGATACGCCTCAAGCTCGACAATCTGTTCGACGCGCGCTCGGTGGCGCGCGAGGAGATGACGCGGCTCGGCCCGGGGCTGTACGCGAGCGACTGGACCAGCAGCCACGCCAATTTCTTCCGCGCGGTCGAGATCGAGAAGCGCGTGATGTTTCTGATCCTCACGCTCATCGTCGCGGTGGCTGCGTTCAACGTCGTCTCGGCGCTGGTGATGCTGGTCACCGACAAGCAGGCCGACATCGCGATCCTGCGCACGCTCGGCGCCTCGCCGCGCTCGATCATGCAGGTGTTCATGGTGCAGGGCGCGATCATCGGGCTGATCGGCACGCTGATCGGCGTGGTGACCGGTGTGATCTCGGCGCTGAACGTCGAGACCGTCGTGCCGTGGATCGAGCGCACTTTCCGGGTGCAGTTCCTGTCGAAGGACGTGTACCTGATCCCGGAGCTGCCCTCGCAGGTGCACTCGAGCGACGTCGTCACCATCGCCATCGTGTCGCTGGTGCTGTCGTTCATCGCGACGCTGTATCCGAGCTGGCGCGCCTCGCGCGTCAACCCCGCCGAGGCGCTGCGCTATGAGTGAGGCGGTGCTCGCCTGCGCGGGCCTGAAGAAGACCTACTTCGGGCCCTCGCCGGTCAGCGTGCTGGAAGGCGTCGACCTCGAGGTGCGGCCGGCCGAGCGCATCGTCATCGTTGGCCGCTCGGGCTCGGGGAAATCGACGCTGCTGCACCTGCTCGGTGGGCTCGATCTGCCGAGCGCGGGCACGGTGACCGTGCAGGGCCGCGCCTTCAGCGCCATGGGCGAAGCGGAGCGCGGCCACGTGCGCAACGCGACGCTCGGCTTCGTGTACCAGTTCCACCACCTGCTGCCCGAGTTCTCGGCGCTCGAGAACGTCGCCATGCCGCTCGTCATCCGCCGCATGCCGACCGAGGAGGCGCACCGCCGCGCCGCGAAGGTGCTCGAGGAGGTCGGCCTCGGCGCGCGCCTTGCGCACCGGCCGGGCGAGCTCTCGGGCGGCGAGCGCCAGCGCTGCGCCTTCGCGCGCGCGCTGGTCACCGAGCCCGCCTGCGTGCTCGCCGACGAGCCGACCGGCAACCTCGACTCGCAGACCGCGGACGAGGTGTTCGAGGCGATGGTGCGCCTGTCGCAGACGCACCGCACCGCGTTCGTCATCGTCACCCACGACCAGGCGATCGCCGCGCGCGCCGAGCGCATCCTCGAGCTGCGCGGCGGCGTGCTGCAACCCGTCGCGCGCGCCTCGAGCTAGCGCGCGCACTTGAACGCCGGCCGCTCGGCGCAGCGGCGGCTCCAACCCGCCGCGCGCGGGTACTGCTCGAGGCCGAGTCCGAGACTGGCGCCAAAAGCGAGCACGCTCCCTGCGGCGACGTCGGCTAGAGAAAACGCCCCGAACAGATAGTCGCGCTCGCCCAGCTGCGCCTCGAGCGCACGCAGCTGCCGCGCGAGCTGCGACAGGCAGTACTCGGCCGCCGCCTTGCTGCGATCCTCGCGCCGGTAGGAGACCGGCGTGTCCATGCCGTGGTACAGGTACTGCATCATGTAGGCGAGGAGCTCGCAACTCGCCCACACGGTCCAGCACAGCGCGTCGGCATGCGCTTGGCTGCCGGGCGCGGGCCACAGCTTCTTCGCTGCGCCGTACTTTTCGCCCAGGTGCAGCAGGATGGCGGCCGATTCGAAGAAGCGCTGGCCGTCGTCGACCAGCGCGGGCACCTTGCCGTGCGGGTTGATGGCCAGGTACTTCGGCGCCTGGTGCTCCTTCTTCTTCGGGTCGAGCTCTACATACTGGTAGGGCACACCCAGCTCCTCGAGCGCCCACGAGACGCGCGTGCCGGAGCTGCGCGGCCAGGAATACAGTTCGATCGCCATTTGCGCCTCCTCTGAAGTTCGCAGCAGCGCCTTACTCGATTAGGACGTCGGCTCGCAGTAGCAGCTCTTTACCAATCGTCAATCCGATCGCCTTGGCGGTCTTGAGGTTGATTGCCAGCTCGAATGTCGTGGGTTGCTCGACAGGCAAGTCCCCAGGGTTCGCACCTTTGAGGATCTTGTCCACGTAGGTCGCCGCTCGATAAAACTGTTCCGCCAGGTTCGGTCCATAGCTCATCAATCCGCCCACCTGCACGGGTTCCCGGCTCGAAAACAAGGTGGGCAGATGTTGCCGGGCCGCAAGTTCCGCGATCCGACTCGACTGCGCGAAGAACAGCCCGTCGCCGAGCACGACGAGGGCTCCGGCCCGGGTCTGTTCGATCACGCTGAATGCGGCGTCGATCTCGCCCGCGGTGGCTGCTTGAATTGGCAGGACTCTCACGGTCTGTTGAGCGGCCGCCTGAATGCTCCTTAGGTAATCAGGATGGCCCGGATGGCCTGGGTTCACGAGCACGGCTACCGCCGAAAGACTGGGAACGGCTTCGCGCAGTATCTCCACATACTTGTAGCTGACGTCGACGTTCGCACTCGACAGTCCTGTTATGTTTCCTCCCGGCCGTGACAGTGTCTGGACAAACCCGAAGACCAGCGGATCGCCGCTCGCTGCCATGACGACCGGTAAGCTGGTCGTCGCTTGCCGCACTGCCTGTATAGCGGCGGGCCCGGCGGCCACCATGACGTCCAGCCTCTGCGCCAGCAACTCCGCTACAAGAGCTGGGAGGCGCTCATACCTCGTCTCTGCCCATCTAGCCTCGATGACAATGTTCTTGCCCTCAACGTAGCCGAGGTCACGCAGGCCTGCTCGAAGTCGATCTAGCCGGACGTTCGCAATGTGCGCCGAGCTGGTGTCCACATAGCCTATGCGAAGAACTCTCGCTGCCGGCTGCTGGGCGAGCAGCGGGGCGCCGACGCCGCCGATCGCCAATGCTACGAGGATCTTCCTGCGCCTATTCACTCGGTTACCGCCTTTGCTCTGTCTTGCGGCCTAAAGGTCCCGTCGAGCGGCGCGCCAAATCATTGTGACCTCGGCACCTTACTCCTATCGCGTCCGCTCCAACGCGTTGTTGGGCGCCAGTCCGCGCGGTCCTCGATCAGTCGAACCGGTCCTTCTGAAGCGTCCAGTCAATTCCTTTTGTATCCGGCAGCTCTCGTCCATCATCTACACCGATCTCAGCGCCAATGATTGCTTCAAGCTTCGCATTCATCGCAAGAATCAGGTTGGCGTTCCTGGCTCGATCCGCGGCGAGATTTGTCATCTCAGAGGGATCGCTCTTACGATCGTAGAGCTCGAGATCGTTGTATGCGTAGAGCGTGTCGAGGTTCACTGGCTTGTGGTGCTCGGTCGGCGAGAAATACCGCGAGAACTTATACCGGCCATCAAAAGCGGATCGCACCGTGCCGCGTTTCTTGAGATTAGGCTTGAAGCCGGACGCCGACATCTCGGTCTTGGGGTCTTTGCCAGCGGCCCTGGCAGTGGAAATGAACTTCATTAGATCGCTGTCGTTCGACGCAATACCGCTGTAGGTGAACAACACGGCCTCGCGTACCGCGTTGACGGCGGCGCTTTGCGGATTGTTCAACAAGGCCGTGAAGTCCTTTCCCGGGAGCTCTCGCCCCGCCAACTCGGCCGTCTTGGTGCGATCCACGCCG
>DASPRX010000176.1:0-6494 GCA_035624235.1 Burkholderiales bacterium | reverse complement strand
TGGCGCGCCCGGCAGGATTTGAACCCACGACCCCCTGGTTCGTAGCCAGGTACTCTATCCAACTGAGCTACGGGCGCGAGGGCGCGAATTATAGCAAAACGGTCCGTCCGATGGTTCACCCATTTGTTGACGCTCGCGCCGCGGGGCCGATAATCGCCTGTCCTACACAAAGAGGGGGCGCAGATGAGCGGATTCGTGCTGGCGGTGAAGATCAAGGTGAAGCGCGACGCGGTCGACAGGTTCATGGCGGCGGTGCAGGAGAACGGCAAGGCGGCGCGCGAGACCGAGCCCGGCTGCAAGACCTTCGACATCCTCGTCGACCCACAGGACCCGACCTCGGTGATGCTGTACGAGGTGTACAACGACGAAGCCGCGTTCGAGGCGCATCAGCAGACACCGCACTTCAAGAAATACCTCGCCACGGCGCTGCAGTGGCTCGACTCGCGCGAGCGGCAGTTCTTCCGCCGCGCTGCGCCCTGACGCACTCAGAATCCCCAGTAGTCCAGCCCCTCGGGCAGCGGCTCGCCGTGACTGAGCGAGGCGAGCTTGGCGTACTGGCCCTCGGAGTACAGCAGCGGCTTGCCGCGCTTGCCGAACATGACCTGCTCGACCTGGCCGAGGAAGATCGTGTGCGAGCCATGCGCCAGCTTCTTCACCACGCGGCAGTCGAACGACGACAGTGCCTCGATCAGCACCGGCGAGCCGGTAACGAGGTGCGTCCAGTCGCGCGACTTGAAGCGCCCCTCCCCGCTCTGCGCGCCGCTGAAGGTAGTCGAGAGATCGGCGTCGTCGGCACGCAGCACGTTCACGCAGTACACGCCCGATTTCTGGATCGCACCGTGGGTAACCGCGGCCTGGTTGATGCACACCAGCAGCGTGGGCGGATCGGCGCTCACCGAGCACACCGCGGTGGCGGTCATGCCGTAGCGATGCCCCGCGTGCGCCGTGGTGATGATCGTCACCGCGCCGGCGAGAGTGCGCATCCCGAGCTTGAACTGCTTGGCATCGACGCGTTGCGCTGCGTGCTCCTTCTCCATGCGACGGAGTTTACCTTTTGCGTGCTAGATTGTGCGCGCCCCCGCCATGCCGCTCCGCATCCTCGTCCTGTACGCCCACCCCGCGCACGACCGCTCGCGCGCGAACCGAGCGCTGCGCGCGGCGATCGAGGATCTCGCGGGCGTGACGCTGCACGACCTGTACGACAGCTATCCGGATTTCTTCGTCGACGTGCGGCGCGAGCAGCGGCTCGCTGAGCAGCACGACGTTCTCCTCTTCCAGCACCCGATGTACTGGTACAACGTTCCAGCGCTGCTCAAGGAGTGGCAGGACGCGGTGCTCGAGGTTGGGTGGGCCTACGGCGAAGGCGGCGACAAGCTGCACGGCAAGCACTTCATGCAGGCGCTCAGCACCGGCGGGCACGCCGCGTCGTACCGGCACGGCGGCCACGCGCAATTCGAGATCGCCGAGCTGCTGCGCCCCTTCGAGCAGATGGCGCACTATTGCGGCATGCGCTGCCTGCCGCCGTTCGTGACGCACGCGGCGCGCTTGATCGACGAGCGCGCGCTCGAGGCACAGGCCGAGGCCTACCGAGAGCGCGTCGCCGCGCTCGCGGCCGGCGAGCTGCCCGCCCCCTTCGACACGATCCCCTCCGCGGAGTGAGTCATGCACGACCACGGTTTCCTCGAGCAGGCGCTCGTCTACCTCGCAGCCGGCGTGATCGCCGTGCCGGTCTTCAAGCGTCTCGGCCTGGGCTCGGTGCTCGGCTACCTCGTGGCGGGCGTCGCGATCGGACCCTGGGGCCTGCGCCTCATCGCCGAGCCGGGCACGGTGCTGCAGTTCGCGGAGTTCGGCATCGTGCTGCTGTTGTTCCTGGTCGGACTGGAGCTCAATCCCGCCCGGCTGTGGGCCCTGCGCCGGCCGATCTTCGGGCTGGGCAGCGCGCAGGTGCTGGCGACCGTGGCGGCGGTCGCAGCGCTCGGCGTCGCACTCGGCCAACCGCTCGCGGTGTCGCTCGTGGCCGGGATGGGTTTCGCGATGTCCTCGACGGCGATCGGCCTCGCCACGCTCGCCGAGAAGAACCTCCTGCCGACGCCGGGTGGTCAGGCTTCGTTCTCGGTGCTGCTGTTCCAGGACCTGGCAGTCATTCCGCTGGTGCTGCTGCTGGCGCTGCTGAGCGGCGGCAAGGGCGCCGCGACAGAATTCGACTGGAACTCCGCGGCGAAGGCGATTGCGCTGATCGGGCTGCTGGTGGCCGCCGGGCGCTACCTCTTGCGCCCGCTGTTGCGTTTCGTCGCCAACACTGGGCTGCGCGAGGTGTTCGTCGGCTTTTCACTGTTGCTGGTGCTCGGCATCGCCGCGCTCATGCAAGCCGTCGGCCTTTCCATGGCGCTCGGCGCGTTCCTCGCGGGCGTTCTGCTCGCCGATAGCGAGTACCGCCACGAGCTCGAGCTCGATATCGAGCCGTTTAAGGGGCTGCTGCTGGGGCTTTTCTTCATTGCGGTGGGCATGTCGATCGACGTGGGCCTGTTCCTGCACGCACCGCTCCTCGTGCTCGGTCTCGCACTCGGCGTGGTGGCGCTCAAGTCGGCGCTGCAGTACGCGATCGCACGCCCGTTCTATTGCGGCCGCAGCGACGCGGCGCTGTTCGCCCTGGCGCTGTCGCAGGTCGGCGAGTTCGCCTTCGTGCTGTTCGGCGCCGCGGGCCAGATTCTGCCGCGCGCCACGATCGACCTGCTGAATGCCGCGGTCGCCACCTCGATGCTGAGCACGCCGCTGCTCATGCTCGCCTACGAGCGACTCCTCGCGCCGCGCCTCGCGCGCCCCGGCGCGCGCGCGGCCGACGTCATCTCCGAGACCAACCCGGTCATCGTCGCCGGCTTCGGGCGCTTCGGGCAGATCGTCTCGCGCGTGCTCGGCGGCGCCGGCGTCGCCACAACGGTCATCGACCACGACCCGAATCAGGTCGACCTGGTGCGCCGCTTCGGCACCAAGGCGTACTACGGCGACGCCACGCGCCTCGACCTGCTTCGCGCCGCCGGCGCGGACAAGGCCGCGCTGCTGGTGGTGGCGGTCGACGACGTCGAGGCCGCGCTCGCGATCACGCGGCTCGCGCGCGAGAACTTTCCGCGCCTGCCGCTGCTCGTGCGCGCGCACGGGCGCACCGATGCTTTCGAATACGTCGAGATGGGAGTTCCCGCGGTGCGCGAGACGCTCGGCTCGGCGCTCGACGCAGCGCAGGCCGCGCTGCGCGTGCTCGGCTTCCACCCGCACGCCGCGTGGAGGATCGCCGCGCAGTTCAGGCGCCGCGACGAGGCCATGCTCGTCGAGCATGCGCCGCACCGCCACGACGAAAAGAAGCTGATCGCCGTGTCGCAGCAGGCGCGCGCCGATCTGAATGCGCTGCTGCGCGAGGAAGCGGCGCGCCTGCGTGGCGCCGAGGAGCCGGGCTGGCGCTAGCGGCTGCGCAGGTTGACGAGCACGATGCCCGCGCCCACCAGCAGCGCCGCTGCGCCGAACACCGGCGTGAGCGGCTCGCCGAGCACCAGCACGCCCGCCAGCACGCCGAACATCGGCGTGAGGAAGGAAAACACCGACAGCCGCGCCGCCAGGTAGCGCGTCAGCAGCCAGAACCAGGCGAGGTAGCTTGCAAAGGCGACGATGACGCCCTGGTAGGCGAGGCTCGCGAGCGCGAGCGGAGTAAGCGCGACGACGCCACGCTCGCCCATCAGGGCCGAAGCGAGTGGCAGCATGAGCGCGGACACCGCAAGCTGATAGAAGAGCGTCTTGGTGGCGGTGACGCCGGCGAGCTTCGATGCCCGCACCAGCACGGTGGTCGCGCCCCACAGCACTGCGCCGATCACGCCGAACAGATCGCCCAGCAGCGTGGCGTCCTGCCCCGCGGCGAAACCGTTGGCGAACGCGAGCACGACCCCCGCGAAGGAGAGCAGCACCCCGAGCCACTGGCCGCGCACCAGCCGCTCGCCGCGCACGAACAGGTGCAGCCCGAGCGCCGCGACGACCGGCGCAAGATAGATGAACACGATCATGCGCGACGCGCTGGTGTGGCCAAGGCCGGCGTAGATGAAGACGAACTCGCCGCCGAACAGCAATCCGGCGACGACTCCCGGCAGCAGCGTTCCATCGCGCCGGAAGAGCGCGATGCCGCGCATGCGCGCCCATGCGAAGAGCAGCACCGTCGCCACGACCGAGCGGATCCCCGCCTGCATCACCAGCGACACATCGTGCGCCGCGAGCTTGATGGCGACCTGCTGGAAGCCCCACAGGGCGGTGCAAAGCACCATGATGCCGAGGGCCGTGGCGTCGAGCGGCGCGCGGTCGTTTTTCATAGGCAAGGGGAAGTCGGACGGCGCGCAGTCTAGCAGGTGGGCGCCGCTGCAATAGCGCTCACCTATGGCAGCGATGGCGATAAGTCATTGGCTTTATTGCGGCGTAGGCTATATCTTGATAGCCGTTCTCAATCACTTACCCGGAGCAAGGACATGATCGCAACCCGCGAAGGCAAACCGGTACCCCAGGTCACCTTCCGTACCCGCAGCAACGGCGAGTGGCGCAGCCTCTCGACCGACGAACTCTTCAGGGGCAAGACCGTCGTGGTGTTCTCACTGCCCGGCGCCTTCACCCCGACCTGCTCGTCGACGCACCTGCCGCGCTACAACGAGCTCGCGCCGGCGTTCTTCGCCAACGGCGTGGACGCCATCGTCTGCGTATCGGTGAACGACGCCTTTGTGATGCAGGAATGGGCCAAGGACCAGGAGTGCCAGAACGTGATCCTGGTGCCGGACGGCAACGGCGAGTTCACCGAGGGCATGGGCATGCTGGTCGACAAGTCGGACCTCGGCTTCGGCAAGCGGTCGTGGCGTTATTCGATGCTCGTGCGAAACGGCATAGTCGAGAAGATGTTCGTCGAACCGCAAAAGCCGGGCGACCCCTTCGAAGTGTCCGACGCCGACACCATGCTCGCCTATCTCAACCCAGGCGCGAAGAAGCCCGACCAGGTGGCGATCCTGACGCGCGAAGGCTGCCAGTACTGTGCCAGGGCGAAAGCGCTCCTCGAGCGGCTCGGCTACGACTACGCCGAGGTGCCGCTCGGCCACAGGATCCGCAGCCGCGTGCTGGGCGCGATCGCGGGCGCGCAGACGGTGCCCCAGGTGTTCATCAACGGCGAGCGCATAGGCGGCTGGGAAGACCTCGAGCGCTGGGCGAAAAAAGCGGCCTAGAGGTCCGCCTCCCACCATCCGCCGCCGAGCGCGACGAAGAGCTGCGCGGTGTCCTGCAGGCGCCGCGCCTGGGCCGTGACCATTCCCAGGCGCGCCTGCTGGTAGGCGCGCTCGGCGACGATCAGCTGCAACAGGTCGGATTTGCCGGCGGCGTAGCTTTCACGCTGCAGCGCGAGCGCCGTGCTCGCGCTTTCGAGGAGCTGGCGCTGGGCGCCCACTAGCTCGGCGTCCTGAGCGAGAGCCTGCAGTGTGTCGGCGACCTGCTGCAGCCCCTCGAGCACGGTCTGCTCGTAGGTCGCAAGCGACGCCTGGTAGACATCGATCGCAGCCTGGCGCTGGGCGCGCAGCGTGCCGCCGTGGAAGATCGGCTGAGTCAGGCTGGCGGCCAAGGTCCAGAAGGTATTGACGCCCTGGAACAGTGAGCTGCTGTCCAGCGCCTGCTGTCCGCCCGTGGCCGAGAGGGTGACATTCGGATAGAGCCGCGCGGTGGCGACCCCGACCGCCGCGCTGTCGGCGTGCAGCAGGGACTCGGCCGCGAGGATGTCCGGACGCTGGCGCGCGAGCGCCGAGGGCAAGCTCAACGGAAGCTCGCGTGGCAGCTCGAAGTCTTTGAGGTCGAAATCGGGCGGTGCCCAGGCGGCCGGCGCGCGCCCGGTCAGCACCGCGAACGCATCGCGCGCCGCGGCCAGCTGCTGGCGCAGACCCGGCAGCGCGGTGCGGTCGATCGCGAGTTGCGTCTCCGCGGTGAGCACGTCGGTGCGCGGAGCTTTGCCGGCCTCGTACTTGAGGCGCACCAGCTCGAGGTTGCGCGCATCATCGGCGACCACCTCATCGCTCGCTTCGAGCTGGCCGCGCAGCGAGGCGATCGTGATCGCCTCGGTGACGACATTCCCGGTGAGTGCCAGATAGGCGGCAGCGAGCTCGAAGCGCTGCTGTTCGGCGAGCGCTTGCTGCTCTTCCACGCCGCGGGCCGTCGCGCCGAACACGTCCGGCGCGTAGCTCGCCGTCGCGCCGACCGTGTACAAGTTCGGAGTGCGCCGGAACCTCTCGGCGCTCGCCGACGCATCGACCTGCGGCCAGTACCCGCCGCGCGCTGCGAGCACGTTTTCCTGCGCCGCCGCCAGAGTCGCGCGCGCCGCGGCCAGGGTCTTGTTTCCGCCGATTGCCGCTTCCACCGCATCCTTGAGCGCGGGCGACTGGAACAGCTGCCACCACTCGGCGGGAATTCGCTCCCCGGGACTCAGGCGCTGCGATTCG
>DASPRX010000218.1:0-14991 GCA_035624235.1 Burkholderiales bacterium | reverse complement strand
GCCGCCACGTCGTTTTGCCCTTCCACGTCCGCCTTCGCGGCGAAGTACAGGTAGCGACGGTTCGCCTGGCTCTCGCCCGCGAACGCCGCCTTCAGGTTCTCGTGCGTCTTGGTGCCCTTGAGTTTCATGGTCATGCCTCCTTGTAAGCGGTCCCGCATCCGGCTTCGAGGCGCCTAGAGTACAAAGCGCCCATCCATTGATCAAATCGATTTTCGCAATCCAGACGATTGAGAATCGCTATGCAAGGGCCTTTCCTTCAGCGACCGAGCGCGACCTCGATCTCAGCGAACGTGCGCGCGACCTCGGCGAGCTGTAACGGCTTGCCGAGCTGACGGGCGACCTGCGACAGGGAAAGGATGCCGCGCACCATGAGGCGACCGGAATCGGGCTGCGCATCGACGACCAGCGCGTGCTGCCGCCCCGCGTGCAGCAGGGTCGCCACGACGTGCCCGACATGCGCACCGTCGATATCCTCGATGGCGATCACCTCCACCTGCTCCGCGGGCGTCATGATGTCAGCGACAGTCAGCTCGTCGCGCCGCAGTCCGCGCGCGCTTGCCACCCGCATCGTGCGCTCGCCGAGGATATCGGTCGCCGATATCAGGCCCAGCACCCGCTCGTGCTCGTCGATCACCAGCAGCAGGCGCACGCCGCGCGCCATCATGAACTGGTTCGCGCCCTCCACCGGCGCCTGCGGACGGATGGTCGCCGCACTGACGCGCGCCAGATCGGTCATCACCTCGCGCGCGGGCGATTCTAGCTCGACGCTCGCTTGCGTTTGCGTGGGCCGGCGAAGGCCCGCACCCGCGCCCAGGGTGCGGCTCGGCAGTACGTGATAGTTGCGTTCCATGTCGCCTCCCGCATGTCCGCCAGCCTGGGCGCGCCGCGTCCCCGGCGCGCGGCTTCAGCCGGTGACATGCTCTGCGCGGTTCGGGCGCTGACGCCGGTCGGTAACGAGAAAACGGTGCAGCTCTTCGAGCGCCCGCCGGTACACGTCGCGCTTGAATTCGATCACCACCTCGAGCGGTATCCAGAATTCGTGCCAGCGCCACGCGTCGAATTCGGGATGGCCGCTGGCGCGCAGCCTCACATCGCAGTCCCGGCCGACGAGTCGCAGCAGAAACCAGATCTGCTTCTGACCCTTGTAGGTCCCGCGCCCCTCGCGCCGCACCCAATGCTCGGGTACCTCGTAGCGCAGCCAGTTGCGCGTGCGGCCAAGGATCCTGACGTGCTCCGGCAGCAAGCCGATCTCCTCCCCCAGCTCGCGGTACATCGCCTGCACCGGGGTCTCGCCGTGCTTGATGCCTCCCTGCGGGAACTGCCAGGCGTGCTGGTTGACACGCTTGCCCCAGAACACCTCGTCGCGTGCGTTCGCCAGGATGATGCCTACATTGGGACGGAATCCATCCTTGTCGAGCATGAGCACGGCGCCTTACGTTAGAATCGGCAACGATTTTTCCACAGCCTTCCGCCAATTACAACGCTGCAGCGGGACCGGCTCAAAGCCGCGAAGCAGGCCAAGGATGCGCAGCTCCAGATTCTTCATCGGCACGCTCAAAGAGGCACCCTCCGAGGCCGAACTCGTCAGCCACCAGCTCATGTTGCGCGCCGGCCTGATCCGTCGCCTGGGCTCCGGTCTGTACACCTGGATGCCCGTCGGGCTGCGCGTGCTGCGCAAGGTCGAAGCAGTGGTACGCGAAGAAATGGACCGCGCCGGAGCGCTCGAAGTTCAAATGCCTTGCGTGATCCCCGCCGAACTGTGGCAGGAAACCGGCCGCTGGGAGACCTTCGGCCCGCAGATGCTGAAGATCAAGGACCGCCACCAGCGCGACTTTCTTTTCGGACCCACGCACGAGGAGGTGGTCACTGACATTGCGCGGCGCGAGATCAAGAGCTACCGGCAGCTACCCGTGCACTTCTACCAGATGCACGTCAAGTTCCGCGACGAGATACGGCCGCGCTTCGGCGTGATGCGCGCCCGTGAATTCCTCATGAAGGACGGCTACTCGTTCCACGCCAGCTACGAGGACCTGCAGCGCGAGTACGGCAACATGTACGAGACCTACACGCGCATCTTCTCTCGCCTGGGACTGCGCTTTCGCGCCGTAGCGGCGGACACCGGGGCCATCGGCGGCACCGGATCGCACGAGTTTCACGTGCTCGCGGACTCGGGCGAGGACGCCATTGCCTATTGCCCGGATTCCTCATATGCGGCGAACGTCGAGCTCGCTGAAGCCCTCGCGCCGGCTGCGCCGCGCAATGCGCCCTCCGAAAGCATGAGGAGGGTGCCGACGCCTGGCAAGACCCGCTGCGAGGAAGTGGCCGAGCAGCTCGGAGTGCCGCTCGAACGCACGGTCAAGGCGATCGCGCTGATGCACGACGACCAGTTTAATTTGCTGCTGTTGCGGGGCGATCACACGCTGAACGAGGTGAAGGCGGGCAAGCTGCCTGACCTGGCGCCTTTTCGTTTCGCCACCGATGCCGAGATCCAGCGCCACCTCGGCTGCAGGCCTGGTTATATCGGGCCCGTGGGCGCGGCCGGCGTGCGCGTGCTGGCCGACCGCAGCGTCGTGGCCATGAGCGATTTCGTGTGCGGCGCGAACGAGGAAGGCGTTCACCTTGCCGGCGTCAACTGGGGCCGCGATCTGCCCGAGCCGTCGCTGGTCGGCGACCTGCGCAACGTGGTCGAAGGCGACTCCAGCCCCGACGGCGGGGGCGTGCTGCGCATCCAGCGCGGCATCGAGGTCGGGCACATCTTTCAGCTGCGCACCAAGTATTCCGACGCGATGAAGGCGACGTTCCTCGACGAGAAGGGCGAGAGCAAACCGATGGAAATGGGCTGCTACGGCATCGGCGTTACGCGCATCGTGGCCGCCGCGATCGAGCAGAACCACGACGAGCGTGGCATCGCCTTTCCACGGCCGATGGCGCCGTTCGAAGCGAGCCTGGTGCCGATCGGCTATCGCAAGAGCGCCACGGTGCGCGAGGCGGCCGACCGCCTGTATGCGGAGCTGCGGACCGCCGGCGTGGATGCGCTGCTTGAGGACCGCGACGAGCGGCCGGGCGTGCTGTTCGCCGACATGGACCTGCTCGGGATCCCTCACCGCGCGGTGCTCTCGGACAAGGGGCTTGCCGCGGGCACGCTGGAGTACAAGGGCAGGCGCGACGCGCAGCCGCGCCATCTCCCCTTGGGCGACGCGGTGCGCTTTCTCCAGGAGCGGCTCGCCGAGGGATGAGACGCCGGGCTGCGCGGCTTTGCCTGCTGCTCGCCGTCGCGCTGCTCGTGCCGGCGCCGGCCATGGCCGGCGCCCAGCAGTACGAGCCGCTCGCCGATGCGGTGCGAGCGGCCCTGTCGGCCGCCATCGGCGATCGCGCTCCGCCGACGCTCACGTTCAACCGGCAGGAGGACGCGCAGCACTGGCTGAGCGAGATGTCCGAGCGGCTTGCGAAGCAGATGCCGGACCGCTGGATGCGCCTGCAACTGCTCAAGACGGTGCAGTACGAGGCGACCCGCGCGGGCCTGGATCCTCAGCTCGTGCTCGGCGTCATCGACGTGGAGAGCGGGTTTCGCAAGTACGCGATCTCCCAGGCCGGCGCGCGCGGCTACATGCAGGTGATGCCGTTCTGGGTCAAGCTGATCGGCCGGCCGCACGACAACCTGTTCCACCTGCGGGTCAATCTGCGCTATGGTTGCGTGATCCTGCGCTACTACCTGGACCGGGAAAAGGGCGACTACTTCCGCGCTCTAGGTCGCTACAACGGCAGCCTCGGGCAGGCCGACTATCCCGGCCGCGTGATCGCAGCGTGGAAGAAGCGATGGCACTACGACGGAACGACGAACTGAAGCGCGCGTGATCCGCAGCCTGCTCGACCGTTCGCGCTTTGCCAGCTGGCTGCACGGCCTCTCTCCGCCCGAGCGCGGCACCGTGGTGCTCGGGCACCGGCGCGTGTACATCGTGCCGACGGGCCTGGGGTGGATGTACGGCGCGGCGCTCCTCATCTTGCTCGTCGGCTCGATCAACTACGCTATCTCGCTCGGTTTCGCCCTGACCTTCCTGCTCGCCGGGGTAGGCCTGGCCGCCATGGTGCAAACGGCGCGCAATCTGGCGCGTATGTCGGTAAGCGTAGGGCGCGCCGAGCCCGTTTACGCCGGCGAGGCCGCGCAGTTCCGCGTCTACCTCGACGGCGGCGTCGGCATCGAGCGCCCTGCAATCCTGCTGCGCCACCTAGCGAGCGGTGCGCAGATGGTCGCCGACGTGCCACCCGACACTGTGGCGGAGGTGGTGCTCGCGGTGCCCACCGCGCGCCGCGGGTGGCTGCCACTCGGCCGCGTGATGCTCGAGACCCGGTTCCCGCTCGGCCTGTTCCGTGCCTGGAGCTACGTCGAGCCGGACGCGCGCTGCCTGATCTATCCGCGCCCGGAACGATCCACAATGCCTCCCGCGAGCGCGGGCTCTAGCGCCGGTGCGACGCGCGCCCAGGCGCAGGGCACCGACGATTTCGCGGGCCTGCGCGGCTATCAGCTCTCCGACTCCCCCCGGCACGTGGCGTGGAAGGCCGTCGCACGCAGCGACGACATGCTGACCAAGCAGTTTTCCGGCGACGTCGCAGCCGAGCTATGGCTCGACTGGCAATTGCTTCCCGCCACCGCCGGCCTCGAGCAGCGACTGTCGCGCCTGGCAGGGTGGGTGTTGGCGGCCGATCGCGCCGGCGCGCGCTACGGAATGCGCCTACCGGGCGTGACGCTCGCGCTGCAGCGCGGCGATGCCCATCGCGCCGCCTGCCTGCAGGCGCTGGCGCTGTACGAGGCGCCATGAGCGCGATTCCGCACCCGCTCGCGCCGGAGATGCGCGCCGTAACGGGCCGCGACCTGGCCGGTCTCATGCTGTCGCTCGTCATCGTCGTAGCGCCGCACGCCGCGCGCGCGCCCTGGTGGGTGACTGCCCTGGTGCTCGCGCTCTACGCCTGGCGCGCGCTGCTTGCGCGCTTGGGCGGCCCGCTCCCCTCGCGCTGGGCCCTGCTCGCGATCGCGGCCGCGGCGATGGCCGGAATCTGGGTCCAGTATCACACGTTGTTCGGCCGCGTCCCGGGGATCGTGCTGCTCATGCTGTTCTCGGGCCTGAAGCTGTTGGAGATGCGCACGCATCGAGACGCCACGGTCATCGCGCTCCTGTGCTTCTTCCTGATCATCACGAATTTCTTCTTCACGCAGAGCATCCCCACCGCCCTCGCGATGTTCGCCGCGCTGCTGGCGATCGTCGCCACGATGGTCGGCTTCAATGCTCCGCAGCGCGCGGTGCGCGCCAACCTGCGCACCGGCGCCGTGCTGCTCGCGCAGGCGGTTCCCGCAGCGCTGGCGCTGTTCCTGCTTTTCCCGCGAGTGCAAGGGCCGTTGTGGGGCCTGCCGCAGGACGCTTACGCCGGCGTCACCGGGCTGAGCGAGAGCATGTCGCCCGGCGCGCTCGCACACGTCGCGTTGTCCGACAGCGTCGCGTTTCGCGCCGAGTTCCGGGGAGAGTCACCGCCGCAAAGGCTGCGCTACTGGCGCGGTCCGGTCCTGTGGGACTTCGACGGCCGCACCTGGCGGATGGGAGCGAGCGTCATTGCCCCGTTCAAGCCGCCCGCCGGGGGCACGGCGCGCTACCGCTACGAGGTCGTGCTGGAGCCGCACGAGCGTGACTGGCTGTTTGCGCTGGAGTCCGCGGCGAGCCTGCCCGACGGGGCGCGCTTCACGAGCGACGGGCAGATCGTCGCACCGCGCCCGGTGCGCAGTCGAATCCGCTACCGGCTTACCTCGGTCACCGACGCGGCGCCCGATTCGCGGGCGGACACCGCCGAGCTGCGGCGCGCGCTGCGCCTGCCCAGGGGCTTCGACCCGCGCGCCACGGCGCTCGCGCAGCAGTGGCGCCGCGAGTCGGGCAGCGACGCGCAGGTGCTGGCGCGCGCGATCGCCTGGCTGCGCGCGAGCGGCATTGCCTACACACTCGAGCCCCCCGCCCTCGGCCGCGATTCGATCGACGAGTTCTTGTTCGAGACGAAGGCCGGGTTCTGCGAGCATTTCTCCTCGGCGTTCGTGTTCCTGATGCGCGCCGCCGGCGTTCCCGCCAGGGTCGTGACCGGCTATCAGGGTGGCGATCTCAACCCGGTCGACCATGTCATCACCGTGCGCCAGTCCGATGCGCACGCCTGGGCCGAGGTCTACCTGCAGAACCAGGGCTGGCTGCGCGTCGACCCAACCGCGGCGGCGGTTCCGGGCCGTATCGAATCGGAGCTGGTGCGCGGGAGCGCCCCAGGCGTGGCGGTGCCGCTGCTCATGCGGCCCGATATGAAATGGCTGCGAGCGCTGCGTTACGACTGGGAGGCGCTCGCGCACATATGGAACGTCTGGGTGCTCAGCTACGACCCGCAGCGCCAGCGCGACCTGATGTCTTTCGTCGGCATCCCGGACGCCGACTGGCGCAACCTGACGGTCGCGCTATTCACGATCCTCGGCGCCCTCATGCTGGGGCTGGTCGCCTGGTCCCTGCGCGGCCTCTCCGCGCGCGACCCGGTGCAACGCGCCTGGCAAGGCTTCTGCCGCAAGTTGCGCGCGAGCGGGCTCGAACGCGCGCCCGGCGAGGGGCCGCGCGACTTCTCCGAGCGCGCGGCGCGCAGCCTGCCCCGTGCGCGCGCCACCATCCACAGGATCGGCGAGCTATACCTGGCGCTGCGCTACGGCGCCGATGCGCCGCCTGCCGAGGTTCACGAATTGAGGCGTCTGGTGCGAGAATTGCACCTGACATGAAGAACCTAGCTGCCATAGGCGGGGCGATGCTGATGCTAGCCGGCGGCGCCGTGCTTGCGGACCCGCCCGCGCCACCGTCGTACGCCGAGCGGCCGGAGGTGCGCGCGTTCGTGCGCACGATGGTCGAGAAGCACGCCTTCCAGGAGCGGCAACTGGTGAGGCTGTTCGCCAAGGCGCAACACCAGGACGCGATCCTCGAGGCGATCGAGCGGACAGCGCCGGAAAAGGCGCCTTCGTGGGAAGACTACCGCAGCCTGTTCCTCACCGAGCGTCGCATCGAGGCCGGCCTGGCCTTTTGGTTTCGCAACGAAGAGGCGCTCGAGCGCGCGCACCGGCTGTACGGGGTTCCGGAAGAATATATCGTCGCGATCCTCGGGGTGGAGACGTTCTATGGACGTCACATCGGCCGCTGGCGCGTGCTCGACGCGCTAAGCACGCTCGCGTTCGACTATCCGCGTCGCGCGGACTTTTTCAGAGGAGAGCTGGAAAAGTACCTGCTGCTCGCGCGCCGCGCGCACATCGACGCACTCACTGTCAAGGGCTCGTACGCTGGCGCCATCGGCATCCCGCAGTTCATGCCGAGCACCTACCTGCGCTACGGCGTCGACTTCGACGGCGACGGAGTCGTCGATCTGCGCGACAGCGCGGTCGACGCGATCGGCAGCGTCGCGAACTTTCTCCGCTCCCACGGTTGGGGCTCCGGTGAGCCCGTGCAGCTGCGCGCGCTCGTCGACGGCGACGGCTATCGTCCCTATGCAGGAGCGGGGCTTCAGCCGCGCTACGCTCTGGCCGAGCTCGCGCGCGCGGGCGTCGTACCCGTCAGCTCGCCCCCTGCGGGAGATCCGCTCGCCGCCCTGGTCGAGCTCGGGAACCCCGACGCGCCGAGCGAATTCCGCATCGGACTGCGCAACTTCTACGTGCTGACGCGCTACAACCGCAGTTCCTTTTACGCTTCCGCGGTGGTCGACCTCGCCGAAGCGCTGCGTGCGGCGCGCGACTGATTGTCAGGACGGCGGTTTTCCGTTCGGCAGATACTTCAGCGGATCGACCGGCTTGCCCGACTTTCGGATCTCGAAGTGCAGCGCGGGCTTGCTGGCGTCAGTCTCGCCCAACTCGGCGATACGCTCGCCGCGCGTCACGGTCTGGCCTTCCTTCACCAGGATCGTCTTGTTGTGCGCGTAGACGCTGTTGAAGCCGTTCTCGTGCTTGATCACGATCAGCTTGCCGTAGCCCCTGATGCCGGTGCCCGTGTACATCACGCGGCCCGGCGCCGCGGCGTAGACGGGATCGCCGAGCCGGCCGCCGATGTCGACGCCTCTGTTGCTCTGCTCGGAGAAACCCGCCAGAAGCTGGCCGTGCGCCGGCCAGATGAAACCGATGCTCTTTGCATCGGGATCCGCGGGCTGCCAGGCGGGCTTGGCCTCCGCCTTGGCCACGGGCGCAACCTCGGGCTTCGTTTCTGACTTCGTCTCGGCCTTCGGCGCCGGCGCAGGCGCGGGTGAGCCGCCCACCGGTGCAGATGGCTGCGCGCCCGGAGGCTGCGCCTCCTTGCTCAGCATGGCGAGATTGCCGCTCGAATACGGCAGGCGCAGCGCCTTGGGCGAGGTCTTTACGCCGCCGTCGCCGGCGCCCTGCTGCGCGCTCGAGGTGGCATCGAGCGGATGCGACTCGACCGGGCCGATCCCGCGCGCCGCGCCGACCTCGACGCCCGGCGGCGGCGCGGCGGCTGCCTCCTGCGGTGAGGTCAGGCGCAGCGTCTGGCCCACGCTTATCTTGGTCGGATCGTCGAGGTTGTTCCAGCGCGTCAGATCGCGATAGTCCACGCCGTTCTCGAGCGCGATGCTGTAGAGCGTGTCGCCGGGCTTGACCACGTATTCGGTGCGCGCACCCGGTACCGGCGTCCGCTCGGCGACAGGAGGCTTCGAGGCAGTCCTGGCCGCCGGTCCATGCTCGCGCACCGGCGCCGTATTCGGGACGCTCGAGCAGGCGGCGAGCGCACAAGCCAACGCGAACAGCGCAAATTTCCAGTCGGACAAACGTGTCACCCGCTTCATGCCTTACCCGCCTCCAGCGGGACAAAGCGCACCGCGTCCAGCTCCGTTTCCACGTAGCCGCGCGTGCCGCGCTCGATGAGAACCAGCCGCTGCGCGTCGCGTGCCGCGCGCGGCTTGCGCACCGGAAGTACCATTCTGCCACCCTGCGCGAGCTGACGTAACAGGGCCTGCGGCACGTGCGCGGCGGCGGCCGCGACAATGATCGAATCGAAGGGTGCTGCCTTCTCGAGGCCGTGGCCGCCGTCGCCGTGCGCAAGCCTCAGGTTCGAGAGCTTGAGGCCGAAAAGGTTCGCGCGTGCGCGTTCGAGCATGCCAGCAAGGCGCTCGATCGAGAACACCTCGCCGGCGATCTGCGCCAGCACGGCTGCCTGGTAGCCACAGCCGGTGCCCACCTCGAGCACCTTGCCGAGCTCGCGATCCGCCCGCGAACCCTCGAGCAGAACCTCGATCATGCGCGCGACGATGAACGGCTGTGAGATCGTCTGCGAAAAGCCGATGGGCAGCGCCGTATCCTCGTAGGCGCGGCTGGCGAGCGCTTCTTCGACGAACATGTGGCGCGGCACCGCGCCCATCGCGGCAAGCACGCGTTCGTCGCGAATGCCCTGCTCGCGCAACCGGTCGACCATGCGCGCACGCGTGCGCTGGGAAGTCATGCCGATTCCCGACAGGTTGCGCGAGCTGCGCGCGTTCATCGGGGCAGCCAGTCCCGCAGCATCGCAAGCTGGCCGGCGAAGGTGAGGTCGATCTGCAGCGGCGTCACCGAAATCCTGCCGTGCTCGACGGCGTGAAAATCGGTACCCGGCCCCGCGTCCGCCGCGCCGCCCGCGGCCCCGATCCAGTACGCCGTGTCGCCGCGCGGCGTCGCGATCTTGACGACCGGCTCCGCCTTGTGGCGTCGGCCAAGGCGCGTCACCTCGAAGCCGTCCAGCTCCGCGTAGAGCATGTCGGGCACGTTGACGTTCAGCAGCACTGGCTGCGCGAGCGGCGCCTGCGCAAAGCGCTCGACGAGGCGGGCCGCGACCTGCGCCGCCGCGGCGTGGTGGCGCCCTGTCTTGCCCACCAGCGATACCGCGAGCGAGGGAATCCCGAGCAGGAAGCCCTCGGTCGCGGCCGCTACCGTGCCCGAGTAGATCGTGTCGTCGCCCATGTTCGCGCCCAGATTGATGCCAGAAACGACGACGTCGGGCAGGAAGTCCAGCAGCCCGGTCACCGCCAGGTGCACGCAGTCGGTCGGCGTGCCGTTGACGAAGTAGAAACCGTTGGCTGCCCGCCGCACTGAGAGCGGCCGGTCAAGAGTGAGCGAGTTTGATGCCCCGGAGCGGTCCCGCTCCGGAGCCACCACGGTGACGTCGCCTAGGGCGCACAGCGCCTCGGCCAGTACGGTGATTCCAGGGGAAAAGTACCCGTCGTCGTTTGAGATAAGAATGCGCATCGCGTGACCGCAGAATTCTAGCCGACGCGCGCGCTTGCACAAAGCCTGCGGCGCAGGAGGTCTCGCCTTGCCCGCATTCCTGCCACATAATGTCGCGCGCCGAGCGGCTGCGGCGCGTACGGAGGACCTACATGAAGCTGTACATGCACCCAGTGTCGACCACCTCGCGCACCGTCCTGCTGTTCATTGCCGAAGCGAAGCTGGACGTCGAGCTGAAGGTCGTCGATCTGCTCACGGGAGAGCACCACAAGGAGCCGTTCATCTCGATCAACCCGAACCGGCTCGTTCCGGTGCTGGAAGACGGCGGCATGTTCCTCACCGAGTGTTCGGCGATCCTGAAATACCTCGCCGAAAAGAGCGGCTCGCCTGCCTACCCGAAGGACCTGCGCCAGCGCGCCAAGGTGAACGAGATGATGGACTGGTTCAATTCCAACATCTACCGCGATTACGGCTACGGCCTGCTCTACCCGCAGATTTTCCCCAATCACCAGCGGCCCGACGACACCGTCCACAAGGGCACGATCCAGTGGGGGCTGGAGAAATCGAAGGGCTGGCTCGAGACCCTGGACAAGTATCTCCTCGGCACACATAAGCCCTACCTGTGCGGTGACACCATCACCATCGCCGACTACATGGGGGCTGTTATCCTCGAGGCAGGGAAGGCGGTCGGCTGCAAATTCAGCGCTTATCCGAACGTCGAGCGCTGGATGCAGCGCATGCGCAAGCTGCCGAGCTGGAACAAGGTGCACGAGGTGTTCTACGGCTTCGCCGACTCGCTCAAGGGGACGCGCTTCGTGTCGCTTTGAGCCGATGGAGGAACCCATGATCAAGGGACTGCATCACAACGCTTACCGCTGCCGCGATTCGGAGCAGACGCGCGCCTTCTACGAGGATTTCCTCGGCCTGAGGCTCGCGGGCGCGCTGGAGATCAAGGAGACCAAGACCGGCCGACGCACCGACGTGCTGCACACCTTCTACGAGATGGGAGACGGTTCCTACCTCGCGTTCTTCGAGGCGCCGGACCGCCCCTTCGAGTTCAAGCACCAGCACGATTACGACCTGCACATCGCGCTCGAAGTGGACCGAGCCACTCTGGAGCGCATGCACAAGAAGGGTAAGGACGAAGGGCGCGAAGTCCGCGGCGTGTCCGATCACGGCTTCATCGACTCGATCTACTTCCGCGACCCGAACGGCTACGTGGTCGAGCTCACCTGCAAGCGCGCAGGGCACGACCAGGCGATGGACCCGACGCTGAACGGCGCGCGCTCGATCGTCGAGCGCTGGACCGCGGCGAAACGCACGCAGGTCCGAGAAATGAAAAAGGCTTCCTGAAGGAAGCCTTTGGAATCACTGGTCGGGGCGGCGAGATTTGAACTCGCGACCACCTGCACCCCATGCAGGTACGCTACCAGGCTGCGCTACGCCCCGTGGGCGTGGATTATATCAGGGGGTCGCGCCGCATCGCGCCGCGCTGCTAGGCGCGGAGCGAATCCAGCACTTCGCGCAATTCGCGCTTGAGCGCGGCGAGATCAGTGCCGCCTGCGGCCGCGCGCGACGCACGCGCCGGCGGCTCGCTGCGCTCTTCGGGCACGAGCGCATGATCGAGGCGATTGCGCGCGCCGCTTATCGTGAAGCCTTCCTCGTACAGCAGCTCGCGGATGCGGCGGATGAGCAGCACCTCGTGGTGCTGGTAGTAGCGCCGGTTGCCCCGGCGCTTGACCGGCTTGAGCTGCGTGAATTCCTGCTCCCAGTAGCGGAGCACGTGCGGCTTCACCCCGCACAGCTCGCTCACCTCACCGATCGTGAAGTAGCGCTTCGCGGGGATCGGCGGAAGCTCAGCCTTTTTGCGGTTCTGCTCCATGGCGCGCCTTCTCCACCATGGCCTTCAGCTTCTGGCTGGCGTGAAAGGTGACGACGCGACGGGCGCTGATCGGGATCTCTTCGCCCGTCTTGGGGTTACGCCCCGGGCGCTGGGGCTTGTCGCGCAACTGGAAGTTGCCGAAACCCGAGAGCTTGACGCTTTCGCCCCGCTCGAGCGCCCCGCGGATCTCCTCGAAAAACGCCTCGACCATGTCCTTGGCCTCGCGCTTGTTCAGCCCAACCTTCTCGAACAGCAGGTCGGCCAATTCGGCCTTGGTCAGAGTCATCACTGCTCCCCGAGCTTTGCTTTTCCGATTTCTCTTTTAGGAACGCAGAGTTGCCGAAAACTTACGCGCCAAAAGCCCAACCAGGGCATCGCGCGCAGAATCTGCTTCGGCATCCGTGAGCGTGCGTTCAGTATGTTGCATAACTACCCGAAAAGCAAGGCTTTTTCTGCCAGCCGGAAGGCTTTTTCCCTGATATAGGTCGAAGATCGTGACCTCCTGCACGATCCCGGGCCTGCCCGCGTCGATCGCTGCGAGGATTTGCTGCGCCGCAATGCGCGCGTCGAAAAGCATCGCGATGTCGCGCACCACCGGCGGGAATCTGGATGGCACCTGGGCGCGCGGTATCGGCACCCGTTGGAACGCGTCCACGTCGACCTCGAACAGCACCGCCGGCTGGGGCAACTCATACTTGCGCTGCCACCGCGGATGCAGCTCTCCGATCCAGCCCCCCGGCGTACCGTCGACAATCACGCGCGCCGAGCGCCCGGGGTGGAAAGCAGGGTGCGTCGCCGCATCGAAGCGTGCCGCACGCGGCGCGAGCAGCGCCTCGAGGTCCGCCTTGATGTCGAAGAAATCGGCTGCGCGGCGCGTCGGCTCGCCCCACTGTTCCCCGAGCGCCGGGCCGCAGGCGGCCGCGCCGACGCGCAGCGGCTGGCGCAGCCCGGCCACCGCGAGCGGCCCGTCCGCGGCGCGTGCGTCGCGCAGGAACACGCGTCCCAATTCGAACACCCTGATGCGCGGCTGCTTGCGCGCGTGGTTGTACTGCAAGTTGGCTACCAACGAGCCGATGAGCGTGGTGCGCATCACGGACAGCTGGCTGGCGATCGGATTCAGCAGCCGGATCGGGTTCTGCTCGCCCGCGAAATCCGCCTCCCAGGCGGGCTCGACGAAGCTGAAATTGATCACTTCCTGATAGTCGCAGGCTGCCAGCCGCTCGCGCAGCGCGTGCAGCGAGCGCCGCCCTTCGGGGAGCGGGCTCATGCGCGCCGCCGCGCGCGGCGGATGTGCCGGGATGCGCTCGAAGCCGTGCACGCGCGCCACTTCCTCGATCAGGTCCTCCTCGATCTCAAGGTCGAAGCGGTAGCTCGGGGGCGTGACCACGAACGCCTCGCCTTCCCACTCGTAGGGCAGCCGCAGGCGCGTAAAGACATCGGCCATTTCCTCGCCGCTCACCGGCACGCCGATCACCTTCTGCGCGCGTGTCACCCGCATGCGCACCGGCTTCCTGCCCGGCAGGCGCGCGACGTGATCTTCGGTCGGCCCCGCTTCGCCGCCGCAGATATCGAGGATCAGCCGTGTCGCGCGCTCGATTCCGGCGACATTGTTGTCGAAATCTACGCCGCGCTCGAAGCGGTGCGATGCATCGCTCGCGAACCCCCAGCGGCGCGCGCGCCCGGCGATCGCCTCGGAATAGAAGAACGCCGATTCGAGGAGGATGTTCTTCGTGGTCGGCTCGGCCTTGGTGGACTCGCCACCCATGATTCCGGCCAGGCCGATGACGCCCGAATCGTCGGTAATGCACAGCACCGATCCATCGACCTCGACCTCCTGCCCGTTCAGGAGCAGCACCTTCTCGCCCTTGCGCCCCAAGCGCACGTCGATCGCGCCATGCAGCTTCTCGAGATCGTAGACGTGCAGCGGCCGTCCGAGCTCGAGCATCACGTAGTTCGTCACGTCGACAAGTGCCGAGATCGAGCGCTGCCCGGCGCGCTCGAGACGCCGGCGCATCCATTCCGGCGTCGGCGCGGCCGCATTCACGCCGCGGATCACCCGCGCGCTGAAGCGCCCGCAGCCGCCCGGCTCGCTTATGCGCACCGGATGGTGCGCCGCCCCGGTTGCGGCCACCGCGGACGTGTCGGGCTCCTGCAGCTTCGCGCGCGTCAGCGCCGCGACCTCGCGTGCCACGCCGAGGATCGACAGGCAATCGGCGCGGTTCGGCGTCAACTTGATGGTCAGCACGCGGTCGTCCAGCGCGAGCGCCGCGCGCAGATCGCTGCCCGGCACGGCGTCCGCGGGCAGCTCGAGCAATCCGGCGTGGTCCTCGGATAGCCCGAGCTCGCGCGCCGAGCACAGCATGCCGTGGCTCTCCACACCGCGCACCTTCGCGATCCTGATGGCGAGACCGCCCGGCAGCTGCGCCCCCGGCCGCGCATAGGGCGCGAGCATGCCACGACGCACGTTCGGAGCCCCGCACACCACCGCGACGCTTCCCGCGCCGGCATCGACCCGGCAAACGCTCAGCTTGTCCGCGTCCGGATGCTTGGCCACCTCGAGCACGCGCGCCACCGCGACGCCCGAGAACTCGGGCGCCACCGGCGCGCTCGACTCGACCTCCAACCCGGACATGGTGAGCAGATGCGCGAGCTCGTCCGTCTTCAAAGACGGATCGACCAGGGTGCGCAGCCAGCTCTCTGGAACGTTCATGGCTCAGGCGAACTGGCGCAGGAACCTCAGGTCCCCGTCGAAGAACAGGCGCAGGTCGTCGATGCCATAGCGCAGCATGGTCAGGCGCTCCAGCCCCGAGCCGAACGCGAACCCGATGTAGCGCTCGGGATCGAGGCCGAAGTTGCGCAC